>CAYSYX010000238.1:0-13914 GCA_964435055.1 uncultured Polyangium sp. | reverse complement strand
CATTGACCGTCTCATTTTTCACCCACAAGCCGCCTGGTTCGGAAAAACCAAGCGCCATTTCGAGCGATACTTGTCGCTCATGAGGCGTTATTGAAAAACCATGACCATCGACTCGTGAAATCGCCGCATCGAGTTTCCGAACGAGGTCAGCATACGCGTTATCGGACAAACCCGCCGCGGATGCCGTCAGATACACGTGGTCGAAATCGCGAAAACGAAGATACGGATTCGTTTCATCCATTCGCACGGCGCGTCGTTCGGCATTGACGAAACGCCGGACGAGGATATGATCGGTCGTTGGATCGTCAGGTGCGAGCGGGCAATGGAATGCGAGCGGCGACGCTCCCAATTCCGGCAATTCCGTTTCGCAGCCAAGACAAACCAATTTCGATTGCATTACGAAGGGCTCCCGATACGCTCGTTCAACGACCGAATAAGCTCGTCCCAGCGGGCGGGGAACCTCTCGAGTTCTTTCCAGAAGGTTTGGCGTCGTCGAACCTCGAAATCCGCAAGCGACACGCCTCGCTGTTCGACCCAGGTAAAGTAGCCCAAATTGAAGATGCGCGTTCGATCTTCATGACGCAGTTCGAGCAGATGACCGGTGCTTGCGCCCAAGATGTGTTGCCCGAACGTCATGGCGGCGATGCGTTCATTAAAATGCCCGCTCCATCGTTCCGCCACGATGCGAGGTATTTCACTCGTATACATGCCGGCGCCGTCCGTGGCCACCGTCATGATGATATCTTCATCGCCCAAATCGAGCGCTCGGGCCATTTTGATGGCTCCCAAGACATTGCCTATCGATGAAAAACCAAACGAACCGAGAGCCGTGAGCGTTTCTGCGGAAATGCCATGGTGATCACGCAGGTAGGTTTGTCCAAGCGGATCATTAAAGAGGACGTATAGACCATCGGTCGCGGCATCGGAAACGGCGGTCACGACATCCGTATTCATGACATTGTGAATGAAGGGGACGTGTTTGTCCCCAATGCCTTGGATGTTGTGTGAACCAAAGCCATTGTAAAGCAACGTGGGGCATTCCAGGGCTTCTACCGCGACGATGCGACTGCCGAATCGATCTTTCAAGTAATCGCCGGCGCCGATCGTACCCGCCGAACCCGTGGCCGATACAAAACCGGACAAACGTACATTGGGGGTTCGTGTGCGGAGGTCATTGAAAATTCGTTCAAATGCCGGACCCGTGACCATGCGATGCACCAGATGATTGCCGAATTCACAGAATTGATTGAAGACGACATTGGCGGAATCGCGGCGTTCGAGCGTTTCGCACATATCGTAGATCTCTTTGACGTCGCTTTCTTTTCCGGGCGTCTTGACGATATTGGTCGCCGGGTTTTCCACCCATTTCTCCAGCCATTCGAATCGTTCGCGACTCATTCCTTCCGGCAGAATGGCCACCCCGCGGCAGCCCAGTATTTTGGAAATGGCCACGCCTCCGCGACAATAATTGCCCGTGGACGGCCAAAGCGCCCGATGAGCAAGAGGATCGAATTGTCCGGTGACGAGACGCGGGACGAGGCACGCATAAGCGGCGAGGACCTTGTGGGCATGAATGAGCGGAAAGCGATTTCCGAGCGCCACCACGATACGCGCGCGGACGCCCGTGAGGGACGAAGGCAATTCGACGTATTCCGGGATCTGTCGAAAAACGGCGCTTTGATGATCGTTGAACCAATGCACGCGGTACAGATTCAGCGGATGCGGTTCGTCTCGACCAATCGACGCCAGTTGCTGTGCGACTTTTGGCGAACATTGCGACGGATCCGCCAGCTCTGCGAACGTCGGCAATCGAATGCCTCGCGAACGAAAATGGGCGGCCGTACGTTCGAGCGCTGATTCGTCAACGATATGTTCTTCCATTCCAAGGCGCGTCATGATTCGTCTCCCACTGTCTGCATTCGTTGAAAAAGTCGCTTCGCCGCTTCTTTGGCATTTTCGATGATCGTCGACAAGTCACCCGACACGAGCCGGCCCTGACGAACCACTTCACGTCCCGCAATGACCACGCGCTCCACGCGGGGCCCTTCGCTCGAGTCATCCCATTCGACAAGGTCATCATCCGTCGCCCCGAAGAGTTCGTGACGCAATTTCGCGGACGCATTCAACCTTGCGGGACCAAGCCGGTCGAAATGAAGATCTCCGGCACTTTTTGCGATTCGCTCGAGTGCCGCGAGTTCGTCGCGCATATTCGACGGAAATCCGTCCGTTCCCAGCGCCACGCGATTGTCATGGCCGAGGACGCGAGCATATCCCACTCGATTGTTTTCATTCGAGCGCGGATTCTGGACGAGCCACGCATTCAGGTTTGGCACGTCATAACGCAGATTGTTCGGCGTCAAAAAGACTCCGTGGGCCAGAATCGCTCCGACCGGGATTGCGTCGAGCGCCCGCAATCGCTCCAACGGCCCGCCATATCCGCGTTGAACCGCGTCGTTGACGTCGATTCCATCCTCGGCGACATGCACATGCACGGGCACGCCATAGTCGCGGGCGAGCTTGCCTGCGCGACGAATGGAATCGTCACTCAGCGTGAATGCGGCATGCATTCCGACGGCGCCGCGTACGAGCGGACGGCGATTGCTCTCCAAAAATCGCCGCGTCTCGTCGAGTCCCGCGGACGCTTCATCTTCGCCGCGATTGCGTTCGGTAATGCCGTAACAAGTCAAGGCTCGAATTCCCAATTCTTGGCAAACATCCGCCAAGATATCGAGAGAGCCTTCGATGCAGTTCGGCGATTCATGATGATCGATGAGCGCCGTCGTGCCGCAAAGCAGGGCGTTTGCTATGTAAAACTCCGCCGACGCCCGGATTGATTCGTGATCCAGCGCTCGATCGAGTCGCCACCACAATCGTTCGAGAATTTCCAAAAAGCTCCGAGCAGGCGGGTCGAGTCGCGGCAATCCCAATGGGGCAAGTCCGCTATACAAATGGGTATGCGCGTTGATGTGGCCGTGATCGACGTGCGTCATTCAGGGCCTTCCTCGGTGCAAGAATACGCGCTCGGATGGGGGGGCGTGATGATGAGTGTGGTGCATTCCGACACTCATTGCTTTGGCGGCCGCGCTATCTTTCATCGGTAATTCGTGGAGAGCGACGCCTTCTCCCGCGCGGATCGCCGATGCGACCGCGGCGGCTGTGGGAACAAGCCCGATTTCACCGATTCCTTTTGCTCCGAATGGCCCTTCCGGCTCGTTCTCTTCAATGAGAATGACGTCGACACTCGGCATGTCCTTCGCGCGCAAAACACCCAAATCGCGGAGCCAGAACGTTGTGGGCATACCTTTTTGACAAACGAGTTCTTCCGTGAGGGCATATCCGAGGCCCATGTGCACCGCCCCTTCGATTTGGCCGACGCAAAACGCGGGATTCAAAGCTCGACCGACATCGTGGGCGGCGACGACGCGTTCGATATGACCCGATTCATCGAGCACCACCACTTGCGTGGCGAACCCGTATGTCGTATGCGTTTTCGGATGCTCCGAATCCGTATCGATGGGGGTCGTGTCGGTAATGGCGTGTTCCCCGAAAAACTCCAGTCCGGCGAGTTCTTTCAGCGTCTTTCCATGGTCGAGGGCGGCGTGCAGCTTTTCCGCGGCAATTCTTGCCGCCTGACCCGACAACAATGCTCCACGCGAAGCCGTCGTTTGGCCCGACGCACACGGAGCTTCGGTATCGGCACACGGGCGAAACGTGTGGAGTGGCAATTGAGTGACTTCCGAGGCGATTTGGGCGAGGACCGTAAATAACCCCTGTCCCATTTCCGTGAAACCATTAAACAAGGAAATCGATCCCTCGTTTTCCACGCGCAAGAGCACCCGACCTCGTTCCGGTACGCCGTTGCCGATTCCGGAATTCTTGATTCCGCACGCAATGCCGGTTGCACGGTTATTTTTCTTGGCTTCTTCCCACGCCGGTTTTACCGCTTCCAAGCATTTCACGATTCCAACGGACTTGTCGAGTACCTGGCCTGTCGTGACCTTGTCCCCGACGCGTAATGCATTACGATACCGAATCTCCCAGCGGTCGAGCCCCACCATTTCCGCCAAATCGTCAATGCAGGATTCGAGCGCAAACGTCACTTGTGGTACGCCAAACCCGCGCATCGCTCCGCTGGGAGGATTGTTCGTATAAGCCACCCAAGCGTCGATGTCCACGTGGGGTATGTAATACGCGCCCGCGACATGGCCGGCCGCGCGCTCGAGCACTTTCGCTCCGACGGAAGCATACGCCCCGCTATCACCCAAAATGCGGGCACAAATCGCAGTAAAATGACCCTCCGCATCGCATCCCATTTCGAATTCCAAGCGCATCGGATGTCGCTTCGGGTGTATTCGAATCGATTGTTCCCGATCCAGAGGAAGTTTTACCGGACGACCTGTTTTCCACGTCAAAAGCGCAGCGTATCCTTGGACCGTCAGGTCCTCTTTTCCCCCGAATGCTCCGCCGTTGGGCACGAGGCGCACGACGATACGATTTTCGGGCCATCCGAGCACCGACGCAATTTGCCTTTGATCGTCATACACGCCTTGACCCTGCGAATACACACACAGACGTCCATCGGGCAGCATTTCCGCCAGCGCGCATTCCGTCTCCAGAAAAAGATGTTCGATCCTTTGGGTTGAAAAAACGCCGCGTGTCACATGACGGCTATGAACCAGCGCCTCTTCGGCATTTCCACGACGAATCGTCGAACGCCCGAGAAGGTTGTCATGACGAGGGTTGATACGCGGAGCCAATGGCAATAACGCTGTTTCCGGATCGACGATGGGCATCAGCACTTCGTATTCGATTTCGACGAGTTTTGCCGCCGCGCGAGCCGTCGCGAGATCCTCGGCCGCGACTGCGGCCAATACATCGCCGACACACCGGACTTCTTCTCCCTGGGCAATGAACACGGGCCAATCACGTTCCAGCAAACCTTGATATCGCTCACCGGGGACGTCATTCGCCGTGATGATGGCTGCAACGCCGGGCACTTGAAGTGCCTTTGAATAATCGATTTTCGTGACTTTTGCGCGGGCATGCTCGGACAACACCAAGGCTCCGTGCAGCAGACCCGGTCGAACCATATCCGCGACAAACTGTTTTTCGCCCAGGACTTGTTCCGCCGCGCCCAGTCTGGCCACTCCGGCGCCTACGCCGCCCTCGTTTAATGGCTCGACCGCTTCGCCCCCACGTTTCTCCCGTGCGTACGCTTCGATGGCTTTGACGAATCCCGTATATCCGGAACATCGACAAAGGTGCAAATCGAGCGCCTTTTCAATTTCTTTTCGCGTCGGTTCGGGATGATGTTCGACGAGCGCCGTGGTGTGCAAGGCGATGGCCGGAACGCAAAATCCACATTGACCTCCACCCGCACAACGCGAAAAAGAACGGACCAACCGAGCACGCTCTTGCTCCGACAAACTCGCCAATGTCTTTATGGTCGCTCCCCGGAGATGGTCGGCGGGAAGCGTACAGGTCACCCGAGCGTGACCATTGACGATGGCCAAGCAGGCCCCGCATTGGCCTTGCGGGCGACAACCGTCTTTGATTGAGGTGATGCCACATCGTTCCCGCAAAACTTCCAGCACCGACTCGCCATGCCGAAATGGCACGCTGCGCTCGATTCCGTCAAGCGTAAATTCGATTGAGCCCGAATGATCGTCGTCTGCGCGCATGGCGTTCACTCATGGATGAATGTGGGTGCCGGTTTTACGAGGTAATGCATCGAGCGATGTAATAACCACTTCTTGACCACCGGAAGCGAGAAAATCAAGGGCCGCTTCTATTTTCGGCCCCATATTCCCCGGGGGAAATTCCCCGAGCTCCATCAATTCGGAAATTCGAGCCGCCGTGGCGTATTCGATATTCGTTGCGTCCGGCAGGCCGAATTTTTCCTGTACATACTCGACTTCGGTCAAAATGAACAAATGCGACGCCCGTACCGCTCGCGCGAGCAAAACCGCCGTGCGATCCTTGTCGATTACGGCTTCGACGCCTTGCAATCGGCCCTGTGGCGTTCGAATCACCGGGATGCCGCCCCCGCCGCCCGCCATCACAATGGCTCCGGCATGGACGAGTTTGCGCAAGATGCCCGCTTCAATCAGCGAAATCGGTCGCGGCGATGGCACCACTTTGCGAAATCCTCGACCTCGTTCCTCCACGACCGAGGCGTGTTCGAAAACTCGTAGATGCTCCGCCCGCTCGGGCGACAATACGGGGCCGATGGGTTTTTCCGCGTGCTCGAATGCAGGATCCAAAGGGTCCACTTCCACGAGCGTCATGAGCGTCGTCACTTCCGCGGAAATCGACCTGCACGTCAGTTCGTTTCGTAATGCCAGTTCGAGCGAATAACCCATCATTCCTTGCGTTTCCGCGACCGCTACATCGAGGGGACTCGGCGGAATGCGCTCGGCGCAAGACTCCATTTGCAGGAGCAAATTGCCGACTTGAGGACCATTGCCATGAATGACCACGACTCGAAATCCGGCCGCGATGATCTCCGCGATGCAATGGGCGGCCTGTTCGGCACGCGCTCGCTGCCGTTCGGCTGTTGCGGTTTCACCCGCGCGCAGGAGCGCATTGCCTCCCAGCGCGACGACCGCAACTTTTTGAAGACTCATGCGGCCTCCTCGTGACCACAATATGTGTCGCGTTTTCCGAATTCAACAGGGGCACTTCAAATTGTCGGTAAGGAACGTGTATCCGTCAAGCAGCGTCGTTGACGCAACGAAACGTCTCGAACGCGTCAACGAATTGGCAACGCCGCCAAGGCTTCTTTGGTTCGCGCAATCAATCCTTCGAGTGTGTCCACTTGGGTGATGCCGTATCGACGGCACACGATGTCGATATTGCCTTTACGCCAAAAACCCTGGGGGCAACAGACCAGGATGTTGCGCCGCGCGTGTAGTCCGAGCTCGAGAAGCGTAATTGGGGATTTGGTGTCGGGGGCAAAATAGAAAACAATCAAATCCGCTCTTTCGAGCGCTTCGAGTTCCCATTCCACTTGTTCTCGAAAAGGCGCGAAATCAATGTCCTGCGGCCAGCCGGCGTCCCACGCTGCACGTCGCGGATTGCAAATGAGCACGTCGATATCGGCAAGTGCCTGCGTTACTGCGGCTTGCCAATCCACCGCTTTGCCCATTTCAATGGATCCGGCCAAAAACAAGCGCGGTTTTGGACAATCGAGGCGGAGCGAATCCGGAGGTCGAATCTCTTCCATGCTCATTTCTTTTGCCCCTCGATCCAGACTTTGAGCATGGCCCGTTCGTCGTCGGTCATTGCGGTGACGTTGCCCAGCGGCATATCGCGGGAAACCGACGTTCGTTGGACGATTTTCTCGGACTTTGCCAATACTTGTTCCGTCGATTCCATGACAAACCCGGCCGGAGGCGCCACGAAAGCCGAATAAGTCGGCTTGGTGGAATGGCACGTCGTGCACCGTTTTTGAATGATCGCCATCGCGGTCGGCGTATCCACCGGGCCGATGATTTTGGGTTCCGGCTTTTTGAGAAACGTCAGCCCAATGGCCGCGCCAAACGCCAACGCAATCGCCACGAGCAATCGCTGCTCTTTGCGGTCCTCTTTGTACGAGATATTCAAATAATGGCGAATCGCGACGCCCCCGCCCATGGACAAACAAAGAATCAACCAGCCGAGGTGGTGATTGTAGGCCACGGCAAAATGGTTGCTGATCATCGCGAAGGTGACGGGCAATGTGAAATAATTGTTGTGCTGCGACCGCCTCTTGGCTTCTTCGCCGTCTTTTCGATTCAATGGTTCGCCCGAGTTCAATTGCTTGCGCATGGCAATATGATGCGGAACGATACTCGTCCACACATTGAGCCCCATGCATGTGCCAAGCATTGCGCCTGCGTGAATATACGCCGCGCGCCCGCTGAATACGTGTTGAAACCCGTACGTCGCCGCCGTGACGAATCCCGCCATGACGATGAAGACCGTCCGGTTGCTCGAAAAAAAGTAACAAACTTCGTTATAGAAAAACCAGCATGCCGTGATCGACGCAATGCTGATTCCAATCGCCGCCAAAGGCCCGATATCGGCGACGCTCGGATCGATCAGATATGTTCGCGCGCCGTGCCAATAAAATAACCCCAAAAGCAGGATCCCGGTAACGAGCGTCGTTTTTGCCGGCCAGGCATGGACGAGAAGCCGTTCGGGATGTTTGTCCGGCCAATACTGTTCGTGATAATAAAAACTGCCGCCGTGGATCTCGTCGAGCGTCCCGCGAATGTTTTCCTTCAGGACCTTGTCTTTGGGAGGGCGTACCGAAAGATCGAACCAATTGAAATAGAACGACGTGCCAACCCACGCGATGCCCGCCATCAGAT
Organism: uncultured Polyangium sp.; assembly: GCA_964435055.1. Lineage (GTDB taxonomy): Bacteria > Myxococcota_A > Polyangia > Polyangiales > Polyangiaceae > Polyangium. The sequence goes on along the minus strand of CAYSYX010000238.1, from coordinate 5,560 downwards.
GCAGCCAGCGAAGCAGAAAAGCAAACCACTCCTGAATCAGCGCGATCATTTTGCCGCTCCCCGCATGAGACGACTGTACATCGCATCGGGCATCAGCGGCGAGGGAATTTGTCGCAGGCTCGAGAGCCGTGTCGCCCAGACAAACCGTTCCGGCCGTCGTGACCTCCCGGGACAAACTTTCCCCGCGTTTGCCTTGACCGGGTATCCTCCGTCGCGTGCGCGGTCCGACCATCAAAATCGAGGGGCTCGGTGTTCGATACGGCGACTTTTGGGCGGTACGTGATGCTCGCGTGACGCTCGAACCCGGCGCGATTCACGCCATCGTCGGCGAAAACGGAGCGGGTAAGTCGACGTTGCTCAAAGCGGCGGCGGGCTTCGTTCCCAAGGCCGGCGGCGTCATTCATGTTGAAGGCGCACAAGGCTCGGCGTCGATTGGCATGGTGCACCAACACTTCATGCTCGTCTCGGCGTTTACCGCGCTCGAGAATCTGGTTCTTGGCGCCGAACCCACGCAGTCCTTCGGCCGACTCGACCTTGCATCCGCACGCGCACACGCCACCGAGCTGATGAAACAAACGGGGCTGAAGGTGAATCTCGATGCGGTGACGCAGGAGCTGGCCGTCGGCGAACGTCAGCGTCTCGAAATTCTGCGCGTCCTTTTTCGAGGTGCCCGGGCCATTTTTCTTGACGAACCCACCGCCGTTTTGTCGCCCATCGAGGCGCGCGAGCTCTACGCAACGCTCGGAAGACTCGCGAACGACGGTGCGACGATCGCTGTCGTCACGCACCATCTCGATGAAGTGATTCAGTTTGCACACCAAGTAACTGTCATGCGTCGCGGGCGCACCGTGGTGTCCCGCGCCATCGATCGTACCGAAGGCGCACAGCTCGAGGACGAACTCACGCGCGCCATCATGGGGGGTGAACCACCATCACCGACCAAAGCGCCGCCGCTCCAAGACAAACCTGATGAAGCCTTGACCTTGGACAACATAGTGGTTGTCAATCCAAACGGCAAACGTGTCCTCGACGGTTTGCGTTTGTCGGTCAAGCGAGGCGAAATCGTTGGCGTGGCCGGGATCGAAGGCAATGGCCAACGTGAGCTGATTCGCGCCATCGCGGGCCTCGAACCGGACATGAAGGGGAAGATCGCGTTCGGGGGAAAACCTTTTGGACCCGTACGATCTTCCGAGGACATGAAGCGTCGTCGTCGAGCGCTCGCCGTTGTGCACGAGGATCGGCATGCGGAGGGGCTGATGCTCGAGGCCTCCGTCGGCGACAACCTCGTGCTGGGCGAACTTGACGATGTGTCAAATGCTGCGGAGGAAGATGCGTTGGTCGCGCGCCGGATCGAGCATTTCGGGGTTTTTCCCGCCGATGCCGAACGTCCCGCGGGGGCGCTCTCCGGCGGCAATCAGCAAAAGATCGTCATCGCTCGCGCGCTCGATCGCATCGAGAAGAGCGCCAAGCGGGCGGTCGTTGTGCTGGGACAACCCACCCGCGGTGTGGACGTAGGTGCCGCCGCAGTGATTCATCGAGCGATCATCGCGGCCGCTGAAAAAGGTCTCGGCGTGCTCGTGATCAGCGCGGATCTCGGCGAACTGAAACGTTTGTCCCACCGACTGGTCGTCATTTCAAACGGGCGCATCGTGGCCGATTTGGCCCCGGACACACCCGACGACGTGATCGGTCGCGCGATGCTCGGCATGGAGGCGGCGTGATGTCTCGACAAACTCTCCGGGCGGCGCTCCCTGTCTTGCTCGCGATCGCCGGTGGCATCCTGCTCTTCGATCTCATCGCCTTCGGGTTTGGCCAGGCACCATCGCAAGCGTTGTATCTGGCCTTCGAAGGCACATGGGGCACGCCGTACGGTGTCGGCCAAGTCCTCTTCAAGGCCACACCGCTCTTGTTCACGGGCCTCGCCTTCGAGGTCGCCCTTCGCGCCGGCATGTTCAACATCGGTGCGGAAGGACAACTGGCTTTGGCGAGTCTCGTCGGTGCGGTTGTCGCGACAAATCTTCCCTCCGGCACTCCCGCGATCGTCGCGTTGCCCATCGTGCTCCTCGTTGCGGCGTCGACCGGAGCTGCGGTCGCGTTTGTTCCGGCGATCCTGCGTGTTCGTCGCGGCGTGCACGAGATCATCACGGCGATCATGGTCAACCGCATCGTCGATGCGATCTTGCCGTGGTCGTTGGCGACGGTGTTGGGTTCGTCCTCGTTGCGAACGGCCGACATTCCGCCGGGCGCTGCGCTTCCGCGCCTTGACCGAGTCTTTCCGTCTCTTTCCGGAAGTGCGGCAAGTTTCGCGTTTCCGTTGGCCGTCATCGCCGTGTTTGTCGTGATGGAACTGTTGCGGCGGACGCGCGTGGGACGTGAAATTCGTTGGGTCGGGTTGCGCGCCGAAGCGTGTCATGCCGAAGGCATCGCGGTTGAACGGCGCTTGCTTTTGGCGATGCTCTTGTCCGGGGCCGTCGCGGCATTGGCGATTTCATCGACGGCGCTTGGGTACAAAGGATATTACGAATTGGGTCTCGGGGCCGGAGCGGGATGGAGCGGCATTGCCGTGGCGATGCTCGGTCGAGGTAAAGCGGTGGGTATCGTCTTGGCGGCGGTTTTTCTGGGTACGCTCGAGCAGGCAGGCTTGGCGGTGAATGCGCGCGTGCCCAAAGAAGCGATGGACGTGCTCGAAGCGGCATTGATTGTGCTCGTGGCGGTGGCGACGCGGGTAGCGGCGAAGGAAGATGCGGCGAACAGGAGTGAATCCGAGACAAACCCGCCGGACGACAAACCTTCGGCCGTCGAAGATGTTGAAAAAGAGGTGACGTCGTGAGCTCGTTGTTGTCCCTCACCACGATTGCAGAATCCATACGTATTGCCGTTCCTTATGCGTGTGCGGCCATTGCGGGCGTATGGGCGGAGCGATCGGGCGTCATTCAAATCGGTCTCGAAGGCATTTTGCTGACCGGAGCATTTTCCTCGGTGGCGGTGGCGCACGCGAGCGGCAGTGCGGCGCTTGGCCTCGTCGCGGCGATTACGACGGGCATTGCGGTGTCTTTGGCGCACGGATGGCTCACGGAACGAGCGCGTATTCACGCTGTGATTAGCGGCATTGCGGTGAACCTGTTGGCGTTGGCCACGACGCGTATGGGATTGCGAGCGATTTACGATAGTTCATCGAATTCGCCGTCGATTGATGGATTTCGTTTTGGCCCGACGGGAGCGACGGGTTTTTCGATGCTCGTCCGGGTGTTGTTGGATCCGGTCTTTTTGTTGGCGCTCGCGGCGGTGATAATGACGCCGTTCATCATGCAAAACACGCGGTTTGGATTGCGAGTTCGTGCATCTGGGGAAAACCCTGTGGCGGCGTCGGCGGTGGGTATCAACACGACAAACGTTCGATTGCGAGCGCTCGCGGTATCGGGGGCCATTTGCGCATTGGGGGGCGCGCATTTGGCGTACGATCAACATCGATTCGAATCGGGCATGTCGGCGGGGCGGGGATTCATTGCTTTGGCCGCCGTGGTCGTGGCGGGATGGCGTGCGGGTTATGCGGCGCTCGCGTGTTTGGCGTTTGGCGCACTGGAAGCATTACAAATTGGATTGCAGGACCAGGCGCGAAAAAGCGTCGTGGGCGACTTGGTGCAAACGTTGCCTTATGTCGCGACATTGTTGGTCTTGGCATTTGCGTCGAAACGGCATGGTGCTCCCGAGGGATTGGGAAAACACGCGACGGAATAGGAAGACCGGCGGTTAGACCACTCGCGTACCCACGAGCCGCTCGACCAAGCGATAAACGCGAGTTCCCGGCAATTCCGGGATTGGGCTGTTCGGATCGGTGTCGCGGGCTTTGGCGCGGGTAATGGCAAGTTGGATTGCTTGGCGATCAAGACATGGTTTCGGAACTGTCGATTTGCTGTATCCACTCAATAAGTCACGTAGTTTATTTTCTGCGGTCTCTCCATAATCGTCAATGCCTAACAAGTCATCGGCTAAGTGCAGAAGCAGCCAAACCTCGAAGCAAGGATTGCTCAATGCGACAATCCAACCCTGGCTTTCGGCAATGTGCAATGCGCTGTGAATTTGCTCGATGCGATTGCTTCCAGAGTGTTTGTCGACGTCGAAAACGAGCCAAAGCTCATCCTGAGGCATCAACGGTCCATATTCTGCAATGGCTCTTTCGGCATTATTGACAAGATGTTGTGGCGCACTCTTGCCGTCTCGAGAGGGGACAATGTAAGGTTGTATGCGATCCGTCTGAATGAATTTACTCGATTCAAGCGCCATAAAGTAGCCGTGCTCCGTCCTTTCACCCTCGACAACGATGATGTAAAGTCGTGCATCTCGCACGTGCGTGGTTGGGGGCACCAGCTTTTTGCGCGGAATCATTCGGAGGGGTTCTCCTCGCGTACTTGCCAACGAAGATTCCTTCGGTCGGCGATGAACGGAATGGCCCCGAATCGACCTTGCAAGTAACCCTCTTCAAGGTGTTCCAATAGATACTCGAGCTGCTCAGGCTTGTATTCGGAAAGCGAATGGATGCGCGAAGCTCCGTTATCATCTTTTTCGACAAACCACACGGCACGTGCGGGCAAGAGGCGACCGTTGAGCAAGTTCGTATCGTGCGTTGTAAAAATCAATTGCGTTTGCGTGTCTGACCCTACGCTCAAGAATTCCTCGACGAAATAGCGCGTCAACATCGTGTGTAGGCTTCGGTCGAGTTCGTCGATGACAGTGCAGAGGCCGGATTCTTGAGTACGATGAAAGAGTACTGGCAACAGGTGAAGGAGACGTTGAGTGCCGTCGGATTCGTCTTCCAAGTCGAACGACGCTTCGAATCCAGTGCCGCTACGGTGTATCAGCTTCAGCTTGAAATACAGTTTTCGTTCAGCATCGATAACCGTACCGCCGGATTCTTCGCTCCGAGTTATGAACTTTTCATTTCGTGATTTTTCGAGTTGTCGTACAGCGTCACGAATGAATGACTCCAATAACTCGTTATCATGCCCCAAGGATGCGAGCTCGTAAGGTCTTTCTTCTATTTGAACATCGCGAATGCCGGTACCGACGTTGGTGAGCTTCTCGCTGAAGAAGGTGCGCAGAGAAGGGTTGTCGTTCAGTTCTTGAATCAAATTCGCATAGCGAGCCGACGCGCCAATTATGGTTACGCCATCCAAAAACCAACTGTAGACAGCGTCAAATCCGGAGACATTGCCAATTGCAAATTTTGTGAGCAATGGTTGTCTGAAGTGCGCTCCACGTGCAGTAAACTCCGCGAACAGCCGGTCTTTGTCGCTGCGAGCATCGATCATTGGCCCGAACTTGACGAGATGCTCGCCCTTGTCTGCAGGGGCCTCGCGCTCGTACACAATTTCATCGTTGGCCGTATTGGGCAGTTTTCGATACAGCGCCTCCGCTACTATCATGCTACGTGTAAATACCAAAACATAGGTATAACAAATGTCTTGAATAAGAATGTCGAATTGAAAACGCGTAGGCTTGGTTGACGCCGTCTGATCCAGCCGGAAAGAGCGTGCCGGCAGTTCGGCATGGGGTAATTTAT
>CAYSYX010000237.1:0-13915 GCA_964435055.1 uncultured Polyangium sp. | reverse complement strand
CTCCAGGGCCGAGCCCAAGGGACAAACCATTTCGCGAAAGGCTTGTTTCGACGTCGGCGAGCGTTGCTTTGCCGCTCGTGTGCACCAAAAGCGACATGGCATCGAGCGTGGGCGTTTTGGGCGCCGGCGCGGGCTGTTTCACGTCCGGGCGTTGCCTTGGCAAAAGATTGCCCGGATTCATGATTCCCTGGGGATCGAGCGTTTTTTGCAGGGCTTGAATCATGGCCACGCCGTGACCCAGTTCCGCACCCAATCGCGGAGCTTTGCTCCGTCCTACGCCATGGTGATGCGATAACGTGCCGCCTGCGCCGATCGCGGCGTCCAGGGCCGATCGCCAAGTCGCATCGTACGTCGTTTCCATCTCCGCGGGAGAGGGCGCGCTTCCGGCAAACGTAAAATAAATGCTGCATCCGTCGGGATAAGCATGGGACAGATGCGCCATAACAAACACGTGTTTTCCCAAGGCTTCCCGAACGGATCGGTACAATTCGCCGAGACGCGACCAAGGCGCAGCCACTTCCATGGTATCGCTGAATGCGCCGGCCATGAACACCGGTGATTGCCGATAACTCACGCTGTAACGATGTTCGAGCCAATGGCGGGCGGGTTTTTCTCCCAGATTCTTGGCCCCTTGACCCAGCGCCATCATGCGCGCTCGTTCCATGTCCGCATTGGTGTGTTCGGACAAACCTTCGAAGAGCACGATGAGCGTCGCACCACCCATCAGATTCGAGGGAGCGGCATTGATGAGTTTGTTCACCACGCCCGGGCGTCGAAGGACTTTTCGCAGAACAGACGCGCCAAACCCGGCACCTTCGCCCGCATTTTCGTGAAACTCCTCCGACTTGTGTTTGTTGCGACGAACTGATCCCAGTCGCGCGATGAACGAATCGAAAACGTCGTACAATCGAGCGACGGCGGGACGCAGCCCGGCTTGAAACATCGAGCGCAAAAATTCCCAGCCGGCTTCGACGTTGGGAAACGAAAATGCACCGAAGGAACGCGATTTTGGTGCGGGATGGAGGCGCAATTCAGCGCTCGTCACAACGCCCAAGACGCCTTCGCTGCCAATGATGAGCGGCGTCATGTCCGGGCCGTTCGTACGGCGCTTGAAGCGAACGATTTCGCCATTTCCAGCGACGCATTCGAGCGATACGACCATATCTTCGATTTTGCCGTAAAGTCCCGAGCATTGCCCCGCGCTTCTCGCGGCGACCCAACCGCCCACGGTCGAACACAGAATCGACGACGGAAAATGCCCCAAGGTAAAACCCGCGTCATTGAGGTCTTCTTCAAGGCGAATGCCAAGCGCTCCAGCGCCTACGTCGAGTACGCCGGTATCGCGGCGGATACTCCGAATACCGGACAATTTTTTCAAATCGAGCACGACGGTGCGATCGTCCGGTAAAACACCTCCGCACACGCCCGAGCCTGCACCGAACGGGACGATGGGCACGCCTTCGCGAGCGCATTCGCGCACGATGGCGGAGACTTCTTCGACCGATCCGGGCCAAACGACGAGGTCGGGTCGATGCTCGGCGATACGTCCGGCGGCGACGGCCAAGTGATGGCGAGGCCAAAGATCGCGGGCGTATGCAATACGATCGACGGGGGACGCTGAAACAACCGCGCCCGGAGCGATCTGCTCGATCCTTGTCGCGAATGTCATGGGGCACCTCGCTCTGCTTTGTCGGTATTATTTACGTTCGGCGACGATGATCAATCGTGGAGATTCCGAACCGAAGAATACGCCCGGATGTGCAGGGTGTCCGGTCACTTCGAGTACCTTGAAATCGGCGTCATGCATCATTTTGCCGATTTCGTGTAAATTGTAGAGGCGCATCGAATAGTCGATTTCTCGGGAACGACCGTCGTCGAACATGGCGGTTCGCTTTACTTTGAGCCGGCTCGAGAAGAAATCGACCTGCATTTCATCCATGCAAACGCATCCGTCCCCTTCGAACCACACCATGCTGGGTTGCCGCGGAGCGACGTAATCGCGATTGATGATATCGAGCACGAGAACTCCGCCCGTACGCAATGCTCGGTGCATTCTTTGCAAAATGTCGAAGTTCTTCTCGTCGTCGAAATAACCGAAACTCGTCGACCAGGAATACACGCCGTCGAATACCTGATCGAAATTCATTTCGCGCATGTCGCCTTGCAAGAAATTCAGCTTTTGATTGCGTCCTTGCGCTTCTTCGGCGGCCAGCGCCAACATGCTGAGCGACAAATCGTAGCCGACGACGGCATATCCACGGCTCGACAATTCGACGGCATGTCGTCCGGTGCCGCAGGCCAAATCGAGGATACTTGCGCCTTTTTCCAAGCCCAAGCATTGCTCGATGAAATTCACTTCGCGCGAAATGACCTTGTTTTCCGCGCGATCCATGGTGCGAATGAAATCGTCGTCGAAGAGATCCTCCCACCACGGGCGCTGACGTCGGCGGCTCGGCTCGGGCAACGTCGGAGGTTTGGCCGGGGCTTGAGCTACGGGAGGCGGCGGAGGAGGCGCTGCCTTGACCGGCGGAGGCGCTTTGGGTGGCAAGGGCGGCGGAGGCTTCTTCGGACCTGCAGCGCCGGGCGTAGGCGTGGGCTGCACCGGCGGCGGCGCGGCTGCTTCGACGACGAGGTCTTCCGCTTCTTCGAGGGGTTCGATGTCGTCGGGTGTTGCCGGCTCGGACGATGCGGCGAGTTCGACTTCGTCCTTGCTGACCGGCTCGAGTTCGATTTCCGCACTGGCTTCGGTCACGACGGGCGGCGAGATGACTTCGATCCGAACCGGCGCAGGCGTCGCTTCGTTGGTCGCTACCGCGACGGGTTCTCGTGCGGGCAACGGCGGCGGCGTCGCTTCTTTGGTCGGCAGTGGAGGCGGTACGGCGGAGTCTTTTGCGACAAACGGGGCGACGTTTGTCTGGGCCGTATCAGCCGCCAACGCTGCGGAGATCTCGGCGACTTTCGGAGGCGGCGGCGTCCAGCCTTCTTCCGGAATTTCGTCAATGACGCGAGCTTTGGGCCTCGGTGGCACAACGGGCGCTTCCGCGACCGCGACCTCGGGCGTGCCCGGCGTCGGCACACTGACGGGAGGAAGATCATCGCCGATCGACAAGATCCGCATCGGTTGAATCACTTCCATCACTTCGGAAGGATCCATGAGCGGCGGTGGTGGTGGCTCGGGGGCGATCTCGATGGGCGGAGGTGCCGCACTCTGTTCGGGTGGAGGAGGCGGCGGAGACTTGGCGGCGCTGAAGAGTGCCGAGGTTTGGGGAGAAAAACCTTCGAGGACCGGGGCGACTTGCGCGACGGGTGGAGGCGTTTCGCTGAAGCCCTGTTCGGTTGCGACCGGTAGATCGTCCTCGGTCTTCACGACGCGACGCGAACGACGACGCATGGGCCCCGTGCTCGGCCGATCTTCGGTGAAAGGAGGCGCGATGCCGTCGATGGTGCTCGGAGGAGCATCGAACGAGGCTTGCGAGAGCGGCAGGACGGAGTTTCGCCCGGTCAAACGCGAAGGAGGCGTTGATGCCGAGCGCGGAGGGAGCGATCCCGGAGGATTACGCGAAGGTCGCGGAGGCGCGGGAACACTTGGGTTTGGGCGAGGAGCGACCAAGGGCGGAGCTTGGCTCACGTCTGCCGACACCGACGCAGCATCTGCGGGCGGCGAAGGTTGCGAGCCCGGCGGTTGGGTGTTGTCGGTGGTCGGCGTTTCACTCATGCGACGCGCGCTCCATGCAGAGATTGACCCATGCGCACGGGTCCACTCTGAATCCCCCAGGGTCGAGCTTTGTTTGGCTCGACAAACACGACGGCTGTCGAGCCGAGATGAAACATTCCGATTTCACCTCCACGCTCGACGTGAATCTGTGGTTCGAGGCGATGTTCGCCGACGGGCACGTCGCGTTCGTTGATTCCCGTGACCGTGATGCGACCGACGACGATCGCGCCGACCATGACGACGGTGACGCGACCTTGCGTTGCCGTATCGATGCAGATGGCGACACGCCTGTTGCGCGCGAAGAGCATCGGGATGTGACGCTCGCCGATCGAGTTGACCGGAAAGAGATCACCCGGGAAAGAACGGATGATTTTGACCTCGCCCGCCACGGGTGCATGCACGCGGTGGTAGTCACGCGGGCTCAAGTAAACGACGGCAAACTGGCCGCCTTCGTAACGATGCGCATCGACGGGATCGCCAACGAGATCGAGGGCGGTGTAGTCACGCCCTTTGATCTTGAACGTGCCGTCTCGCTCGATGGGACCGAACGATTCGATGCGTCCATCGGCAGGACTCACGATCGCATCGGGTTCGTCGCAGATGGGTCGCGCGCCGTCACGCAAAGGACGCGTGAAGAATTCGTCGAAGCACGCGAAGCCTCCATCAGGTTGCACGGCTTCGTCCATGTCGACGCGATAAGCTCGCGCAAACGTGCCGACGACTGCGGAGGCAACGGCCGAGGGAAGCGGTAGTTCGCAGAGCGTTCCGACGGCGCGCGTGATGCGTTCGCGCGGGAGCACTCGCAAAAGCTGAGCTGCAGCGTACGTGGCGATCATTGTAGGAATTTCAGAAGACAGCCTGCCGAGCTTAGGCGGCGCCGCGGACACGGGTCAACGATGGAGCGCTCGACAAGCTGCTTTTGACCTCCGGTTCATTCGTCCAGCCAGACCGAACCAACATGCTGGTTCATGACCCACGATGCGCCGCGTCGACGTTGGAGCATGTAATCCGGTTCCGGTCGGTGGCGATATCGCCCCTCGCGGCATAAGTGACTTTGTTCACATAAATTCGAACCGAGGTCAGGGTTTTTGGTAATCTGCTTCGCCTAAATTCGAACCGAGGTCAGGTTTTTAGTTGCCGTTTATGCCAATCCAAGCAACGTGTGCTTGATTGCGTAATTTTTGTTGCATCGCCCGCTCCGTTTCAGAGCGGCCTGCACGATCACGTGCTCTCACTTGGAGCGCCAACATGGAGCGCCGCTGAGATCCACCACGAAATCCTGCGTTTTGTCCTTCGGCACGACTCTCGCAAAGGACCTTTGCACGCGCCGACGAGGCGCAAGCAGGAGGCTTCGCATGGAAATCAAGTTTTGGGGCGTTCGTGGCAGCATCGCATCTCCCGGTCCGGACACGATGGGCGTCGGTGGAAACACCAGCTGTGTCGAGGTTCGTTGCGGCAAACAACGCATCATCCTCGATGCGGGCACCGGCATCCGACAACTCGGCGACAAGATGATGGCTGAAGGTCCCGTCGAAGCGACGCTGCTTCTGTCGCATCTGCACTGGGATCACATCCAAGGCATCCCGTTCTTCGTCCCCGCGTACGTACCGACGTCGCGCCTGCAAATTGTTGGGGGCACAAACGGAATGATGTCCCTCCGCGATGCACTCGCCTACCAAATGACCGCACCCGTTTTCCCGGTTCGTTTGGACGAACTCGGCGCGTCCATCGACTGGCGTGAGGTTCGTTCGGGCGAACGCTTCAAGGTTGGCGACGTCGACGTGCGCGTCATGCGGCAAAATCATCCCGGCGGATCGTACGCGTATCGCCTTGATTTCGACGGACGCAGCGTCGTGTATGCAACGGACACCGAGCACTACGCCTGTGTGGATCCAGCGCTCGCGACGCTTGCTCGCGGTGCCGATGTGCTCATCTACGACTCGCAGTACACGCCCGACGAGTATCGCGGCACCACGCCGTACAACTCCAAGGTCGGCTGGGGTCACTCGACGTATGTCGCGGGCGTTGAACTCGCCAAAGCCGCGGGCGTTGGGCAATACGTCCTCTTCCACCACGATCCGCGCCGAAATGACGCGGGCGTTGCCGAAGTGGAACGACTCACGCGCGAACTCTTCCCGCACTCGGTCGCTGCGCGTGAAGGCTTGACCCTGGAACTGGGCCTGCAGCCTTTCGCACAGGCCGCGTGATGGCACTCCCAGCTCTCCGCACCGAGCCGTGCCTGATGACGGAAGCAGCGTGGGCTCCTATGCTCGACGTCCTACCGTTCTCTATGTCGCGCCTCTCGCTCCTTGTGGATCTGGCTTCTCTGCTCGCACGCGAGGTTGACCTCGATGCGTTGCTCGGAACTGCATGCGAGCGTTTGGCGCTGGCGATGTATGCCGATCGCGCCACGATCTGGCTCGTCGATGCAGAACAAGGCGACCTCGTCACGCGCGTCGCGGTTCTTCCGGAACTACCGGCGCTGCGACAACCGCAAGGCAAAGGCATCGCCGGCTATGTCGCTCGTTCGGGTGAAGTCGTGCGTGTCGACGACGCTTCACGCGACGCACGTTTCGATCCATCGGCGGACAAAGCGACGGGATACACCACGCGATCCATGCTCGTTGCGCCCATTCGCGAAGACTTGCGCGCACCCGTTCGAGGCGTCGTTCAGCTGCTCAACAAGCAAGGCGGACCCTTCGACGAAGAAGACGAACGGTACCTCGTAGCGCTCTCGAGTCAGCTCGCGCGAGCGCTCTCGATGACGACGTTGCGCGCCGCGGATGGAGGAAATCCGGGCCTCGTTTTGCAAGGTCCGTTCAACCGCATCGTTGGACGAAGCCCTGCGATCACCGCGGTTTACGAGAAAATACAACTTGCAGCTCAAACGGATGCCACCGTTCTTCTCCGCGGTGAAACAGGCAGCGGCAAAGGTCTCTTCGCTCGCGCGATTCATGTGAACTCGCGTCGTCAAGCGCGACCGTTTGTCACGGTCGATTGCACCACGTTGCCCGCGCAACTCGTCGAAAGCGAACTCTTCGGTCACGAACGAGGTGCATTCACGGGCGCGGATCGTCGTGTCCCCGGCAAGGTGGAATTGTCCGAAGGCGGAACACTTTTTCTGGACGAACTCGGTGACTTGCCGCTCGACATTCAAGGCAAACTCCTCCGATTCCTTCAAGATCGTACATTCGAGCGGGTCGGAGGTCGCAGCACCATGCGGGCCGACGTGCGGATTGTTTGCGCCACGCATCGCGACTTGGAAAAAGCCGTCGCTGATGGGCGATTTCGTGAAGATTTGTATTATCGCGTCAAGGTTGTCGAAATAGAACTCCCGCCTTTGCGAGCTCGTGGACGTGAAGAAATCGAAGCCCTCGCGAGACACTTCGCCGACGTCTACGCGCAACGTTACGGACGTCCCGCGCCGAGCTTCGAACCCGGAGCGCTCGCCGCGATCGCGTCTCATTCGTGGCCCGGCAACGTTCGCGAACTCGAACACTGGATCGAGAGCGCCATCGCGCTCGCTCCCGATGGTCGGGTCACGGCGTCGCATCTTCCGCAACGCAAACCGCGCACGTTTTCCGGTGCCGAACAATCCGGCACGTTCGCGATTCCGGCGATTGTCTCGACAGACGCCACCGCTGACGGCGAAGTGAAGCTTCCGTTGAGTTTGTCTCTCGATGACGCCGTCGAGCGTTACGTCAGCGCCGTTGTGGATGCATGCGGCGGCAACAAAACCGAAGCAGCGCGTCGTCTCGGCGTCGGTCGCAACACGATCGCGCGTGCGCTTTCACGTCACGCGGGACCACCCTCACGTGGCTCTTCACCGGGTAGCGGCAACCTCGACGACTGAACCCTTCAGTGCGGAGCGCGTCGCGCCATCTCGCAAATCGCAGCGCGCAGCGGATCTTTCGGCAGCTCCGGCGCGGGTTTTTCCTCGCACGACACCATCGGTTCCATCGGATCGAGCGACAGGCCCATCTGAAACTGCCGTTCGACATCGGGTGCGTCCGGGAACAACAACGCGTGCAGTGAATGCCAACGACCGACGCGGTAGTGCACGTCGTCGATCTTCTCCACCAACGATCGCGCACGTTCCGTCTCTTTCATCGCCACGAGCGACTCGGCCAAGGCACAACGCACGTTCGCATCGAACGGAGCCATCGTGTGCGCTTTGGTTCGCTCCATCGACGCCGCCTTGGCGTGCCCTCGATTTTGCAGCAGCGTGCCCAGACGAACTCGTCGTGCTGCATCAGCTGCAAATGACGGTTTGGCTCCAGGTTCGAGGTCCGTCGGAATGGTTGTCTGGACAGACGAGAGGTACGTCTTCCAGCGACCGACCCAGGTCGCAAAATCCGCCGTGGAAATGGCCGCGATCGATCGACCCACGTCATCGGGTTCCCGCGCGTCCTTCAACCGCACCACCAGCTGCGGCAACGCATCTCCACCCGCTTCTCGAGCCCAATACCGAATGAAGCTCGCTACTTCGGCATACGCGACGGACGCTTGTTCGGCCGACGGCAACAACGCGATCGACGGCCCGATCTTGTCGAGCTCAACGCCTAAACCTTTCGCCATTCCGATCCGTGCGACGACGTCATCCGGCGGAAAATCATCGAGCGGCTCAGCTTCACGCCAACGCGTTTGTTGCCTCTTCGCCACGCCTTCTTGGAGCCACAACGGCGCCTTGTCGCGCGTTCCTCGAGACAACGCCAAGTGCGTCATTTCATGCGCCAACGTATCGAGCCACGCGTAGTTTCCGGATGTCGCACGCGGCGACAACATCGTCACGCGTCCCCATTTCGCCACGGCCACCGTGCCCGTTGTTTTCGCGGCCTGTTCGGGCAAACCCGTCATCGCCGCGAGAGCAAATTGATCACGCACGAAGTCGATGTGAATGGGCAGCGGAAGCTCCACACCGAGCTCCTTCGTCAACATCGTTCGAGCCCGCAGGGCCGTGTCCACGAGCAACGGCACGAGCGCTCGATCATCGTCGTCTTGCAAGCGCACGCGCACGCCCTGCTCTTCCACCGTCAGCGTTCCCGCCATCGATCGCGCACACCCTCGCGCCACGTCGGCCAGCTGCTGCGCTTCGGGTCGATTCACGAGGTCCGGCCGGGACAAAATCGTTACGGCTCCGTCGCAATTTCCTTCATAGATGAACAAATGCGCCTGCTCGAGCGCCAGGCCCGTATCCGCAGGATCCGCCCCTTCCAGGATGGATCGCGCCGTCGGGTAATCCATCTCGATCGTCGCGTTGCGTGCTCGCGTCGCGCGATCCGCATCTCCAAGAAGCGGCACATTCGCCTTCGACGCGTCGCTCACGAGCAACGCCGAACCCAGCGCAACAGCGGAGAGACAAACGTTCGTTCGAGTTCGTACGATCATCGGAGCAGCCCCTCCGTGTATCGCTTCACAGCGTCCTTCAGCAGAGGATCACTCGATCCCGACAAACCTTCGATCACGCGTTTGCGAAACGCCTGCGGTCCCTTGTGCTCTTCTTTGCCCGGCACCTTGGCCTTCTTCGCCATCTCTTTGCCGTCGCCGGGACGATCCTTGCGCGAACGCGAATCCGACCGCGACTCGTCATCGTCTTTGTCTTCTTCGCCTTCACGCGCCATCTCGAGCAACCGCTGCGCATTCTGTTGATGCTCGGCTCCCGCGATGCCGTCGCCATTTTCCAGCGCCTTCGCCGCTTCCTGCATCGCTCGTTCGGCCTGATCGAGTTTCTCGAGCGTTTCGTCGGGCAAACTGCCTTCGCCGGATTCGCCTTGTTCGGCCAGCTTTCGCGCCTTGTCCGCCAGGCCGCCTTCGCGTTTGCCGCTCTTCTCGAGCTCGCCTTTGGCGCGGTTCGTCGCGGAACGACGCAGTTTGTCGAGGGCTTCCTGAGCCCACTCGAGCTCCTGCCCAATCTTGCCGGTCGCCTTGCCCGCAGCATCGCCGGCGCTTTGCTCGCGCATGTCCCACTCCGGCGCGAGTTGCCCTTGTTGGACCGCGTCCTGGAGCGCTTTCATCGCTTCCTTGCCCACTTGCACCGCATCGCCCGGACGACCTTGCTCCAACGCATCGGCCATCGCTTCCGCCAAGTCTCGGGCTCGCTTTGCATTGCTCGATGCCGATCCCGGCTCGCCCGGACGTTGCGGCAACTTGCTCGCTGCATCGCGAATCGCTTCGGCGTGTTTCTTCGCTTCGCTCTTCATCGAATCGAGTTCGTCTTGGGCGAACGCCTGTTCCAGCGCGCGATCGACTTCGCTCACTTCGTTGGCATGCTCTTGGATCAACTCATCCAGAGCTTTCGCCCCGGCTTCCGCCGCATCGTCGGCTTGTGACGAATCACCATTTCCTTGGCCTTCGCCGGCGCTCGATCCCGAACCCGCTTCACCATCGCCCAGACGACTTCCACTTCCGCCCATCGACGAAGGCGTGGGGTTTTTCAGGCGCGCCGCGAGATCCCGCGCGGCAAGCTCCGCATGCAGAAGGTTCTTGGCTTGGCGTGCCCGATCGATTCGCCGCACTCCGTTTTGCACGATCTCGCCAAGGTCCGCACCGAGTGCGCCAAGACGAACCAGCTGCTTTCCTCCGCCACCGAGCACGGTGATTGCCGCATCGAGTCGCGTGATGCCTCCGGCTGCATCACCACGCCGTCGACCATCCGCCGTCGCCGCACTTTCCGCAGCCTCTTCGGCGACCTCGGACAAACGCTTCGCCACCTTCGCCGCATCTTTCGACGCGAGCGCGAGCACCGCGGCATCCACCGCCAGCAACACCGCTTCCGTTTCTTCCACGAGCGCCTCGTGCGTCGTTGCGGAAGGTTTGTCCTTCTCTTCCTCGAGAGCTTTGGCCAGGCGCCGCAATTGACCCTTCGTCAAACTCACGGCCCGTCGCGGAAAACGCAGACCTCCGTACGATTCACCGAGCGCCGCTTCGATCGCTTTCGTCGCCGCTTCTTGCCACTCGCGTTCTTTCCGAACGTGCTCGACGGACTGTTTGCCCGCAGGAGCCCCTTCTTCGAGACGATGCGCCAACAGATCCGTGAGGGCATCACGCATACGCACGAGCGCTTCGTAACGCAGAGCCTCGGCCTCCCCGACCTCGGGCGGCATGACCAAAATCGCCGCGCTTTTGCCCCAGTTTGGCCCGGCGATCGGATCGTTGTCTTTCGCTTCGACCGTCACTTCGACCGGCACGAAATTACGTTGCCAAAATGATTCCGTCGCAAAGACGATCCGTTGCGAACCGCGATCGGTCAGCGGATCACCTTGAGGTCGCGACAGCACTTTGCGCACTTCGCGAGTGCCTGCGCGGTACACGAGATCCACTTCGCGCAGGCCGTGATCGTCCGACGCTTCGTACGAGATCAGAACTTCCGGTTCTTCGAGCATGCGGATCGTTTTCGGCGCACCCTCGACGATCACCTTCGGCGCCATGTCCGGGATCGACGTCACGTGCTGCACGTCGTCCTGAAGAATGCGCACCGGTCCGAACTTCGCGGCGACGCGCAGATCCACCGAGTCACCAAGCTCCCAACGCGCGACGACTCCACCCACGCCATCGAAAGCAAACGGCACTTCGTTCACGCCATCCGTGAGCACCAGATCGCGATTTTCGATCGTCGGTCGACCGCGCACGGTGATCGTCGTGCCTCGTGGCAACGACGTCGAATCGAACGGCGCCATGAACGTGGTGTGTTGATGCAAATATGCCGGAGGTTTGGCCACCATGTCGGCAACATCGAGGTACTCGATCGCCACCGGGGCGCGATTGCTTTGAGCACAAAGGACATCGAGTCCTTCCACGACGCGCATCGGTTCGACGATGACGGCGCCGAGGGCGAGTGCGGAAAAACAAACCCCGGCGACGGCCCATCGATGCGCCGTATGCAGGGCTCGAGCGGAGACATCATCGAGCGAGACGCGACTGAGCAGCCGGGTGAGGTGCAGTTTGGCAAGCGCCGGAGATCCTGCGGCGGCGTCTTTTTCTGTTCGTCGAATCAAACCCATCGCGCGGAGGGATGCATGCGCGAGGTCCGGGTTTGTCGGACCAATCGTATCGAGAATCGTGCGTTCGAAGTCGCGTTCGCGTCGGTGCAAGACGAACGCGCGGACGAGAATGCCGAGCGGCACCGCGACGAGCACGGCGAGGGCGACGGCTCGGGCGATGGGCGTTCCGACGCGGGCGACATGCGCCAGACCGAGCACGGCGGCGATTGTCAGGGCAAACAGCGTGCGTCGCGATGCGGGACGAATCTGGGAGCGCCGAGCGGATCGGAGCTGGGCGACCAGAGCTACGATGGCAGGCTCCACGCGGCCCAGCGTAGCAGACGGCGCGGGAAGGGCCGGTTGATGTTTCGTTGCTGTTGGCGAGTGACTCACTTACGCTCGCGTTCGGCGTTGCATTTGGCTCGCAGCGAATACGAGAATGGCGGCGGAAGCACGTGGCAAACATCGGCTACATTCAGGTCGTCAGGCATTGCAATCATTTCTGCGGGTTTTGTTCGAATCCGACGACGCCTTATGTGCACACGTTCGACACGATGAAGGTGCTCGTCGATGATTTCGTGCGTCGTCAGTATTTCGGGGTGATTTTGACCGGCGGTGAGCCGACGTTGCATCCCGAATTGCCTCGAATTGCCGCGTACGCATCGGCTCAGGGGCTGCACGTTCGAATGATTACGAATGGCACGCGTTTGGCGGATCCTGAATTTGCTCGAGCCGTTGCGGAAGCGGGCGTCAAAATCGTCCACGTATCGGTGTATTCGGTACGTCCCGAAGTCGAAGAGGTTTTACGGGGTACTCCGGATACATTGGAAAAAGCATTTGCGGCCGTGCGTCATGCGCATGAAAATGGAATCGAGATCAACATCAATTGTGTCATCAACAAATTGAATGCGGATCATTTGCACGAAAATATCGAGTATTGGATTCGCGAGCATCCTTATATTCGGCATTTCGTTTGGAACAACCTCGATCCGTCCATGGGCCGGGCTGAAGTGAATCAGGCGAAGTTTACGCCGCGCCTTGCCGACTTCGAGGTTTCTTTGCAAAAGGCATTGCAACGATTGCAGTCGACGGGGCGCACGTTTCGAGTGGAGAAGGTGCCGCTTTGTTACATGACGGAATTTGCGTGGGCCAGCACGGAGACGCGGAAAATCGTCAAAGGTGAAGAACGTATCGTTCACTTTTTGGACAAAAAGCAGACGGTGCGCCAGACCGATTGGGAACATATTTATTCGGACGCTTGCGACCATTGTTCGCTCCGGCCGATTTGCGGCGGTCTTTTCGATCGCGGTAATGCGTATGACCCGGACGAACTATCTCCGGTGTTTGTCTCGATGGACGCCATTGTGGATAAGATCATCACCGATCCGTCGGATCCGAGTTACCCGTTGCGGCGCCTTTCGGACTGGAAACGCGATTTCGAAATCCGTTTACGAGAAGCCAAAGATCCCGAACGTCCGAAGGCGAATGCTTCGGAGCTCACGCCGGAAGACATGCGCGACCCCGATGCACCAAGTGTTGGTTTGGTTACGGAGCAAGGCCTCAGGAAGTTTGAGGCCAAGCGGCGGGCGGAATCTCGGAAGGCGGAGGCTCTGGGCGTGACGATGGAGCGCACGCATGAAAGTGGGTCGAATTCTGATGGGGACGGATGAGCGTGTTGTCCATTTCACCAAAAATATGACCGAGGTCAGGTTTTTTGTACATCCTGTTGCTTGATTACAAAACCTATGTGCGTTGAAGCAACGTACATATCAAATACACACATTCTCCATCTTGCCTGCACAGTAATCCGAATACCAAACATTCATTGCAAATTTCTTCCGCGACAGTGAGCCAATTTCCGTTCGTTGCGAGTCTGGGCAATCTGTGCGCAGGCCTATCCGTGCGAGGCATTGTTATCGGGAGCACTCTACCCATTCGCGCCTTTTCAAGCGTGCCGCCCGAGCCGGCCTTTTGAGCAGATTCGCGTCTGCCTGGCTTGGCAGGTACCTTGCTCCACGCCTCGTTTGCCGGAATTGTCCTCCCATCGTGGGCCTGGACCGGCGTGGAGGTCTTCATGACCGCTTTGGCCGAAACGCACGTCCGTTCTGCTTCGACAAACCGTTCGCACGAAGTCACCGAAGGGCGGATGGCCGACCTTGTTTCTCGCGTAAAACGCGATGACCCCGGCGCGCTCGATGCCCTCACGCGCGTCATTCGGCCG
>CAYSYX010000236.1:0-13930 GCA_964435055.1 uncultured Polyangium sp. | reverse complement strand
GTCTCCAGGGCTGAAAGCCCTGGAGATTGGAGCGCCGCCTGCGCAGCCCCCCATCACAAACAAAGCTTCTTCGCGGAGCGCGCTTGTTAGCGCGCGGAGCGAACGTTCAATTCAACGCGTGCGGGTTCAATTCCCCTCGCGCGCAATTCAACGCGTGCGGTCTCAATGCGTCAAACGGCTCTTCAAGAGCTCGGAGAACGCTCGCATCGCGTCGACCGTCGTGAACACTCCGACCACCTTGTGGTTTTGCACGACGAGCGCCGAGCCGTACTTCTGCTCCGCCATCTCCGCCACCACTTCGTCCAGCTCCGCATCGGGATGGACCGTGTAGGGGTTTGTCGTCATCGCGTCTTCGACGTTGACGTTGTTCGCATCGACGTCTTTCAACGTCTCGATGAGGTGCAAATCCCGTTGCGTGACGATACCGACGAGTTTGTCGCCATCAACCACCGGCAAGTGCCGAATGTCGTGCTCACGCATCACTTTGTGCGCCGACGCCACGGTGTCCGTTCGGTTGATGCAAATCGGAACGGTCGTCATGAACTTCTGAATCTTCGGGATCGCCTTGGACATCGTCTCTGTTCCTCCGGAGCGTGCGAGTTGTTTCGCAACGCGCCGTTCAGGATCCGAACGGCAAACGGGCCCCAAGCACCTCGTGTGCCAGAGCTTCATCCCGGGATTATTTCGGGCCCCATCGCAAATTGTTCGCTCGAGATGGCGCAAACCGTGCGCGCAGACGCGAGTTTTGCGGCGGCCTCATTGACGCCCCTCGGTAAGTCAACGACCATGCTTTCGAGGCTTTCGTGTCCGACGTATCCGTCATCGAGCCCAACATCGCCGAACGCTTGGATCGCCGCGACGAACGCATCCACATCTCCATCGGCGCGATCTGCAACAACAACTGCATCTTCTGCATGGAAGAAGATCGCGACGGCCGCTACGTCAACAACTCGGCCATGACCGTCGACCGCGTGCGCTGGATCCTGGAACAAGGCCGCGGCGCATCCGAAGTCTGTTTTACCTCGGGCGAACCCACGACCCGCTCGGAATTACCCGACCTCGTCACGATGGCCAAGTCGCTCGGTTACCCGAAGATCAGCATCATGACCAACGGCAGGCGTTTGTCGCAGCTGCCTTACGCCGCGCGCCTCGCCAAAGCCGGCATGAATCGCTTCTACGTGTCGATCCATGGGCATACGAAAAAATTGCACGAGGGTTTGACTCGTACACCCGACAGCTTCGAACAAACCGTCGCGGGCCTCAAGTCCATCGCGCAACTCAAACGCTTCGGCATCGAACTGCACACCTCGACCGTCCTGACCGACCGCAACCTGCCGCATCTGCTCGACATCTACCGCTTCCTGAGAAGCCTCGGCGTGGACCAAGTCGTCTTCAACGTGATGCAGGCGAACGGTCGAGCCAACACGTACTTCGAACAGATCTTCCCGAAATACACCGATATCGCCTCGGAATTTCGCAAGTTTGTCCGGGACGTGGGCGAAGACAAACCCGCCGCGTTTCTCGTCGACATCCCGCTCTGCACCACCGAAGGCATCCCGGACTTCAACCGCGGCTACGTTGAAAAGTACAAACACTTCGATCTGGGCGCTCAATCACCGCTCGAAGTCACTCAACGCCCGGACCGAGCGCAAGACGGCAAGGGCCGAGGGCTCGTCATGGTCACCCGGCAAGACTTGGACGATGCGGAACGGGACAAACGGGACGCTTGCCAAACCTGCAAATACAACGGGCAATGCGAGGGTGTTTGGCGCAACTACCTCAAGCGCAACGGGTGGGACGAATTCATGCCCATCCCTACGTCATCGGATGGATCTTCGTGATAGGTTCGATGGTCCATGAGCGACGGCGCCAGTTCTCCCAGACGTTCCGACGAATCATCGCCTCCCCCGGCGGTGATCACGGGATCGCGCAAAGGGGACTCGTCACCGCCGACAGACCCGGACAAACTGCGCGAATACCTCGAAGCCGAGCTGGAAAAAACGCGGGCGCAGCTTCTGCAAGCCGATCGTTTGGCCACGCTGGGAACGATGGCCGCGAGCATCGGGCATGAACTGAACAACGTCGTGGCGATCTTGGCGCATACGGCGACGTTTATCCGGACACACGCCGAAGAGGGCAAACCCCCGGAAGCGCAAGACTTGGCGACCTTGGATCGCGGCGTCGCGCACCTGGCGCAGCACGCGCGCAATCTCTTGCATTTGGGAACGCCCACCCAAGATCGACCGGAAATCTTCGATGTCGTGGAAGTCGTCAAAGACGTGATCGCGATGCTGAACGTCTCGGGACGAACGAAACGAGTCAACATCATGACCCACGCGCCTCCCAAACCTGTGCGTGTCACGATGAGCCGGACGAAACTCGAGCAAATCTTCGTCAATCTCATCACGAACGCCGCGGATGCCGTCATGGATCAGCCGCCGGAAGGGCGCTTGATTCACATCGAAGTGCGCGCGGATGAAACGGCGCATCGGGCGCGATGTGTCGTGGAAGATGCGGGGAGCGGCATGGCGCCGGAAGTGTTGGCGCGGGTTTTCGAGACGTACTTCACGACAAAAGCCGCTGGAAAAGGCACGGGCCTCGGGCTTTGGGTCGTCAAGACGCTGCTCGACGCCGTGGATGGAACCATCGAAATCGAGAGCGAAGTCGGCAAAGGAACCGCCGTGCGGTTCGACCTTCCGATGTGTTCGTGATCAACGGCGAAAACGCTCTTGCAGTGCGCCGCGTCGACGCGCAATCTTGGCGCCAACTTCGTGTCTTCGGCTGAACCTGCCCACACTTCATCGGCGTCGACCGTGACGCCTGGATCGCTGCTTGCGAACAAGTACCGCGTCGAACGGATACTTGGTCAAGGCGGCATGGGGTACGTCGTCGAAGCTCGGCACGTGACGCTCGACGAACGTGTCGCGCTGAAGTTTCTGCTGCCCGAATATGCGAAACATCCCGAGGCTTCGGCGAGGTTTCTCCGGGAAGCACGCGCGGCGGTGAAGATCAAAAGCGAGCACGTGGCGCGCGTGTCCGACGTCGGCACGCTCGAGACCGGCGCTCCGTACATGGTGATGGAGTTTCTCGACGGCGCGGACTTGGCGCATACGCTGCAAAAAAAGGGCGTTTTGTCGGTCGAAGATGCGCTCGATTTCATCCTCCAAGCGTGTGAAGCCATCGCCGAGGCGCACAGCTACGGCATCGTTCATCGCGACCTCAAACCGGCAAACCTTTTTCTGGCCAAACGGCCCGATGGCTCGCCCCTCGTCAAAGTGCTCGATTTCGGCATCTCGAAGGTCATCGGCGGAGGCGATCACGCCCTGACGAAGACCACGACCGCGATGGGCTCGGCGCTCTACATGTCGCCCGAGCAAATGCAGGAAACGCGCGGCGTCGATCATCGCACGGACATTTATTCGATGGGCATCGCGCTCTTCGAATTGCTCGCCGGACGACAGCCGTTTTACGCGGAGACGTTGCCACAGCTTTGCGCCGAAGTGCTCACGGGGACGCCCACGCCCATGGCGGCGTATCGCCCGGACGTACCCGCGGACCTCGCCGCGCGGATCGAAAAGGCGTACGAACGGGACAAAAACAAGCGGTATCAATCCATCCCCGAGTTTGCCCTGGCGCTCGCTCCGTTTGCCCCGGAACAATCACGTTCGACGATTGAACGGCTCGCGCGCATGGGAGGTTACGCCCCGCCGCCTCGTGGCGAGATGTCGTCTTCGCAGAGTTTTCACGGAGGAGCGGGGACTGCGCCGCTTGTCATCACGTCGTCGGCAGCGGTGGCGAAGACCAATCCACAGGCCGCGATGGCGGCGACGGCCGCGGCGGACGAACTGCCGAATCGCTCGTTCGTCGAGCAAATGCCTCCGATTCCGGACTTGTCGCCTCCGTCCGAGATGCGGATCGAACCCGGTTCGTACCGCGCCCCGATCAGCACGAACGCTGCCGCGGCTTTTGCGAGTGCCACGAAACCGGGACGTCCATCCACGAGCAACCGCAAGCTCGTGATCGGCGCGGTAACCATCGCCGCCGTGGTGATCGGCTCGGGGATTTTCTTGGTGTCGTACTCGCGAAAAGAGGCGCAAGTGAGCCCGGAAGATCACCGGGTCGTGGGACCTCAAACGAATCAGTCGGTGCAGGTCGTTCCGCTGCCAACGTCTTCGGCGACGGTGGCTCCTCCCGTGGCGAGCGCACCGGACAAACCACCTGCACCCGTGGATACGCCGGATGCGGGCGTGCAACCCGATGCAGGTCTGCACGTTGGTCCGTTCAAACCCGGCGGAACTTTGAAAACAGCCCCCACAACGCAGCCTTCGAACAAGACCAAAGACCCGAACGATTACCTGAAAGACCGGTGAACGTTCGAATCGAGAACGTGGGAACTCTCATGAAGCACCACATCGTTTCAACTCTCCTGGCTACGTCGATCGCGATTTCGTCGTCGATCGCTCTTGCGCAATCGAGCAACGCGGCGATCGCGGAGAGCGCGTTTACGCGCGGCAAAGAGCTCATGGCCGAGGGCAAACCTGCGGAGGCGTGTCCGAAGTTCGAAGAGAGCCATCGCTTGGATCCTTCCGTCGGGGCGTTGCTCAACCTGGGTCGATGTTACGAACAGCTCGGCCGAACGGCATCGGCGTGGGTACGGTACAAAGAAGCGGCCACGTTGGCTCGTTCGGCAGGCCAAACCGACCGCGAAGGTGCAGCTCGCGACTTTGCCAAGGCACTCGAGCCCAAACTTTCACGTGTACGTATCGATGCGACCAAGCGCGTAGACGGCATGCGCATCACGCGTGACGGCGAAGAGATTGGCGTCGTCCTGTTGGGCGATCCGCTTCCGGTCGATCCGGGTCCACACAAGATCGAAGTCACGGCGCCGGGATATGAACCGTGGTCGAAGGAAGTGGAGATCGGCAAAGAGGCGGACCTCAAGACGGTGCTCATTCCCGAGCTGAAAGCAGCCTCGGGGCAAGCGGCCGGAGGTTTGTCGGGGGCGGGAACGCTCCGGACGACGGCGTTTGTCGTGGCCGGTGTCGGCGTTGGAGCTCTTGGTGTGGGCGGCGTTTTTGGGGGTTTGGCGATCAAAGAACGGGACGCCGCGGATCCTTTGTGTCCGAACAAATCCTGCAACGCCGAAGGTTTTTCGCACATCGAAACGGCCCAAAGTCGCGCGCTCGTTTCGAGCATCTCCCTTGGCGTGGGCGCAGCCGCGGTCGCGACGAGCGTGGTGCTGTTCATCATTTCGCGACCTTCCGGGGCCAAAACGACGCCGGAAAAAGCCTGGTTTGTCCCAACCGTCGGACCTCAAAACGCCGGCGCGATGGTGGTCGGCCGTTTCTGAAACCCCTTCGACCTCAAACGGTTTCCTCATGGACTTCGACTTCACGGACGATCAACGACGAACCCAGCAGGCAGCTCGCCACTTTGCCGAACGCGTCCTCGCCCCACGAGCGGCCGACGTGGATCGGCAGGGGCAACTGAATGCGGAAACTCGAGAGGAGCTTGGAACGGCGGGATGGTTGGGCATGACAATCCCCGAGGCGCTCGGCGGCTCCGGGGGAGACGTCACCTCCGCGGTGTTGGCCATCGAAGAGCTGGCCGCAGCTTGTGCGAACTCGGCGTCGTTTGTCGGCGCGAACATCCTTGCGGCTCGAACAATCCGAGCTTTCGGTAGCGAAGCGCAACGAAGTACGCTGGTATCGGGCCTCGGGCGCGGAAATACGTCGATGGTCGTGGCTTCGTTCGATCCGGAGCAGCTCCCTGCGGACGGGTTGGAAGCTCGACGCCGGGACGACGGGAGTTATGAGCTGCATGGACGAGCCAACGTTGCCGGATTGTTCGGAGCGTTTGTCCACGCCATCGTGTTTGCCCGGACGGACGATGTCTGGACGGCGTTTGTCGTACCGTACGCCGCGCCGAACCTTTACGTGACCGTGCTGCCGGCATCGTTCGGCAAACGAGCGGCGAATCTGGGGACGTTGTCGTTCGACGGCGTGGTTGTTTCGGAAGCGGCGATCCTCGGCGTAACGGGCGCGGGCCTCGACGTGGCGCGATCGCTGCTCGCCGACGCGCGGATCTTGGCGGCAGCCGAAGCGATTGGCGTGGCGCGAGGTGCGTACGAGCGGGCGGTGTTGCACATCAAGGGTTTGCCCAAGTCCACGGAGCCCGGGCTTTTGGGCACGCAAGTGTTGATCGCGGATATGTGCGTGGAGATCGAAGCGGCGCGGCTTTTGACCTTGCGGGCAGCTCGACAAGCGGAAAACGAAGTGGTTTCCGGCGCCGAGCGCTCCATCGCCAAACTGTTCGCCACGGAGATGGCCTCGCGCGTCGTGCACAAAGCGATGCAGATCGTGGGCGTGCGCAACGTGCTGGCCACGCCGAGCCTCGAGCGAAACCAGCGCGACGCTCGCGTGGGCGAGTTATCGGAGGACGGATTGGATACGCAACGAGCGGTGATCGCTCGGACGATGTTGAAGGCATGAACGACGTCAGCTTTGGGATGGTGAGACGAATGGTTTGTCGTGTTGCATTGATTTGTGCCGGAATTGTTTTGCTCGTGGGCTGTGGCGGCGAAACGGCGACCAAGAAAGAGACGAACACGGCGAACAACAGTTCGTCGGAAGAAACGCCGAACAAGAACGTGAACTTCGACGCCGAGGTCGGCGCGCTCGATCAAAACAAGGTCAACCGGGCCTTGGATCGGGCGTCGGCAAAGTTCAGCGATTGTTTTAACGAGGGCCTGAAGCGCGTCCCGTTTCTCGGGGGAAACATCAAGTTTGCCCTGCGCATCGACCAAGAAGGCAAGGCCAACGTCGCGTTCATGAAAGAATCGACGCTCGGCGATCGCGCCACGGAAACGTGCATCCTCGATGCGCTGCGCGCGAACAAGTGGCCGTCTCCGGTCGGTGGTCGCGAAGGTTTGGCCGAGGGTGGTTTTGGGTTTGATCCGAGCCCGGACGAACGACCTCCGGTGAACCTCGACGCGGACAAACTCGGGAAAGAACTGCCAAAAGCGCAAACCGCGATTGACAAATGTCGGACAACCGCGGGCGCCGGTTCGATCACGACGACGATGTACGTGGGCACGGATGGCAAGCCCATGGCCGTGGGCGTGTCAAGCAGCGATGCGAAAGGCGAAAGCGCGGCGAGCTGTATCGTCGATGCACTCAAAGGGATGACGTTTGCTTCACCGGGAAGTTACGCGGCGAAGGTCACGCTCACGTCCGGTTGACGCGATGCATGAGGCATCGTGAAGAAGTGTGACGCGACGGGCGTGCCAAGCAGACGCGGAGTAGACTCGCCGGGTGTGGAAAATCATCCGTGAGATCCTGGCGCTGATTTGGAAGCTGCTCCGAACGTTGTTGAAAGACAAACTGCGGGCGATCCTGAAACGAATCGCGATCCTCGCGGTGCTCGTCATCGCGGTGGTGGCCGTGGTGGTGTTTGTCTTGACGCAAGTGTTGGGGTGATCGGAGCGCTCACCGCGTCGCGTTGCGCGCGATCACGAGCCGCTGCACTTCGCTCGTGCCTTCGTAAATCGTCGTGACGCGCACGTCCCGCAGATGCCGTTCGACCCCGTACTCGCGGACGAACCCATAACCGCCGTGCATCTGCAGCGCCTTCTGACAAACCCGATTCGCCGTCTCGCTCGCGTAGAGTTTGGCCATCGCCGCTTCCCCGGAAAACGGCTTCTTCGCATCCTTGAGCCACGCTGCTCGAAGCGCCAACAAACGCGCTGCATCCAGTTCGGTCCGACAATCGGCCAACGTCCACTGAAGCGCTTGGAAGTCCCCGATCGGTTTTCCAAACTGCTTGCGCTCACGCGCGTATTGCGTCGCCCGCTCGAGCGCCGCCGTGCCGATCCCCACGGCTTGCGAAGCAATCCCGATGCGCCCGCCATCGAGCGCCATCATCGCGATCTTGAAGCCTTCGCCCTCGCTTCCCAGGAGCGCGTCTTCCGGCACTTCGCAGTCGTCGAACGTCAGCGGCACCGTGTTCGAAGCGCGTAGCCCGAGTTTGTCCTCGGGTTTGCCCGGGATGAGCCCCTTCGTTCCGCCTTCCACCAAGAAAGCGGACAAACCTCGCGTCCCAGGACCGCTCGTTCGCGCCCACACGACGATCACGCCCGCGTACGTACCGCTCGTGATCCACTGCTTCTGCCCGCGAATCACCCACCCCGACGACGTTCGTTCCGCCGTCGTCCGCATCGATCCCGGATCACTTCCCGCTTCCGGTTCGCTCAAACCAAACGCGCCGGCGGGGTACTCGCCCGAGCACAGCCGCGTGTTGTACTTGTTCTTCTGTTCTTCCGAGCCAAACCGCGCGATGACTTCGCCGACCATGTTCGTCACGGCCATGAGCACCGCCGTCGAACCACACGCCCGCGCGATCTCCATCATCGCCAACGAATACGAAACCGCACCGGCTTCCGAGCCTCCGAACGCCGCCGGAACGTTCACGCCCATCAATCCGAGCTCGGCCAACCCTCGTAGAATGTCGAACGGATACCGCTCCGTCCGGTCGAGCTCCGGGGCCGCCGGCATGATGACTCGTTCGGCAAAGTCACGCGCCGTGCGCGCGATCAACGCTTGCGTCTCGTTGGGCTCGATGTCCATGACGCCGTTTACTCACACTTCTGGGTGAAATCGCAAGCGGTTCCGCCTGCGGCCGTGATCGACACGTTGTACTGCGAGCATGTCCCCGTCGCTCCAAGCTTGCGACGCACGATCACGAAGTACTTCGACGAATTGTTGTTGCAATGAACCGGCTGCGTCCCGTCGTTCGCGCACGGGATCTCCCCCGACGTACCATCGGCGCCACGACCATCGACGCACCACGTGTACGACGTGATGTTCGTCGAGTTCCCGCTCGGCGTATCGGTGCAAGCATCGCCATGGATCACGTCCATGACAAACTCCTCGTTGGGCATGGGCGACGTGAAGTTGATGCTCACGTGGTACGAGTTTGTCGTGAGTTCGTCCGTGTCCACGGTGTCGAACGTCCAGACATCCACGTCATCTTGTGCGGAGAGCGTCCCGGCGAGCGTGATGTTGCTGCCCGGCGTATCGGTCACCATGCCTGCGGATGTCGCGTTTGCGCACAGATTGTTCGGCTCACCCGCCTCCATGGCGCACGCACAACCATCCTTGACGGGCCCCGGGGGAAACGCCGCCCAGCCCGCTTCACACGGCCCCAAATCGCACGTGCCCTTCGCCGAGCACACGTAGCTCCCATGCGGAGGAATCGGCCCCTCGGCGCTGCACAAAGCGTTCGGATCGCCTTCGTCGGTCGTGCCGTCGCAGTTGTCGTCTTTGGCGTTGCACGATTCGGCGGCGGGGGTTTGAGCGGTACAACCTTCGAACTTGTTCTTATCGCCCATGCACACTTCGACGCCCGAGCACGTGCCGAATTGATTTACGATCGAACAATCTTTCTCGACGCCGTCACGCTTCGCCGTACACGGACACGAGAACGGAAGGTTTGGAACACAGAACTTGTAGGCTTGTCCCGCGGGCGGCATCATCGGCCCGGCGTCAGTTCCGCCATCCGTTCCGCCATCGGATCCACCGTCGGTTCCCGCATCGGCACCGCCGGGATCGGGGTTTTGTTTCGGCGGGTATTTCGCGCCTTCGAGGCACGTGAAGCCGTTGGGACATTCGCCCGTCGTCGTGCAATCACGCGCGCAGAACTTGTCCCCCGCAGGCGCGGTCAAACAAGCATCGGACGGATTCAAGCACTGCAAGATGGTCGTACAGGGCAAACACTGGCTCTCGAGATCCGGCACGCACATCGGATCGCCGTTGATGATCGCGCAGTAGGTTCCTTTCGGACACTGCGGAGGACACGCGACGGTGCAGTAGCTCTCGCCGCCGATCTGCACGCAGCTCGAGCCTTCGACTTTGCACGACTCGTCGTTGACGCACGTTCCGCCGATTTGTCCGGGCGGAATACCGGTCCCCGTGCCCCCTGCCCCATTGCCGCCGGTGCCTGGATCCGGAGCCGGCAAGTTCGAGCCTTCCGCGCACGCGACGAAGCAAGCCCCGACAAACCCCCCGACAAAAAGCGCCCGACCCAGAGATCGAAGGTTCAAGCTCATCGACTGTTCCCTTACGCTGCGCCAAAGTTTCCGAAAGAAGCCGTGGGAATCAGCTCACGTCCCACGTCCAAGCCATGTTTCGAGGCTAAATGTTTTGCCCGGCTGCCGTCAAACGCGTAACTCCATCCCTGTCTCGCAGCGCGCTCGATCCATGCCCCGTACACCTCGCTCTCGGCCTTCGATGACCTCGACAAGCCTTTGGCTTGCCGCCCTCGCCGCCGCCCTCGTCGGATGTGCCGAAGCACGCAACACGACCACCGTCGCCACCAAAGCCGACGACGCGAAGTCCGAAGACCCCAAACCTCAACCCGCCGCTTCCGCGTCAGCACCGGCTCCCGCCGCGGCAACGTCTGCGGATGTCCCGCCACCGGCGGCAACGGCATCGGCCGCGTCAACCCCGCCCCCGGAAGCGCCCGCAGGCCCGCGCATTTGGGCCAAAGCCCGATTTGCATGGATCCACTCCGAGCCCATCCCCTCGGAATCGTGGATTGGTTACCTCGCACCAGGCACGTCCGCGCCCCTCAAGGGCGGCAAACTCGAAGCAGCAAAGGTTAATGGCGGCAAAGCATGCGATGCGTGGTATGCCATCGAACCTCGAGGTTATGTTTGTGCCGGAGCGACGGCAACGATTGACGAAAATGACCCGGCGGTGAAGATTTTGCGGCGCGACGCGGCGGACCTATCGTCGCCTTGGCCGTACCAATACGCCGAATCTCAAGGCGCGGCGCGATATCCCAAGAAACCTTCGCGGGCAGAGCAGCGAAAAATCGAGATAGACCTCGAAAAACACGAAAAGCTGGTCGAAAAAGCGCGGCTGGCCAAAACGGACGACGAGGTCAAGGCCATATCGAAGCACTTCGTGGGGATCGACTTTTCGCCGGCGGGAAAACCCCCTCCGGAGATGCTCGATTTCAGTCCGTTGCTGCGAGAAGAGCGAGAATTCATTTATGGCGGGTCGACCGTCGCGTACGTGCGCGAATTCGATTACGAGGGTCGCACGTATTTGCTGACGTGGGATCAAGCGGTCGTTCCGAAGGATCGGGTCAAACCTTATCCGAAGTCGATGTTTCACGGCTTGGTCTTGGGCAAGGATGCGAATTTGCCGCTCGCATTTTTCCGCAAACAGCCTCGACCCAAGTGGAAAAAAGGCGATGACGGGCATTTGGTCAAAACCGAGGAAACGTTTCCTCGACACGGTTGGGTCGAAATAACCGGCACGCGATTGGAACAAGACGGGAAAAAGTTTGTCGAAACGAAAGAGCCCGGTATTTACGTATTGGCGGACGACGCGCAGATCGTCGAAGCGGTAAAGGAAGCGCCGTGGCTCGGGACGAAGGACCCGGACAAACAGAAATGGGTGGATGTCCGCGTGCTCGAAGGGACGCTCGTGGCTTATGAAGGATTGCGTCCGGTTTATGCGACGATGATTGCACCGGGGCGCGGGGGCATTCCTTACGATGGAATCGATCCGGTGAAGACGGCGTCGACGCCATTGGGGATTTTCCGCGTGGATGGGAAATTCCGCACGGCGACGATGGTTTCGAGCACCGATTCCAATTTGGTGCATTCGGAAGTCAATTACGTGATGAACTTTCACGGCCCGCATTCGCTGCACGGAGCCTATTGGCACGACGGTTGGGGCGAAAAGAAGAGCGGCGGTTGCGTGAACATGGCGCCGATCGACGCGAAGTGGGTGTTTGACTGGACAGACCCGCCGGTCCCCGAGGGATGGTACGGCTTACGCGCGATACCGGAATTCGGGCGGAGTACGATTGTCAGGGTGAGGCGGTAAGGCGCCGATTTGCCGCATTACGGCGCGCAGGGATCGACATCGGGTGGAGGAATCGTCACGCCGTCGATTCGCACGGGTTTCATCGTAAATCCCATGCCGATCGAAATGCCGTCGCATTCGGCGAATGGATTCTGCGATCCGTCCTTCATGATATCCGACGCTTGCTGAATTTGATTCAAGATGCTTTGCAGCGTGGGACTCATGGGATCGCAGAAACTCGAATCGAATGCCGCGGCCATCTTCGCAATGCTTTGCACGAATTCGTCCGTGGAAATGACGCCGCCGATCATCCCGCGCTCGACACGCGAACGGTCCGGGGTGAACTCGAACGTCATCATCGTCAAATTCAGCGGAATCACCATTTTCATGCCCGCGATCATGAGCACGAAATTGAAGGGGGCCGGAGGTAACGCCCCGGCCACGTTTCCTTCGAAGCGCGTGTCGGGAAATGTGCATTTTGCCGACTTGGGATCGTTCGGATTAAACAAAGACGACGCATCGACCGGCCACACATCCGAGCCGTCGAATTTCGGGGGTTGTCCCAAGAAACCGCCCAAGAAGAAAGAGCTCGTCGTCGAACATTCGAAACCATTGCCTGCGGCCACCGACCAAAGATAGGTGTAATCGCCGTTCGCGATGGCTTCATTGTTGGCGACGCTCACGTCGGAAGCCAATCCGAGCAGAATCGGCAAGACATTTTTCCCGAACGAATTGTCGATTCCGTTGTTTCCGTCCGGAAAAACCCCCGCCGGGGAACCACCGGCTCTGGGCTTGCAGAGGTCCGTCGAGGCTTTTGTGGAAATACGGCCATCCAAGTTGAACCCGAAGTTTTTCCAGCCATTCGTCGGGTTGGGTACTCCGGTAAAATCAACATCGCCGAGAAACATCTGGTCCACCGCAAACTCGGCCGGTTTGTCCGGAGGACACGCGGGCAAACTGCCGCCAAATCCGCCGAGTCCACTCGAAGCGCTCGCTACGGTGCCCACAGAGACGTCGCCGCCGAGGCCCGCGCCGCCGTTGGCGCTGGTCGTGGAGGAAGTGCTGCTCGTCGTGGTGCCGCCCGCCCCGCCTTGCGCCGCGGGCTTGTATTCGACGGTCGTTTCGCATCCGGCCATGACCACAACAAAGACAGTCGCCGCGATCAACGCGTTTTTCAAATACTCCATGGTAAACATGTTCTTCTTCTCCTCGTTGTTGATACGACGATTCACGCCGTGCCCCGAGCCCGCAAAAATGTGCCATACCCGCGTGATTTGCCCAATTCCGCGGATATGGCTCCGTGTCGAAACGCAGTCTTTCCATTCACGAGCACCGCGTCCACGGCGTCCCCGCGATTGACCATGCGGCTCAATCCGCCAAACTCCGCAATCGGCGCCTCGTGATATTCTCCCAATCGATCATCGAGTTTTTCCGGGTCGATCACCACAAGGTCCGCTCGTTTACCTTCCCGCAACGTTCCCGCGTCGATACCGAACCATTCCGCCAATTCCCCGGTCAGACGCCAGACGGCTTTTTCGATGGGCATGATCGGTCTACCTCGATTTTCGGCGTCACGAACGAGCTTGAGCATGCGCAGGGGAAAATTGTAAAAAGCCATGTTCCGAATGTGCGCGCCGGAATCGGCAAATCCAATCAGCGTCGCCGGTTCGGCCACGATTTTTTCCAGAACCGCGGGGCGGTGATTCGCGATCATGGTTCGCCAACGCAGCTTTTCCCCGTGCGCGACGAGCAAATCCAAAAACACATCTCCAGGATGCGCTCCACGCTCGCGCGCCAATGCGCCCACGCTCTTGCCCACGACGCTGGAATCCGGACATTCGACGATCCAGGCATCATCGAAATCGCGATGCCAGACCCGCGGACCGAACTTCTTTTCGACATCATGCCGAAACGTGCGCCGATATTCGAGATCCTTGAAGAGCTCACGCCGTTCGTGCAAATTCGCCAAATGCAATGCCGCTTGTCCGGCGGGGAATTCCTCGAATACGACAAACTCCATGGAATCAAGGAAGCGACCATGCCGAATCGCAGTG
>CAYSYX010000235.1:0-14027 GCA_964435055.1 uncultured Polyangium sp. | reverse complement strand
TGATTTGTTTGTCGAGCAAATACCAGGCGACGAAATCGGCGCGTCGCGGTTCCAGTCCGGTCGGCGCTTCGAGACCCGCGAGCGGCAAACGATAGGCGGGATCGTACCAAACGGTCAAATCATGCCGAAACCAATGGCGCAGCAGTCGATTGACCCAGCGAGGTGTCACGGGTCGCGAGTATGCCCGACGAATTCATCGATGGCCAGATATTATTTGGCCCCGGCCGCGGAGTGGGTTCGTGATACTTTCGTGCGCATACCGACCAATGGCGTGGCTCAGCGCCGCACGCAAAGTTCCAAAGGTACGCACGGAAAGCTGCAGGTTCAGTTCGACAAGAATGCGGGCCACCTGCGGACTCAAGCCCGAAATGAGACATTCGCTCCCGACGAGCCTTACGGCCCGGATCATATCGCCCAAGCGATTGGCGATGGCGTCATCCATCGTGCCTGCACCGGTCAAATCGAGAATTGCACATCGAGTACCATTGGTAACGATCGTCTCGAGCAACGCCTCGGTCATGAGGACCGCGCGAGTTTCGTCGATTGCCCCAACGATAGGCAGCGCAATGATTCCGTCCCACACATCGATGAGGGGTACCGAGAGTTGCTGAATGGTTTCCGATTGAATTCGCTCACGTTCGCGCAAGCTTTCCTCGGCTTTTTTGCGATCGGTCACGTCGTTGACCAATGATGCGACACCAATGACTTCACCATTGGAATTTACGAGCGTCGTGTTCGACCATTCGCACACAATCGTACGACCATCTTTGGTCACGTTATCATTGTACGCATTGACAGCACCTCGAGAATCCAGCAATTGCTGCCATACATTGGCGACATACGGCCGAACCGATTCGGGAACGACGAGGTCCTGGCCATATTGTCCCAAGGCTTCCGCTCGCGTGTAGCCAAATATGCGCTCGGCTGCGGGATTCCAATCGGTCACGCGAAAATCGCGATCCCATTCAATCATTCCCAAGGGCGATTGCCTGAAATGCAATTCGAACCGCTGCTGCGAACGAAGAAGGTCGTCTTGTGTGCGGCGCTGGTCGGTAACGTCCATGCCCAGACCGTAGAAATATTGTAGATGCTCGTCTTTATCGAAGATGGGTCGGCCATGCC
This sequence comes from uncultured Polyangium sp., assembly GCA_964435055.1. GTDB lineage: Bacteria > Myxococcota_A > Polyangia > Polyangiales > Polyangiaceae > Polyangium. Next base: position 12,905 of record CAYSYX010000235.1, on the reverse strand, counting down.
ATTGCACCAGTCGCTCTTCACCGTCTCGAGTCAAGACATGATTTTCGCTGAGCGTCGCCTTGTCCGTCGAGGACAGTTTACGGAAGATGTCCCCGAGAGCCGCGTGCTCACGTTCCGGGACGAACTTGCGTGCATAGTCTTTCCCAAGGACGTCGTCACGCGTATACCGAAATCTCTCGAGCATCGTCGAATTCATGAAAACAGTTTTTCCCGACGCATCAATCGCCACAACGAACATCGGCGAGGTATCGATAATCTCATACGACCGAAGGATCTCCTCGAGATGAGCTTGACCACCGGCGTCGATCTTGGCGCTCATCGCCACCGCAATGAACGTTGCGTCGGAATCTCCCGCCCGCCATACGCGCCATGCAAGCAATCGAGCATCTGCCCGAGCTTCGTTTGTCAAAGAAAAAAACGATACCACGGGTTTCCCCTCCCGCAGCAAATCCAAATGAGCCTGCACATCGAGTCGATTTTGCGACGCCGCATGATCGACGAACATCTCTCCGATCAAATCGCCGATTGTGTCAAAAAACCTCGGATTCGCGCCTATGATTCGCCCCATTGCGTCCAAGACACAAGCGGCATCGGGGCAATTCGACCAGTATGCAGAAAAAGCTTCGCGCGTTGATGTATGCATTGTCGCAGCCTTGTCTCAATTTCTATGGTAGGTTAATTGGTGTGTACCGATTGTTTTTCGGAGCACGAGAATATGTGGCCGTCAAATATTTGTCAATGTTGATATCTTGCCAATCACTGGCAAGCCGTGTAGTTTTATTGAATGCGATCAAACAACTTTCCCACAATTGCATCGTTGATTTTTGGAAGCGCAATATGGCTTGGGTGCGGCGGCGACGGCTCCACAACGGGCCTGGCCGGCGGCTCGTCCGGCTCCGGAAGCTCCAGCGGGTCCGGGGGAAGCGGCGGCAGCGGCCCGATGTGCATGCCCGAGGGACCATTGGATGGTCCGGCGATCAAGCCGATCGACGCTCCGCCGGGCCAATGGTCGTGGATTGGCGTCGACGGGGCGAAATGCCGCGACGGCTCGCCCACGGGATTTGGAATTCGCACGCAATCCGGTTCGGACAAACTCGTGATCTATCTCGAAGGCGGCGGCGCGTGTTTTAGTGGCACGACGTGTGGAATCAATCCCGGATCGTTTGGTTCGGCGGCGTTCGGCGCTTGGGCAGGTTCGGCAGGAAATACGGGCATTTTTGCGACGGACAATTCCGACAATCCCGTCAAGGATTGGAACATGGTTTACGTTCCGTATTGCTCGGGCGATATTCATGCGGGCAAGGCTTCGCAAGTGGACGTCCCCGGAGCGTTGTCGCCGCAAAACCAAGAATTCGTCGGGTACTCGAATTTGTATCTGTACTTGAAACGCATCGTCCCGACATTCCCGGGCATCAGCAAAGTGCTGCTCACGGGGATCAGCGCCGGAGGGTTTGGCGCGGCATACAATTACGATCGCGTGGCGCAGGCGTTTTGCCCGGCCCCCGTGGTCCTCGTCGACGACTCGGGACCTCCGATGGCCGACGATTACATCGCGCCTTGTTTGCAAACGCGTTGGAAGGGTCTTTGGAATTTGAAGGAAACCTTGCCGACCGGCTGTCCCGAATGCATCGGTCCCGATGGCGGCGGCATCGTGAATTACGTCGACTACATCGGCGACAAATATCCCAATGCGAAACTCGGCCTGATTTCGTCGACGCGCGACAATGTCATTACCTTGTTTTTCGGGTACGGGAAAAACGATTGCAAAGATCTCGATGGCATTGCGACGCCCGTGGACGGGGCCGTTTATGCCGCGGGGCTCGATGATTTGCGCAAAAACCACATGACGGGCGCGGCGTCATGGTCGACGTATTATATCGACGCGACGCAACACACGTACCTCTTGGCGGGGCTTTATTCGACGACGGTGCAGGGAAAGAAACTGTCGGCGTGGCTGGCCAACATGGTGAACGACGGGCCCGCCGAACACGTGGGCCCGTGAGGATTACTTCTTCTTCGGAGCGGCGGGCTTCGCCGCCGGAGCAGCCGTAACGAATCCACGCTTTTTCATGAGCGCCGCGGTGCCGGCATCTTTGCCGCGAAATGCTCGATAACCTTCCGCCGGATCAATCGTATCTCCCACGGAAAACACGTTCTTGCGCAATCGTTCGGCCACCGACGCGTCGTACGGACCTTTGCCCTCGACAAACGCTTCGTACGCATCGGCCGTGAGCGTATCCGACCAGAGATAACTGTAGTATCCCGCCGAATATCCATCGCCCGCGAAGACGTGATTAAATTGCGGCGTTCGGTGACGCATGACGATCTCCGCCGGCATTCCCAACGCTTTCAACGTATCCCGCTCGAACGCTCCCGGATCGATGTCCTTGTCGCCCGCCAGATGCAGCTTCATATCGATGAGCGCGCTGCTCAGATACTCCACCGTGGCAAACCCTTGATTGAACGTCTTGGCTTTTTCGATTTTCGCCAGCAGTTCCTTCGGAATGGGTTTGCCCGTTTGATAATGGACCGCGAACTTCTCCAAGAGCTCGGGCGTCGGCAACCAATGCTCGAGTAATTGCGACGGGAATTCGACGTAATCGCGAGCCACACGCGTCCCCGCGATCGTCGGATAATTCACGTTGGAGCTCAAACCATGCAATGCATGGCCGAATTCATGGAACAACGTTTCCGCATCCGTCCAGCTGATGAGGATCGGTTCGCCGTCTTTGCCTTTGACGAAGTTGCTGTTGTTGCTGACGATCGTCGTGACTTCGCCCTTGAATCGTTCCTGGGGGCGATACGCATTCATCCACGCGCCCGACTTCTTGCCCTTGCGCGCATACGGATCGAAATACCAAAGGCCCACGTGTTTGCCCGTCGCCTTTTGTTTGACTTCCCAAACTCGTACGTCCGGGTAATACACTTCGACGTCTTTCACCGGGGAGAAGACGAAACCGAAGAGTTGTTCGGCGACCCAAAACATGCCTTCGCGGAGTTTTTCCAATTGCAGGTAGGGTTTGACTTCGTTTTCGTCGAGGTCGTACTTGGCTTTGCGAACCTTTTCCGCGTAAAACCGATAATCCCAAGGTTCGACCTTGCGTTTGACGCCGGCTTTCTTGGCGAGCGCGGTCATGTCGGCGACCTCTTCTTTGACGCGTTTGACCGCAGCGGGCCAGACTTCCTCCATCAGAGCCATGGCGCGTTCGGGCGTTTTGGCCATTGCATTTTCGACGCGCCAATGCGCGTGCGTGGCGTATCCCAACAGCTTGGCGCGTTCGGCGCGCAATTTCAAAATTTCGGTAATGAGCTTCTTCGTGTCGTGCGTATCGCCGTTATCGCCGCGATTGACGAAGTTTTTCCAAACCTTTTCCCGCAGATCGTCTTTATTCGAATACGTGAGAAATGGTTCGACGGAGGAACGAGTATTCGACACGATCCATTTGCCTTCCATTCCTTTGCCCTTGGCAGCGGCGGCCATGGCGGAACGCACCGAATCGGGCAAACCTTCGAGGTCCGCTTCCTTTTCGATGACGACCATGTAGTTTTCTTCGTCGGCCAACACGTTTTGGCTGAAATTCGTGAACAACGACGCCAAACGTTGATTGATTTCCGCAACGCGTTTTTTGCCCGCGGCATCGAGTTTCGCGCCGGCTCGAACGAAGCTCGTGTAATGGCGCCAGGTCAAACGTTGTTGTTCGGGCGTGAGCTTGGCTTTTTCGGGAGAATTGTAGACCGCTTCGATACGCTTGAATAAAGCTTCATTTTGCGTGATTTCGTCCGAGAAGGCCGCGAGCTTCGGGGCCATCTCGCGCTCGATGGCTTGGAACTCGGGACCGTTCATCGTCGACGACCAAACGCCATACAACGTCTCGACTCGGTCGAGGGCGCGTCCCATGTCTTCCATGGCGGCGATGGTATTGTCGAAATTCGGCGCTTCAGGGTTTTTCGCGATGACGTCCACTTCGCGTCGTTGTTCATCCATCGCGGCCATCATCGCCGGCGTGAATAATTCGACTTTGACTTTTGCAAATGGAGGAACGCCACCAAAAGGGCCGGTCCATTTCTCGAGCAATGGGTTGGTCATGGCTGGGGTACTCGGCGGGGTTGTGGGCACGGTCGTTGCCGGTGTCGTCGCTCCCGCCGTTGCTGTCGCTGCGGCAACCGGTGGATGAGGCTCGGGCGCGGACGCGCACGCGGCAAGGGTCACGAGGGCGGATATTCCGAAAAACCTGACGAATCTGCGCATGAACAAGGACTCCTGAACACTTCGATGAGGTTGCCTTACTCCAGTTCGACGACGGACGCCAGACTTTGTGACGTCACGTCCGCGTAGGGCCTTCGAAGCATTACGTGACTCGAATTCGTTCCAACAAATGCCGCTACGGCACTTTTTATGTTTCATAAAAATCTAAAATTGCCGACTTTTTCAGCGCAAATGAGTGTATATTGATCGATTAGGTAGGAGGCCGCTTAACATGCGCATTCATTTCGTTGGTGCTGACCTCGAAGAAAACCTTGGGATCGGAATCCTCTCCGCCGTCGCGGAAAAACACGGACATCAAGCGACGATCGTCGCGTTCAACGATGTTTCCGAGACCGATCGCGTCGTACGTCGAATCGTGGAAGATGCCCCGGACATTGCCGGACTGAGCATTCAATTTCAACATCGCGCTCAAGAATTCTTGATGCTGGCGCGAAAACTCCGGGAAGCTGGGTTTCGCGGACATATCACCACGGGCGGGCAATTTCCAACCCTCGCTTATCGCGAAGTGCTCGATCCTCGTAATGGCGTCGACAGCGTCGTTTTGCATGATGGCGAAGAAACGCTGGTCGATGTTCTCGACGCTTTGAGTCAAAACAAATCGCTGCACGACGTTGCGGGGCTGGCTTTACGCGCGGACGACGGCGCCCCTGTACGTACGAATCCGCGGCGTTTGCTCGATGATTTGGATGCGGTTCCATTTGCGCGCCGATATCGTCAACACAATCGGCACATGAACATTCCGTTCATTCCGATCATCGGAGGACGCGGCTGCTGGGGGAAATGCAGTTATTGTTCGATCATTGCGTTTTACGACGATGCCGTCGAATCGGGCGGGGGCAAAGCCGTGCGTATGCGCAGTGCATCCAACATCGCCGCGGAAATGGCCCTGCTGCTCGACGGGGCCGGAGGTAAAGGTATTTTTTGCTTCCACGACGACAACTTTATTTTTCCGAGCGAAAAGTTGTCGATCAAGCGTATTCGCGAAATCCGCACGGCGCTCGATGAATACGGTGTAGGACGCATTGCGATGGTCGGCAAAGCGCGGCCCGATTGTGTGACACCGACGCTCGCCAAAGAATTGGCCGATTTGGGCGTGATTCGATTGTACGTCGGCGTGGAAAATGGTTCGGAAGCGGGCGGAGATCACTTGAAACGCGGGACGCAGCAAGCCCACGTGCGCGAAGCATTGAAATCGTGTCGCGAAGCGGGCATTTTCGTGTGTTACAATCTGCTGGTTTTCGAGCCCGAAGCCAAGGTCGCCGATGTGCGTGAAAACGTGCAATTCATTCGGGATCACGCCGATCACCCGGTCAACTTTTGTCGCGCCGAACCTTATTATGGTACGTCGCTGCACGTCGACCTCTCCAAGGATCAAGACCTGGGCGGAAGTTACCTCGGGTTCAATTACCGCATCAACGATCCCCGAGCGGAGCTGCTTTTCCGCATTTGTTCCGCTGCGTTCCGGGAACGAAACTTTGCGCCCAACGGCGTGGCCAATCGGTACATGGGCCTCGGATACGCCGCGAACGTATTGCGACGTTTCTACAATGAACGCGGCGGCGCGGATGTATTCGTGCGTCGAGCGCGTGAATTGACACGTAAGATTTCCCTCGATACAGCCGAATACCTGGAGAAAGCCATTCAACTGGCCGAACGTACGCCGCTCGAAGATTGGGATGCGCTCGAGAGGCAGACATTGCTCTTGGGCTTGGAAATCGCCGCCGCCGATAAGCATTGGCATGAAGAACTCGATGCCATTTACGCCGATATGCGCGCGTTTACGCAGGATCCGCGTGACGAAGCGCCGCGCATCGTAAAACCGTCGAATCGATTCCAGCGCCTCAAGGCCAGTGTCGCCGTGGGTTTGTCCCTCTCGGTTTCGGTCTCCGCGTACGCGGGATGCAGCGATGGGCCGACGACGACGAGCGGCGGCGGAGGCACGGGACTCGTGACCGATCCGGTGCCTCCCGACGGCGGCTCGACGTCCAGCGGCGAAGGAGGCATGGTCGTCGATCCATTGCCGCCGGACGGAGGTATGGGTGGGTTTGGCGGGGCCGGCGGTGGAGCCGGCGAAGGCGGTATGGTGGTGGATCCTCCGCCTCCGGATGCCGGTGAAATGGGGTTGCTCGAATTCGAACCCGAACCCGTGCGAGCTCCAACGAAATTACGCCTCATTGATCAATGGTTCGACACATCGCCGAAAACGACGGTGCGCACGATTGATTTGCCCTTGTTCGACCCGCCCAAACTCAAACTCGTCGCGCGAAAAGAAGACGATTGTTTGCACGTGCGGCTCGAAGGAGCGAATTGTGCCATTACGACGCGCTGGGAAGGCGACGGCATCGTCCAAGGCGACGGCCTCGAAGCCGAATGGCGACCCGTTGGACCTACGGATCGTATACGCGTGGGCATTCGCTCGCGTGGAGGCGTAGCGATTCTTTCGCTGCGTGCGGATGGCGCGACCGAAGTCGTTTGACGACCATCAGCCACGACAACCGAACGCCGGTATTCTACCAAGAAAAACCATTCCGCCGGCGTTCGGGGCATTCCTACGATACGCGAACGATTTCGTACACCTTCGCCCCTTGCGGCGTGCTCACTTCCGCGTCGTCCCCTTCGGCCAAACCCATCAATGCTTTTCCCAGCGGACTCGTCGGCGTGACGACCTGAACTTCCACGCCGTCCAGAACGATGCGCTGCCCACCCGCCATGGGAAGAACAAGACAAACCAATGTCGTTTTTCCCAGCAACAGTTCAACCAGGGCCATCGCGGCGATTTTTTCTCCGGCCGCGAAAGAACGCACCGGCAAGGTACCGAGCAAAGCCAGCGATCGTTCGACCTCCCGCGCTCGTTCGGCTTGACCACGCGCCAAGTACGACGCTTCGGTCGACCGCATGTCTTTGTCGTTTTCGGGCTTGTTGTCTTCGTGCGTGACGGCAGCGGCGGCCTCGAGCGCGATACGCGTCAAGGTATTTCGTTCTTCTTCGAGGCGCCTGCGGAGTTCGTCAATGAGAACGCGTTTGTCGATCATGGTGTGTGCGTCATGGTCGGAGTTTGATGACAAAGATGTCCGCCATGCCTTTGCTCGTCAACGGCGTACCTCCAAAGGTAAATGGCGCAAGGAATTCACGAGCCAAGAGCGTATGACCTTGTTTGTCCGCGCCGATGGTGGATTCGGGGTACGGTGTCGTGGCGGCATCGCTTGATTTTGCCCACAGCACGTTTCCTGAGGAATCGAGCTTCGTGACGAACATACCGGCCAAACCCAGCTGGCCAGTTCCGATGATCAACGAATTGGAGGAGGTCGTTCCGGTAAACGAAACATTGTTCGCGTTATCGACCACGATTTCGGCCCCGCGCTCGACAGCCCCATTTTCACCGAAAGCGCGACCCCAAAGATAGGAACCGTTGGCGTCGAATTTGGCGACGAACGCGTCGTCGTTCGAATAGCCGGCGATTTCATGCGGCCCGAAGACCAACGTCGCCGCTTCGAACGAACCTGAAATGACAAACCCACCGTCCGGCCCGACGGCGATCCCATCGACATCGGAGGCGGGTCCCGCAATGCCTTGAGTTGCCCAGGCGACTTCGCCGGTGGGAGATAGTTTGGCGACGAAAATGTCTTCTTGTGCCGACATGAGCGTCGTTGCGCCCAACGTCATGAATCCGGTAAAAGAACCGGCAAAACCAACGCTGCCGTCCGGCGCACCGGCGACGACCGAACGCAAAGCCCCGCAGCATTTCGAAGCTTCAAAGAGCTTTCCATACACGAGATTGCCGTTGAGATCGAGTTTTGCGACGAGCAATGCTTCGTTGGCAATGGTTGTCGGTCCCATTCCCAAATCAATGGATCCGCCGAGCGTGGTGGATAAGATAACATTGCCGGAACCGTCGACCGTTGCATCCATATTGGAGATTCCCGATGCGCCGACAAACGATTTGCTCCAGATGTGTTGACCGTTCGGATCGAATTTCGCAATGAAAATGGTCCCCTTGTTGTGCGGCACGGGGATTCCGCCGAAACTTATGGATCCACTGACGGTGCCCACAATAAAGACATTTCCCTGCGCATCAACCGCCAAGCCCCGCACATTGTCCGTGCCGCCGGATCCAAATGACTTGCTCCACAAATGAGCGCCCGTCGGATCCAATTTGACGACGAACATGTCGTCTCCGCCGACGGGCGTGAGCGATCCGCCGCCGAAGTTTATCGGAGCGTTCATATTGCCCGAAACGAAGATATTGCCTTGCGGATCGGCATCCACCGCCGTCGCGCTGTCCTCCCCGGCGCCCCCGAAAGAAATCACCCAATCGACGTTGCCGGAACATACGGCCGCGCCGTCACAATCGCTGTCCGTGCCGTCGCATCGTTCAATGGAGGGCACCCCTTCCCCCATGCATGCGTCCCAGTTGTTACCGGAACAAACTCGAGCCCCGGGCTGACAAGCGCCGATACCTTTGAGCTTCGGATCGCCCGAATAACACTCTTCTATGGCGCCATCTTCGCACGGCCCCGAAACACCGCCCCCGGCCGTACCTCCCGACGATTCCGGATGGTACGGTCCGTCCAAACCAATGATCTGTTCGCACCCCGAAGTGACGACAAAACCACCGAGCACGAAAAGACCGGCCAAGGAAAAATAAAATCCGGAATTCGTTTTCATTGCCAAACCCCCTTCAAGGTCAAAGCAAAACCATTTTGGTGGATCGCTACATCCGCGGATACGGGCGGCGGTTGCTTGGGGCGAGTCAAAAAGAGCACGACCCCCGCGGCGATTCCCGCACCTCCGACGATGAATCCAACGGTGCTCAGACGGGCCATCGAACGACCATGCTCCACCGCCTCGAATCCTTGTGCGGTGCAGCCGAATTTGGGACATTGGGCATCTACGTCTTGTTTGTCGCTCAATGCTGCGATTCCGCCGACGCCACCTAAAATAACGCCCACCGCGCCGACCCCGAACGCTGCATACGTGGCGATGGTCCGAGCTTTTCCAGGTTTGCCGTCATCCGGCTCGACCGACGACGGAGCTTCCCGCCCCGGAATCAACACTTCAATGGTTTTTCGCTCCCCGGGCGAGATCGAAATTTCCTGCCGTGTCGACGATTCACCGCTCAATTCGACAACAATCGTATGCGAACCGGGATCGACCGGAAGCGACAAACCCACCATCGGCCCATTGACGTCCAGCTCGTCACGCGTGATTTTCAATCCTGTCGGCGCATCCGCGGGTACGGTGATGGTCAATTCCGGAATATTCGGCTTCAGTTCGCTCTTTTTCGCTTCGGCATTCTTGACGCGATCGGCATAACGACCGCGCAGATTCGACGGCAGAGCCTTCACGGTGCGCAAAAAATCTTCGAATGTCACGAATGCCGTCGCGGTTTTACCCCAGCGCGCATAACACTCGGCCAAGGTGTATTGCGTCCCGGGCCGCGGATCGAGCTTTTGGCTTTCGGCAATGGCCGGACACGCTTCCTTGAAATTCCCCGCCTTGATCCCCTCGACGCCCTTGTTGAACAGAGTCTCCGCGGCGACGATGTCTTGCCCGTACGCGCCCGTCGGTGAAGCAACGAGCCACAACGAAAAAATGGGGATACCAAGAATTCGAGATAGGTTCGTCCTCGTGAATCGACGGCGATCGCCCCGAACATCCATGCGTCAGTCCCTCGTGAAGAGGTCTTTTTTGGGTGGCGTTGTGGAAGGAGGTTTGGCGGGACTGACGACTTTCGCCGTGCTTTTGACCGGCTTCGACGTTGTCGTTGCCTCGGCGGACGCGGATGCCAATGCCACGGGCTCGACAATTGGACCGAACGTCGGTCCCGCAGTCGTCGTCGGTTGAACCGGCGTTTCCGGGCGCGGCGCCGTTTCCGCGGGAGACGCATTTTTCGCTTGGGAAGAAGAACCCGAGCCCAAAAACAGCACCAACCCCGTAATAACCACGAATACTGCCGCCAGAGCCCCGAGCAATACGTATTTCCCGCGCGAATCGTTTGTCTTTCCCGATGTCGTCGCCAACGGAGCCCCCGTCGCGGGGGCCGGTTCCGACGTAATGGCTCCGGCCCCGGAACCCGTCGCGGGCGCGATCGCAGGGGACATCGACCAAGACGAACCCATCTCGGCCCGAAACCCAACATTCGATATCAATGCCGACGGTTCGGAGACGAACCGCGGTACGCCCAAGGCATCCGCGAGCTCCGCCGCTGCCGTCAATGCCGATTGAAATCGCTGCGCCGGATCGCGAGCGGTCGCGCGGGCAAACCAGGTATCGAATGCCGGAGGTAAATTGACGCCACGCCTTCGAGCTCGAATCGTCGGAGCTTCGGGAATTCCCTGCACGACGTGAACTGCGAAGGCATAAATCGTCGCCGCGGCCCCATGATCGTCGGCCCAATACGATACGCCGGTGAGAAAATGATAAGCGATCATGCCGAGGGCATAAATATCGGTTTGGGCGGACGGTTTGGAGCCCATGGTGAATTGTTCGGGCGCCATGAACAGCGGCGTTCCGACATCGCGCGTGGCGCTCGTGTGCGAAGCGGATTCGGTCATGAACTTGGCTACGCCGAAGTCGAGGATTTTGACGTGGGGAGCGCCATTTTCACGAAATGTGAGAAAGAGGTTTTCCGGCTTCAGATCGCGATGGATGATGTTCTGCCGATGCGTTTTCTCGAGCGCCAACGCCGTTTGGTGCAGATAAAGCGCCACTTCCGGCGGCGTGAACTTTCCGTCTTTTTTGAGTTTTTGACGCAGTTCGTAGCCGGAGAGCAATTCCATCACGAGGAACGGCATTTGCGTCACTTCGTCGAAGCCCGCGTCGTACACATCCACGATGTGCTCGCTATTGACCAACGCCGCGACCTTCGCTTCTTGTCGGAAGCGCGCCCGCATGGCCTCGTTGTCGACCATGTTCGGCTGCATCACCTTGAGCGCGCAACGCCGTTCGGTCTCGACATGCACCACTTCGAACACCGCACCCATTCCGCCTTGTCCAATCAGGCGAACGATGCGGTATCGCTGAGCGAAGATACTGCCGGGCGCGAGCGAGATCATCATGCGAAGACGCACATCAATGCGTCGTCGCGCAGTCTAGCGCGACATGCGGGCACTTTGGAAGCGTGATTTTTTCGCTTTCAGATCAACGGTTTTCCCCGCGCGATCGTGAACGCCGCCGCGCGGCTCCGGCCGCTGCGAGCAGCCCGACGAGTACGGCGAAAAACGACGCTGGTTTGTCTTGACCAATGACCTGCACACTGCACAATCCACTTCCGCGGCGATTGTCCGCGGCCGGAGCGACCGTGGGCGGGGAAGCGGGCGTCGTCGTGGAAGCGTTTGTCGAGGTCGAAGCAGGCGTGGGAGTCGGAGCAGCCGTTCCCGCCGCGGACAAACACCACACGGCAACGTAACTTCCCGCGCCGCCTTCCGTGCACCGTCGCGAATATCCCTTGTCCGCCAGCGCTTTTTGTCGAGGATCCGGGTCCTGCCAGCCGTGCACGTCTTCACAAGGTCCCCCGCCTTTGGCGAGCTCTTTTTCGATGGTACACGACGGCTCCCACCCCGGAGGGCGCGGTAGATCGGCGAAACTCGGTCGCGGCATCGCCACACCCAGGAGCACGAGTGCGCCCGGAAAAACCCAGCGTTTGGACAAACCTTCCCAGGAGTAATGCTTCATCGGTGTCGGAATCCTATTGTGCAAACGTAGCCGGGCCTATCGTTCACGGACCGAGCCCGATGTCAATGTTGATTCCAAGCGAAAATCATGTTCCACTGCGACAATGCACCATCTTCGCGCCGCACTCGCCCTCCTGCCCCTCCTGTTGACCTCGTCCCTCGCCGGGGCCACGGTCACACAACCCAACGGATCCATTATGCCGGTCGATTCGGCCAATGGTGAGGTCCAGGTCTATACATTATTTCAGCAGCGCGGTGAGGCCATCGACTATCAAACCGATGCCGCGACGCAGCCGACGGTTTTTTCTCCACTGTGCGATTTCAAAGCCACATTTCTCCTGCATGAATCGGCCAGCAATTTGGGGGTCGGTTGGTACAACGTCGATCCCGCCGCCGTAAGTCCTCCGACCGCCGCCGATATTCATATCGTCGTGCCCGCATTCACGCCCGTCGGCACGGTGGTCACGGGCGCCGACATCAAAGCGGATGCGGCCTACAAGGGCGGCCTCATCGGGTTTGCCATCATCGGGTCGGGATTTCAGATCCATTACTCCGAACAGAAATGGAATCCCCTGTGCTCGGCCTGCAATCCCCCCGCTTCTTGGATCACGGCGGTGTCGTACGTCTCGAAAAACACCCCCAATGCGTTTTACTTGGCCTTCGAAGACGGCGACGTCGGCGCCACTCCCAATTCCTTCAACAACGACGGCGATTACAACGATTACGTGTACTTCTTCGAGGGGCTGACGTGTGCGGGCGGAGGGAAAACCTGCGATACGGGTCAGCCGGGCATTTGTTCGCAAGGCGTGACGCAATGCTCCACCATGGGCATTTCCTGTTCACCGACGGTGACGCCACAAACCGAAGCTTGTAATGGCCTCGATGACGACTGCAATGGTTCCACCGATGAAGGCGACCTCTGCCAAGCCGGGTTCATTTGCGACAAAGGCACCTGTGTCAACAAA
>CAYSYX010000234.1:0-14178 GCA_964435055.1 uncultured Polyangium sp. | reverse complement strand
ATTCTGATTTCGTTCCCTTGAGACAAACCGGGTGGCCCATGGTCGCCCGGTTTTTTTTGTTGCCCCACACTTGTCTCGCCAAACCATACGCGCATGAACGAAAGGTCATCGAACTCCCCTCCCCCAACCATCGCCGTCGTCATTCCAGCGTTTCGCGAGGAAGAACGGATTGGAGAGACCGTACGACGTGTCCCACCGGTTGCTGCGCACATCATCGTCATCGATGACGCCAGCGATGATCAAACGTCGGCGCGCGTGCGCGACATCGATGATGCCCGGGTCAAACTCGTTCGACATGAAACGAATCAGGGTGTCGGCGCGGCGATCCTTCGCGGTTATGCGGAGGCTCGGGCGCTCGGAGCGGACATTGCGGTGGTCATGGCCGGCGACGGCCAAATGGATCCCGATGATCTACCCGCGCTCGTCGCCCCGATCGTCCGAGGCGAAGCGGATTACGTCAAAGGCGATCGCTTGCGGCACGCATCGGTTTGGCGCGAAATGCCATTGCATCGACTCGTGGGCACGGCGACGCTCGCCTGGGCGACTCGACATGCGGCCGGATTGCCGGCGCTTTCGGATAGTCAATGCGGGTATACGGCCATTGGTGCGCGCGCGATGGATTGCATTTTGCGTGAAGGACTGTGGCCGCGTTATGGATATCCGAACGATTTGATCGGGACCTTGTCGCGTCACGGGTATCGCATCGTTGAAGTCATGGTCAAACCCGTCTATCGAGGCGAAAAAAGCGGCCTCCGGGCGTGGCATTTGTTCACGATTGGATACGTGGTGGGAAGGGTGGCCGTCCGGCGCATGCGAGCCGAACGGCCGAGGGCGTGATCATCGAATGCGAATGGCGAAATAACCCCAGCCGGGCATTGCGAGCTGTTCGGTGGGCGGATCGCTCGTGAAGTCGACGATCCAGCTTTGGTTGGGCATGGCTGAGAGATTCACGCCGGTCGTGTACGACTTGCCGTCGATGTAGAACGGGTACGGAATGCCGCCTGCGGACTTCAGACCGTCGATCTTCGTCGCCATCGTGGGGCCATTCAGTTTATCGAGTTTGTACGTGTCCCAAAGAGGCGCGGCGGTCAATTGCAATGCCGTGAGGCCCATCGGCGCCATTGCATCCTTGAGCACGCGCATGTAGACGGTGCCTTCTTTTTGATCGGGCGCAAAAATAGCTCCGACAAACTTGCCCGATCCCGCAACCGTCGTCAGATCGACCTTGAACGCGTCGTCCCATTTCATCGTCGTCGGGTCGAAACGTACGAGACACGCGGGGGTCGAACCGGCTTGTTTGTTGAAATGACCTGCCGCGGCCGCAGCTCCGGATGCGGCGTAAATCTTTCCGTCGGCTCCGAGCACCGTATGGAAGAGACCGCCGCACGCCGTCGTTTCGTACGCTTTGAACGTCTTCGCATCGGCGTCGATCACGAGCATACCCGAGCGGGCGTACAAGGTTTCTTGCAACATGCGCTCGAAGTATTTGAAGCTCGCGAAGTATTTGTTGCCGATCTTGATCGGTGCACGTTCACGCCAAACCGTATACGTCGTAGCTCCTTCCGTCGGATTGAATTGCCCGCTCAAGTCGACGTTCGACGTAATCGTCATATCCTTGGGATTGATGATGATGCCTTGGAGCGTAATTTCATCGAAGAAAAACGCTTCCGTGTCGGAATGGGTCACCATGAGCGGCCAGTAGGTCGCGGCCACGCCGATGCCGGACATACCGAGCGTCGCACCCTTTACGATTTTGCCGGCGGCGTCCACGGTGTATTTGCTGAGATCCCCATTGCTCGAATCCGCAATGAAGAATTCACCCAGCTTCGTCGAAGGCCAAAGCGTCGGATTGGCCGCGGGAAATTCGATGCTGAGTGAATCATCGATAACACTGCCGGTCGTGAGACCATTCGAAAACTTCACGAATTCCTGCCGCATTTTCAGATCGGCGGAGAAGATAATCGTCGAAATCGCATACATGGGGGACGCGGCACTTCCACCGCCCGATCCACCCATTCCACCCATTCCACCCGTACCATCACCACCGGAGCCACCCGAGCCACCGGAATTACCCGTATTACCCGTGTTTCCCGAGCCACCCGTGTTGCTCTGCGTCGGCTCGGGATCACAGCCGAAAAGCCCGAGCGAAAGCATCGAAAGCGCGCACGCGAAAAACGACGCCTGCATACCAAACATTCGCCTATTCACAACAACCTCCTCATTTCTCACAATTCACCCGTCACCTTGACGGAGACGGATCGACCAGGTTTCTGCACACCGAAGTAATCAAAGAGCTTGGTATCGGTCAGGTTGTCGACTTCGAACGTGACGCTCGTCCGCGAAGGCGCCGAATTCGAGTACGTCAGACCGAGCGTATGCGCAATTTGCGTCGGCACGACCGCCTTGAAATTGGGATCGCCGATGCTCTCCCACGTGCGGTAGAACCAATGCACGAATCGTCCGCTGTAATAAGGCGCGAGCATATCGTCGCTCGTGAGCAATTTCTTCCATTGAAATCGCCCGCCCCAATTGGCGAAAATCCACGGCTTGTTCGGAATTCGTTCACCATTGAATTCTTCGAACTTGCCCGATGTCGACACGTTGCGCAGATCTTGCCACGTCAAGTTGCCATTGAGAATCAACCAGTTTCCAGGTGAAATCCATTGCAATGATCCTTCGAAGCCTTTGACGCTCGTGCCCCCGATGTTGTCGTATTGAATGCCTTTGGCATCCGCGAGCGCCACGATTTGATCCTGAACTTCGCGCAAAAAGCCATCCGCTTCGAGCGTGAAATTGCCCGCGGGCGTCTTGCGCGTCTCGACGAATACGCCCACGTTCGCATTATGGCTGAGTTCGGGTTTCAGACGAATGTTCGGCTGGATGTACAGCGAATCTCCGAAAAACTCTTCGACGTCCGGCACGCGCGTCGCCAATTCGTACGAAGCCTTGAGGCTGACCTTTTTATGCACTCGAAATCGAAGACTGTCACCGATACCGAATCGTTGTCCGGACGTGTGAAACGAATCCAAACTGAAACCCGACTTCACGTTGTCCGCATCGACTTTGTAGTAATAATGTTTGAGCGCAAAAATGTTTTGGAGCCGATCGTCCTCGTCGGGTCGAACGGGCCTGTCCGCTCGAGTTTCCAGAGGACGCATATCCAGCGCATTGAGTTCATATTCGACGCCCGAGATCAGGGTCCCGAGATCCCGCGCTCCGGCCAATAAATCGATTCCGTCCGATCCCTTGATGGCTTTTTCCGTTCCCGTTCGCGCAATCAAGCGCCCCGTCGTGGCCACGCGCAACAAATGCTCGGGCCGCATTCGCCATTCCACGATTCCTCGACCCAAAAACGAATTTTGCCAAATCGTGGCATCATGCGGTCCGTCGAGCTCCCCCGGAACGGCTCGTTTGGCCACTCGTTCGCCGAGCCAATTGTAAATCCATTTCGACGTATCGAGGAAACGGATGTTTTGGTGCGCATAATTGCCGACGAATTGCGTGGAAATACGCTTGTTGAAATCATGGTCCCAGCGGAGCGTTCCGCCGGCCGACGAAGCGGAGTACGTCGCCTCGCCGATGGGTCGCGCCATCAATACGTCGTGCTGAATTTCTTTTTCGAAATCGTAACCAAAAATCTGAAGGGACAAACGCTTGGCCCAGCGTTTGTCGAGAAAACCCACGGTCAATGCGCCGCCATACGATTGATAAACATCGTGAAACCGACGCACGGTTCGAGGAGACTTGCGTCCGGATTTATCGGCCACTTCGACGTCGATGAGATAATCATTTCGCGAGCGATCGAAAACGCCATTGGCCGTAGCAAAAAATCCGCTCGGCTGATGCTGGTATTTCCCGACGATCGCCGCGCGATGGGTCCCGAATGATCCGCGCTGATACGAAACATAAACGTTGGAATCCTCGAGCTTGATCGGGACCAAATTCACGGCCCCGCCGAGAGCATCCGCGCCAAACCGAATGGGAACGACACCCCGATAAATCTCGATACCACTGATCAAACTCACCGGTATGGCGGAAACACCGAATGGCGAATTGGCCACATCGGCAGGTATGCCGTCGAAAAAAATGCGGATTTGCTTGTCGTACAAACCATTGAGCGAAAAACTCGTGGCCGAACCCAATCCGCCGGTACGCCGAACCGCAACGCCTTCGACGCTCGACAACACATCGCCCAAATCTCGCGATTGCTGCTTGGCATAAATGGTGTCGACAACCTTCACCGTCTCCGCGGATTCTCGACGACGCTTCGCTTCCGAACCTTTTCCACGCACCGTCACTTCGGTTGAAGGCGGCGGCGCTTCCACGACCGGCGTTTCGGCCGCTTGTACGCCATTTTGCTCATTCCCGGCGGGAATCGGCGGAGCTTCGGCAGGAGCATCGGTCGGCGTGGCCGGAGGCACCGTTTCATCGGCCCGCGCTCCCCCGACAATGCCCCCAAACGTCGCCAAAACCCCGTACAAAGAAAACAAACCACATCGAACGAATTCATTCTTAGTTCGCATAAGACAAACCCAAAAGCCGAAGCGTGAAAATCCTGTGCAGACGATGGTAGCCTTGATGCATCGAGGACGGTCAAGGCTTCTCCGTTACAATTGACGCGAAATTGCTTTCAATTCGGTGCGTTAGACAACCGCGACGCGCACATAACCATCAATGGATTGACATGCGCAACACGGGGCCCTCGAACGCATCGCATCCGCCCAAAGCGTCGTGCCCCAATCGTTGCCGCCGAAGACCAATGTGACAACGCAACGGATGGGTCGGGCATCAAAACCTTCGCCGTCCGCAAAACAGACGAACTGAGCCGCAAACGGGCTAACGCTCGGGCCCGTCCCCGATTAGCGTGACGGCGTGGCATCGACGAAGAAGACCCAGAAGAAAGACGCCCCGGTGGAACAACCCCAGAGCAGCACACGCAAGCTGTTCGGCACGGACGGTGTTCGCGGAACAGCAAACGAGCCGCCGATGACCCCCGAAATGGCGCTGCGCCTCGGACGCGCCGTCGCGTTTGTCGCTCATCGCGGTAAAACCCGCAAGGTCCGAGTCGTCATCGGCAAAGACACGCGCTTGTCCGGGTACATGTTCGAGACCGCCATCGCCTCGGGCATCTGCGCCATGGGCGGACACGTGATGTTGAGCGGGCCCATCCCCACGCCCGCGGTCGCGCAACTGACGCGCAGCATGCGCGCCGATGCGGGCATCGTCATCAGCGCCAGCCACAACCCGTACGGCGACAACGGCATCAAGATCTTCGGCCCGGACGGATTCAAATTGCCCGACGCCGACGAAGCCGAAATCGAGCGCCTCATGGACTCCGACACGCTCGACGAGATGCGCGTGACCGGAAGCTCGATCGGCGGAGCCACGCGCCTCGAAGATGCCCGCGGTCGATACGTCGTCTTCTGCAAGAACACGTTCCCGAGCCACCTGTCGCTCGAAGGACTCCACATCGTCGTCGATGCCGCACACGGCGCCGCCTATCGCGTCGCGCCCGCCGTCTTCACCGAGCTCGGCGCCGAAGTTCATCCACTGGGAGTTCGTCCAAACGGACGCAACATCAACCGCGATGCGGGAGCGCTCCATCCCGAGCACGTCGTGAACGAAGTGCTCCGCCGACAAGCGTCGCTCGGCATCGCGCTCGATGGAGATGCCGATCGCGTGATCATGGTCGACGAAAAAGGCCAGGTCGTCGACGGCGATGCGATCATGGCGCTCGTCGCTCGAAGCCTGATTCGTCAGGACAAACTACCGAAACGAACGCTCGTCAGCACGGTCATGTCCAACCTGGGTCTCGAACGAGCGATCGCGGAAGAAGGCGGGCGGGTCGTCCGGACGAACGTGGGCGATCGTTACGTCGTCGAAGCGATGCGCGGGGGCGGATATTCCTTTGGCGGTGAACAATCGGGGCATCTGATTTTTCTCGATCACGCCACGACGGGAGACGGCATCGTCGCGGCGCTCAAGGTGCTCGCGATCATGCTCGAGTCTGGAAAGCCGCTGTCGGAGCTGGCGTCGAGCGCGATGCAGCGGGTGCCGCAAATCTTGGAGAACGCGACGTTCCCGCGGCGCGTGCCCATCGAAGCGATGGTGAAGATGCGCGTCGCGATCGAGAAGGTCGAAAAAACGTTGGGGTCGAACGGACGCGTGCTCGTGCGTTGGAGCGGCACCGAGCCGAAGCTGCGGGTGATGGTCGAAGGTGAAGATGCGTCGGCGATCGAGCGCTACGCAAAGGACATCGTCAAAGCGGCCACGCAGGACATCGCGACGCTGTAAGTCGCCGTTGATCGGAAAGACCGCACGTCCTGGTTTGTCCGCCCGGGAGGGTTCGATTTGTTTGGCGTCGCGGCCCCCCGAACTCGCCGCTCCGGGGCTCAAACAGCGGGGCCCCGCCGCAAACGCCAAAAAATCAAACCACTCCCAGGGCTGCGTCGAGGTGTGGTGAAATCTTTCAGCTCAAACTTTTTGTCGTCAAAGCTTTTCGTCTTTGGAACGGGCCAGCCATCCGAAGACGATCACGCCGCCGAGGTTCGCGGCCATGTCGGCGAAGCTGAACGTGCGCACGGGTGAAAACGCCTGCACGCATTCGTCCATGGTGGCGAGTACGCCCACGACAAACGGCCCCGTCGGCAGGTCGAAAAGCGGCCCGCGCGCGTGCGGTGTGGAGCGTCGCGCGAGAAACGATGCGCCTCCCAAGAGGACGAAATGGATGAGTTTGTCCAAATTCCATTTGTTGATGAACAAAGGAATATGCAGGCGCTTCATGTACGCCGCCGCGGAGATCATTCCGAGGACGATCACGTAGAGCAGCAGGACAAACTTCCAGAACCGAGGCGAGGTCATGAGCTTCGAAACGCAAAAGGCGCCGCGGGTTTCGCGACGCCTTCTACTTACTCTGGTTCTTTTGTGGAGCTGAGGGGAATCGAACCCCTGACCTTCTGACTGCCAGTCAGACGCTCTCCCAACTGAGCTACAGCCCCGGTCGTTCCGAGAGGGGGGAGGTTCTACAGCGAATCTCGGAACTTGTCTCGAACTTTTTTCGATTTTTTTGGTACGTCAGCGCACCGCTTCTAGAAGCCCATGAGCTTGGCGATGTAGTACTTCATGGTTTCTGTAGTCCCGCCGCCAATTCGGAACAAACGTTGGTCACGCCAAGCGCGAGCGATGGGGAAGTCTTCAATGTAACCCCAGCCGCCGTGGAATTGGAGGCACGTATCCATGACGTCGCTCGAAACGTCGCCGACGAGGACTTTGGCCATGGAGATGTATTTGACGGTATCGAAGCTGACGGGGCCTTTTTTGACGTAGCGTTCGTCGTTGTACCGGTCGACGCATTGATAAACGAAGGCTTTGGCCGCTTCGGCGCGGGTGTAGAGATCCACGAATTTGTGCTGCCAAACTTCGCGTTTGATGATGGGTTTGCCGAAAGCCACGCGCTCTCGACCGTAATTGACGCTGTAATCGAGCGTGTAGAAGGCTCCCGCAATGGCGCTGACGGCGGCGATGAGGCGTTCGCTTTGGAAATTTTGCATCAGGTACATGAATCCCTGATTTTCTTCGCCGAGCAGATAACGCTTCGGAATGCGGACGTCTTCGAGGAAAAGCTCGGCGGTATCCGAAGATTTGTTGCCGATTTTTTTCAGCTTTTTCGATACGGAAAACCCCGGCAGGTTCGTCGGTACCAGGAAAAACGAGCAACCATGAGCGCCACGATCGGGCGTGGTTTTCGCCAATAACGTGATGTAATCGGCGCGCGTGCCGTTCGTGATGAAGGTCTTTTGACCGCTGATGACGTAATCGTCGCCGTCTTTTCGAGCAAATGTGCGAATACCCGCGACGTCGCTTCCCGCGCCGGGTTCACTGACGCCGAGCGAAATCACTTTATCGCCGGCGAGCACGGGTTTCAGGACTTCCTCAATTTGCTCTTTCGTTCCCAAATCGCTGATGACGGGCGTGGCCATGTCGCTTTGGACGAGCAGCCCCATGACGACACCGGCCAAACGCGAGCGCGGCAATTCTTCGGCTTTGGCCGCACTGAACCAATAATCCAGGCCCATTCCCCCGTGTTCTTCCGGGAAATGCGCGCCGATAATGCCAAGTTCACCGGCTCGTTTGAAAACCCAATTCGGAAAAACTTCGTCCGATTCCCATTGGTCGGCATGCGGAGCCAGTTCCTTCTCCGCAAACGATCGGACCGTCTTTCGGAATTGCTCGTGTTCCTCGGTGAAAGGCTGCCACATGACGTTACGTCTCCTGATTTGGGCGCGTTTTGTCGCGCGAAGGGAAGTTGATTCGTACACGAAACATTTCCGGATGCAAGAGGCTCCGATGTAGGTAAACGTCCGGGTCGGTGAACGCGCGTGTGGTGTCCCGGGACTCTGCTAGTGTGCGGCCCTCAATTCGGATGCGGCTCCTCATTCTTTCGCGAAACCCAACGCTGTACTCGACCAGTCGCCTTGTTTTGGCTGCGCGTTCGCGTGGTCATGATGTGACGGTCTTCGATCCTTTGGACCTGCAGATCGTCGTGTCGAAAGGCCGACCAAGTCTGCTTCACGAAGGAAACGCCATCGCGAAGTTTGACCTGGTCATCCCGCGTATCGGCGCGAGCATTACGAATTACGGCCTCGCCGTGGTGCGACAATTCGATCTGATGGGCATCCCGGTGCTCAACAGCGCCGTGTCGATCGCGCGTAGCCGAGACAAACTCCGTGCCCTGCAGCTGCTCAACCGCAAGCACATCGAAGTGCCGACGACGATCTGTGCACGCAGCCCCGCGGGCGTGGATTCGGCGCTGAACATCGTGGGTTGTCCCGCGATCGTGAAGCTGCAACAAGGCACGCAAGGCATCGGGACGATGATCGCGGAGACGCCGCAAGCGGTGCATTCGCTGCTCGAAACGCTCTGGGCGATGGGCCAGGACATCGTGCTTCAGGAGTACGTCCGCGAGTCGAAGGGGCGGGACATTCGGGTGATCGTCGTGGGCGGAAAGGTCATCGCGTCGATGCGTCGCGTGGCCAAACCCGGCGAATTCCGCTCGAATTTGCATCGCGGGGGCAAAGGCAATCGCGTGAAGCTCAAGCCTGCGTATCGCAACGCGGCGATTCGTGCAGCCAAAGTGATGGGGCTCGAAGTGGCCGGCGTGGACATGTTGGAAGCCAAGAAAAAGCCCAAACTTCTCGAGATCAATTCATCGCCGGGCTTGGAAGGCATCGAGCGGGCGAGCGGTGTGGATGTGGCCGGGGCGATCATCGAGTACGCGGAGAAGTTTGTCGCGGAACAGGGTCGCATCACGCAGCGCGAGCTGGACGTGCGCATCGACAACGTCATCAAAGACGAACGCACGCCGCCGCGAAGTTCACGCAGCAACGGACGCATTCGCGGAGAATCGACGTGAGTCTGCGGGTCGAGCGGTCGGACGCCACGGTTGTCTTGACAATCGATCGTCCGGGAACACGCAACGCGATCGATGCCGCCTTGGCCAAGCGCTTGGCGGAAGCGGCGACGGAAGCCGCGGCCGATCCATCCGCACGCGCGATCGTGCTGACGGCGACGGGCGCCGAAGCGTTTGTCTCGGGCGGCGACCTGAACGAAATCGCGGGTCATGTTCGAGACGGCGGAGGTCCCGGGCCGGTGCTCGACATGTACGCGCCGCTGCTCGTGCTCGAGGCGGGTGAACTGCCGGTGATCGCCGCGGTGGGCGGTGATGTCTACGGAGGCGGATGCGAGCTGATTTTGCTGTGCGACATGGTTGTCATGGAAAACCATGCCAAGCTCGCGTTTCGGCATGCTCGGATGGGTTTGTCCCCGGCGTGGGGAGGCATGACGCGTCTCATGGAGCGCGTGGGCCCTCAAGAAGCATCACGACTTTTGTTCACAGCCGAAGAAATCGAGGCGACGGAAGCGCAGCGAATCGGTCTTGTCGGCGAGGTCGTACCGACGGGTCGGGCGCTCGGACGGGCGCTCGAACGGGCGGCGATGATCGCGAAGAACGCGCGGACCGTCGTGGCCGCACAGAAGCGAGCGCTCATCGCGGTGCGCCAAGCGCGACGAAATGGTTCGATCGATCTGGAGCGGGCGGTGTTCGCGGAGCTGTGGGGAGGCCCGGCGCATCAAGGGGCGATCGACGCGTTTTTCCGGCGACGACAGCGCTAGTTTTTCCTTAGAAACATCCCTTGGCCAAACCGTTGCAATCGTTGAAGCAACCTTGGCACATCACGCACAACGCCGTCTGGTTGTAGAGGTCGATTCCGTCCGGAAACGCCGTCAGGCACTTGGTGATGCAAGCTTGGTCGGCCGCGCAGCTCGGCAAACAAATCACGAGGTTCGCACAGGACGGTTGCGCCTGACACTTGGCCCAGTCGTCGGGACAAACGAGGTCCACGGCGCAATTGACGCATGCGGCGCAATCATTTTGCAGGTCGCATGGCGAGGGTTGACCGGACGAACTGCTCGACGTCGACGTCGGGCCACCCGAAGTCGATCCGTTTGATGAGGACAAACCCGAGCCGCCTTGACCCGTTCCGCCGGCACCTCCGTCACCGGGAGCATCGACGACGACTTTGCCGCCGCACGCAGCCGCGATGATCGTCAGGGCACCAAAGAACTGCGCGAAAATAAGCTTCGACTTCATGGCCGCGGAGTCTACTCACGAGGTGCGGGTCGGGCGAGCAAGCGGCCTATTTCGGCCATTGGTGACTACTTCCCAAACGCAATCGTTGGGGCTAGTGATGAACCATGGCGCAGGCGCTTGGCCGAGTCGTGGACAGTTCCGCACTGGATGCATGTGCGCAGCCACGAGGTCGCCATGCGATCGTGATTCCGGCCGAGTGGGTCGGAGCGGAGATCCTCATTTCGGTGCCGGCACGCGTCGTTTGCGCGCGTTGCGACGGAGGCGGATGCGACGGTTGTCGTCGACGCGGTGGACATCGCATCGATGGCGACGAGCAAGCGCGATCGATACGTGTGCGGCTTCCACGCGTGATGGAGGGCGTGGTCGTGCTGCGTCTCTCGCGGCCGTTCGGGCATGCGCAAGACGCGATCGCGCAGCTGCACGTGGAGGCGCGGGTTGGTCCGGGCGCGAGCGCAGGCGTGGTGCTTTGCGCGTTGGCAACTCCGGACCCCGCACCGACGTTGGTTCGATCCGAGCCACCGAAAGCGTCATTCAATCCCGTGCCGTGGGTCGTCGCCGCATTCTTTGCGCTCGGAATTCTGGTCGCGGTCGCGATGATGCGCTGAGCTTTCGCCGTCTCGACCATGATAACCTTCGA
Source organism: uncultured Polyangium sp. (assembly GCA_964435055.1). Taxonomy (GTDB): domain Bacteria; phylum Myxococcota_A; class Polyangia; order Polyangiales; family Polyangiaceae; genus Polyangium. The sequence goes on along the minus strand of CAYSYX010000234.1, from coordinate 2,893 downwards.
TCATGGTTGCTCGCTTCGCTCGTTCGCTTCGTACACGTGCATCTTTGGCCTCCGTGGTGTGTGCGGCGTTTGTCGCCATCGGATGCGAGGACAAACCCGTCGACAACAAGCCTCCGCCGATCAACGTCGGAACCGTCGACGACATCATGACGGACCTGCCCAAGTCGTGCGCTTTCTTGTGCGGCGAATGCAACGAACCGGCGACTCCGTTCGCCTGCCCCACCCTGGGCGAGTGGAACAAACTTCCCCACGAAGCCACCTGTGAATCGTTTGACGGGACGTACCCCGCGCCCGTCGCGGGCAAATGCACGGCGAGCGATGCGACGGGCGAAGCGGCGGCGAAGGCCGGAGCGGGCGCCGGAGGCGTGTTTGTCTTGCCGGACGGTCACCGGATCGCTCCGGTGGGACGAGAAGTTCTTTTCGACGAACCCGACCTCGTCGGAACGTTCCCGATGAACATCATGGCGGTGCCCGGTTCACGGCTGGCGTTGGTGTCGGACGGCGGCATCAAAGACAACGCGTTGCGCGTGATCGACCTGGACAAACTTGCTTCGGGCGCTGCGCCGGTGGCGAGTTACCTGGAGTTTCCGAGCCCCACGGCACTTTATTACGGCCTCGTATGGATTGCCCCGAACCGGGCGTTGGCGTCGGGCGGAGGCGACGGGATGGTGTATGCGTTCGACATCGACACGATGACGGGGAAAGCGACGCGAGCGGCGGCGCGGGACATCACGCTGGGCATGTCGGGCAAGAATCCTTGGTATTCGGGAGCGATGGCGGTGAGCGGCGATGGGAAGCGACTTGTCGTGGCGCCGTCGCAATATGCGAGCGAGTTCCAGGTGATTTCTCTGGAAGATGCCGACTACGGGACCAAGGTGGGAACGATTGCCACGGGTTCTTTCGCTGTTTTCGACCTGCGTGTCGATCCATTCGATCCCATCGGAAACACGTTTTACGCGACGGACCAAAATGGATCGAAGCTGCTGGAGCTCGAAGTGGGGAGCAATGCGCCCAAGCGTTCGTTGGCGATGGCCAAGAGTCCGGCGCAGGTGGTTTTTCTCGACGAAACATACATGGCGGTGGCCGAAGCGCACGGCGACTCGATTGCGATCGTCAATCGCGCGACGATGACGATGGAATCGCGCGTGCCGATCTTCGACGCCATGGCGCCGAGGGGAGCTTCTCCGAGCACGCTGGCGTTTGACGCAACAAACAAGCGGCTTTATGCGACGCTCGCGGGAATCAATGCAGTGGGCGTGTATGACGTGAACATGGGCACGCCGCCGACGATTACGCAGGCGGGATCGATATCGACGGCGTGGTGGCCGACGGGCGTGATGGTCGACAACGATGGTTCGCTCGTCATCATCAATGGCAAAGGCCACGGTGTCGGCGCGGATTTGTCGGACCTCGATTGGTCCCAAGGCAATATCACGGACATGATGCGGGGCAGCGTGCAACGCGTTCCGGCCGCGGAACTCGCGAACCTCGCCGCGCATACGAAAGTCGTCGAAACGGGACGCAATATCGACAAACTTCCCGGCGCGCCGACGATTACATGTCCGGCGGGAGCCGACGATTTTCCCATTCCCGCGACCAATACCGACGGGCCGTCGAAAATCATCAAACACGTGATTTTGGTGGTGCGCGAAAACAAGACCTACGATTCGGTGATGGGCGATCGGACGGATTTGGGTGACGGCGATCCGAAGCTGATCATGGCGCCGGATGTGGCGACGCAAGATGCGGTTTGGCAAAACGCACGCGCCATCGCCGGAACCTTCACGAACTTCGACAATTTCTACACGGACGCGGAACAATCGCTCCAAGGCCACATTTGGACGGTGTATGGCCGGACAAACGATTACGTGGAACGAACCTGGCTTTCAACCTGGGGACGCGGGACTCGTCCGCCGACGGAGCCGTCGACGAGCAAGCAATCATCGCCCGAGGAAGGAACGATTTTTCATTGGCTCGGAAACAATGGCGTCGATTACGACAACATGGGCGAAATCGTCGGCAATGCTCCAAAGGGCCTCGATCCCAAATACCCGGGGCTCATTTATTCGAGCGAGCTGCCGGATATCGAGAAATCGTGTTACCTCGCCGGGCGCATTCGCTTGCTGTGTAATCTGAAGCCGTTCACGTATGCGGTTCAGCCGAATGATCATACCGTGGGCGGAAGTGCCGGCGCTCCCGCTCCTGAAGTAATGATCGCCGTGAACGACGAGGCGACCGGAATGCTGGCCGATGCGCTTTCCCATAGCCCGAATTGGAAAGACACGTTGATGATCGTGACGGAGGACGATCCGCAAGACGGGGCGGATCACGTGGATTTGCACCGGACGGTGATGTGGATGGTGTCCCCGTGGATTCGTCGCAAATACACGAGCCACGGGCATTACGATATGGCGAGCATTTACAAGCTCGTGGCGCATATTTTCGGAATTCCGTACAACAACGAGTCGATTCGGAGCGCGCTGTTGCCGCTCGATGCCTTCACGAGCACGCCGGACTACACGCCCTTCACGTACTTACCGCGCAAAGTGACGGCGCCGTGCAACGCCGCAAATACGAAACAAGCCCAAGAAGCCGCTCGTTGGGATTTCGACGATCCGGACGAGCAGCCGGGTTTGTCGGAGCAGGTCGAAGAAATGATGCACGAATCCGGCAAAGAACGCGGCGTGCAAATCATTCAGCCGCGCCGGTAACTGTAACCAGTTCACTGGGGCTTCACCCCAGACCCGACGAGGGGCTGTCCGCCCCTCGACCCGGACCAGCGAGCGCTGGACCAATACGTTTCGTCTGCTTCGCAGCCGAAACAAAAGGGTACAGGCTGCTATTGCCTCCTGATACGTGTTTGGTTTGGCCACGCAGTGGACAAACCAATACC
>CAYSYX010000233.1:0-14276 GCA_964435055.1 uncultured Polyangium sp. | reverse complement strand
CGACGCGGCCGAAGTTCGGCAAATGGCGGCGGCGATGACGATGAAATGGTCCGAGCAAGCGGCGCTGCATGCGGCGTATCGGCGGCAAGAATTGCTGCATGCGGTCACGCGTCTCTTGGTCCGTTCGAACTCGCCGGCGCTCTGTGCGCCCGAAGTCGCTCAATTGGTGGGAAAAACCATGGCGTGGCCGTTCGTCGCCTTGTGGCAGCGTCGTCCGGATGGTCGCAATGAATGTATCGGAGCGTTCGCGGAAAACGGAGATGAAGCGCTGACCGATTTGCGCAACACGACCTTGGCGCTCGACGAAGACGCGCGCGTTTTACCAGACAAACGAAGTGATTCGACGAGTTATCATTCCGGGCAAGCGATTGACGACGATGATCGCTCGAGGTTGATTACGAAGGCCGGTTTGCGAGGTGCGCTTTTGGTTCCCGTGCGGTCGGCGGACCATGATTTCGGGGTGCTCGAATTGTGGCGCTGGGGCGACGTCGTTCCGGATCGCGGCGAAATCGCTCTTCTCGAAGAGCTTTGTTCGCGGATGGGCTCTTGTTGCGAACGGACGCATTTGATGTCGGAGCTCGTGCAGCGCGAAGCATCATGGCGAGCTTTATTTTCCGCCTTGCCCGATACGATGCATTATGTGGATCGTCACGGCCGCCGGCTCGAGCCTCCGTACGTCGACGGCAAGGTCATCCCCAATTTGTCTCCCGTTGATTTACTCGACGCCGTGCCTTCGTCTTTTCACGCTCGATTGCTGGAATTGCTCGCCCGCGTGATGGATACGGGGACGGTTTGTCAATTCAAGTTTTCGGGTCCCGGCAATGGACGTCTCTTCGACGCTCGGATTGCGCCGATGTTCGAAGCGGCGGCGATCGTGGTCATTCGGGAAATGGGGAATCAGGCTCCGCCGGACGGTGCGTAGCTGGAATTTCCACGCGGCAAAATCAGCGTGAATGACGCGCCCTGATCCACGCCGTCGCTCTGCGCGATGATTTCGCCGCCCATGCTTTTGATCGCGACGGCGCACGAATGCAAGCCGAATCCATGTCCGCCTTTTCGCGTGGTAAAACCAAATGTAAATAGTCGAGGCATGACCTCGGGCGAGATTCCGCACCCCGTATCCCGCACGACAATGCGTAATCGATCATCGTTTTCGATACCGGCAACAATGACGACTTCTTTGGAGCGCGCGTCGTCCACGGCGCGTAAGGCATGCCCCGCATTGGAGATCAAATTCACGAGGATCTGCAGGAGGCGATGTTTTTCGAGCGGCCATGAAGCTCGGACCATTTCGCGCCGAATGACGATCCCCGTACGCGTCTCGTTGATCGCGCTGATCCGAATGGCATCGTCGATGATTTCATCAATGACGACGTGCTCGACGAGCCGCGGCGCTCGAGCAAACGATTGCTGCAACGAGACGATGTCGCGGATGTGCCCGACATGCTTGTAAATGCGCGCGAGGTCCTCGAGATTGGCTTCGCGTTCGCCCGCCAAGTGTTTGGAGAGTGAATCGAGCAATTCGGGCAAAGCTTGGCTGCGGCTATCCGTGGCGAAAAATCGCCCCAGGTCCGATTTGGGCATGCGTAATAACTCGGCGATTCGTTCAACCGTGCCGACGCGTGACGATTGCAATCGGGCCAAGACGACGTCGGCGCTCACGCTGACGCTGTTCAAAGCATTGCCGACGTTGTGCAATACGTTCGTCGCAATTTCCGCCATGCCCGCCCGATGAGCCGTGTCGACCAGCCGCCGTTGCGCATCTTCGAGCTCGCGCGTGCGCTGCCGGACGCGTCGATCGAGTTCTTCATAAAGCAAGGCATTGTCCAGTGAAACCGACGCTTGCGCGGCGAGGATTCGAATGAGCTCCAATCGTTCCGGGGAAAACACCGCCACCAGACGACGATGCTCCAGGACCACGAGGCCGAGAAGTTTTCCTTGATTTACGATCGGAATGCTCGCGAGCGCCCGCGGACGATATCGCGCGACGTAGCGATCGGCCGTGCAACGCGCGTCTTCCCGCGCGTCGTGCACGATGACGGCTTCGCCGGTACGTAATGCCAATCGCGCCGGCGAAGTCGGCAAGATGTCGTCGCAATGATCAAGCGGAATATGCGTCATGCGCGGCGCGTCGGTCGTATCCCCGGAGCTGCTGGCGACGAGGACCGGTTCGCCTTGAAAAAGCAAAATCAGATGCCCGCGTTCGGCCCCCGCGTCCGCCAGGAGCACCCTCAAGACGGCAAAAACGAGTTTGTCAAGGACAATTTCCTCGGAAATGCTTCGCGTAGCCCGGAGCACCGCGGCCATATCGAGCGTCGTATGCAGGTGACGATCGGCCGTCGAGGTCGCCATTGCCGTCCCGGGTCGCTCGGACGCCGGGCCTTGACTTCGGCGCAATTCATCGAATTCGATTTCGAGCGCCCGGACTTTGCCCCCGGCGCCCCAACGCGCATAACCGTCGCGCGCCGTGCGCAGATAAGCGCTCGCGGGAATCTGTAAATGGCGTCGCCGGTAGAAGCTCGCCGCAAGTTCGGCGACCAGGGACTCCACATGAATGAATCGATGTTCTTTCGCGGCGGCGAGAGCTTTTTCATAAAGCTGCTGCGCGTCCATCACGCGCCCCTCGATACGAGCGAGCTCGGCGCCGATGAGATCGCGACGGCATTCGAAGTTCTCGGGAGCATATTCGGCCCAGACATCGAATTGCCGATGGTTTTCCCGGACAACCCGGACAATGTCTCCGCGTTTTTCCTCCGCTGCGGTCTCCCAAATTCCGGCATACGCTATCGCGCCGAAAAAGAGGTGCTCGGCCAGCTCCCCTTCGCTCGTGAAACTCCACAAAAGCGATTCGGCCTTTTCGGTGGCGAGGACCGCTTCTTCGAATCGGCTTCCGAATACACGCGCTTCCGTCTTTCGGATGTAATACCAACACGGAACGAGCGCCATTTGGCTTTTTTGGATGTGCTGTTCGAACTGCACTTCACTGAAATCGGGGCCGTCGAACGACCCGACGAACGACGTTTCGCCGCGAAGAGACGCGATGAGGCGCAATTGAAACCGGACGATGTCGACGATGTTCTTGTCGCGCGCCTGTTCGACGAAATCACGCAATCGCGTCGATTCTCGCTGCACTTCGTCCAGAGAATCTCCACACATCAGCATATTGCTGAGCAGGTGATTGCAGGTATAACACGAAAAGATCAGATCGCCATTTTCCTGGCCCGCCCGCAGGCCATCCATCAAATAGCGACGATTTTCACGATAATGGCAACCGTAGGAGTTGACCATATCGCCGAACAACAAACCGAGTTTCGTGCGCAATAGCGATAACTGCCGACGCTCGACCAAGTCCCAGCCGAGTTTTCCAGCCAGCCAACCCAAACGATATTGACCGACGCTGCGATCGACCAGGATGATCCCAAGGTATCCGAACGCCGCGGCGGATTCGTCCGTCGCGCCGTGCATCAAGGTCAATTCGCACAGCCGCGCGACGACCATGGAATAAAGTCCCTTGTCGATGAACACCGCCGCAGGAGCAATCTCCAGCAAAATGGACATCGCCGCGCGTTTTACCGGATCAACCATTTGCGGTAATTCGGCCAAGGTCTCGAGCGGCCGCAGTTCCAAGGCATGAATGACTCCGCCGAGACTCCGCTTGACCTCCTCCGGCGTCGGTCGTTCCCCAATGTCGACGCCCAACCCGCGTAATGCTTCCAGCCCGCAATGCAAGGCGTCGAGCGGGCGATCGGTCGCGGTGCAGACGCCGATCATCAGCCGATGAATCGCGGCCTTTTCAGGGCCGTCGGGGACATGCGTCATGAGCTCGCGACACAAATTCTCCGCCTCGGAAAACTCACTGCTCAAAAAATCGCATTCCGCCTTCAAAATGCAAAGTTCCCGCATCGTCGCGGGCGCGGTTGCCCACCCGTTCGTCCCGAGCGCCTCGATCCCCACGGACAAACACTTCGACGCCGTACGAAATGCGCACGCCCGGCGGGCTCTTCGCGCGGCCAGCAATTCCAATTCCGCGAGCTGTTGTTTTTCGGTCGAATCGGCCATCGCCGACAAACCGCGGCCCAATTGCGAAACGATATCGAATATGCGCCCCTCGATTTCATTCGGCAGCGTATGCTTCAATAACCTCCACCCAAGCTCGCGATGCACGGTGGGTCGATCGATTTCCGCAATTCGCTCGTAAGCCGCTTGTTGCACGCGATCGTGCGCGAATTCATATCCTTTCGGGACACGCAGGACGAGGTGATCCCGCGAAGCGACCACCAAGTCCTCGATGATTTCTTCCTCCTTGCGCTGCAACGCAATCGCCAAATCATGGGTCGCCACGACATTTCCAAGACACGCGGCCATCGCCAAGGCCCGACGCGCATTTTCGGGCAGGCGATCAATATGTCGCGTCAATAACTCGACCACGTTCTCCGCATATTTTCGCGATCGAATGGCGTTGAGGTCCCATTGCCATTGCGCCTTCTGCGGATCGAACACCAGCAATCCGTCGCGATGAATTTCACGAAGAAAGCGGAGAGCAAAAAATGGATTGCCGTGCGTTTTTTCCGACAAAAGGCGCGCCAATCCTTTGGTCTCGTCCCCGTGAATGGAAAACATGTCGGCGATGAGGTCTTCGAGGTACGATTCGGGCAAACCTCCCAAGAATATCAGCTCGAATCGGCCCCCGTCATTTTCAATATCCGCCAGCGTGCGCATCAACGGATGCGAAGGGCTGACCTCATTGTCACGATAAGCTCCGACGATGAGCAAATGCCTCACGTCGGGCGCGGTCACGAGCGCCTTCAGCACCAACAAACTCGCCGGATCGGCCCATTGAAGATCATCGAAGAAAAGAACCAAGGGATGATCGGGTTGGGCAATGGTGGCGAAAAATCGAGCCAAAACGATATGCAAGCGCGTCTTCGCTTCGGCTGGAGGTAACTCGGCGGGCGCCGGATGCGTCCCCAGCAGCGGGCCGAATCGAGGGCTCAAGTCCACGATGAGCTGCGCGTTGGGCCCCAATGCATTTCGTAGATGATCGCGCAACAAATCGAAATAGGTATCGTGGTATCCGAGCAATTGCAGCGCCAAATTATCCAACGCCTGCGCCAACGTCGCATAAGGAATGTCACGCCGCAATTGATCGAATTTTCCCGAGACGAACTTCCCGCGAGCTCGCGTGATGGGCCGACGAAGTTCGTGAATCAACGATGATTTGCCGATTCCGGAATATCCCGCCACGAGCACGAGCGACGCGCCCGCATTCACCTGCGTAACGCGCTCGAACGCCGCGCACAACGCGTGCACCTCGCGATTTCGACCATAAAGTCGGACCGGAATGCGAAATCGTTCGGGGACGTCGTACACGCCGATCGTCAATTCCCCCAGCGTCGCCCGTCCTTCGACGTATTCGAGACACATCGCGATATCGCGGCGTAATCCGGCGGCGCTTTGATAACGTTCGTCCGGAGACTTCGCCAGCAATTTGTAGACGATCGCTGCAAGAAACTCCGGAATGTCGCCGGGGAGCGCAGGAGGATCCTTGGCGAGATGGCCGTGAACGATTTCAAGCGGATCGGTCGAATCAAATGGCAATTTTCCGGCGAGTAATTCGTAAAATGTCACCCCCAATGAATAATAATCCGTGCGATAATCGACGAGTTGTTCCGTACGGCCCGTCTGCTCCGGCGATACATACGCCAACGTCCCGCCGAGCGCCGAAGCCCGAGGCAAATCGTCGACGCCTTCCGGCAGCTGTTCGGCGATGCTGAAATCCGCAAGAAATACCGATTGTCCCTTGGCATCGAGGCAAAAATTCGACGGCTTGATGTCCTTGTGCACCAATCGCGCCCCATGAACCTCGGCGACGGCATCCACCATTTGCAGTGCCAAACGCAAAAAGTTTGGCAGAGTCAAACGATTGTGACGATACGCTTCGAGCGACGCTCCACCCACGTCCATGCTGATGAGAACCGGGCCGTCCGAGCTCACGTCGATGGCCAACGGGCGAACGGTGCGAATTCCGGGCAAACAACGAGTAATCGAGAATTCCTGGCGCAGCAGCTCCGCGTCTTCCGGGCGCCGGGGACGCTTGAGCACGACGAGCGTGCTGTCGAATTCACGAATGGCGCGGGTAACGACCGACCGAGGTCCGGCGGCGATGACGTCGAGGAGGCGATAACCGGGGAGCATCATCAATGCCTCCTCGACGATTCACGGGGAAGGTTTGGAAGAGACAAACGTCTTCGTCGGGTGACGAAGTGTCAATCGCAGAGGTTGTTCGTGCACGAACCGCTGAAGCATTCCGTCGGTTGATTACACGAATCACCGGTGTTCTTGACGCAGACTTTGGTCGTCATGCTGCACTTGCCGCTCGCGCAATCGGTCGGGCCGGTGCACGCGACGCCGAGATCACCGCGACACGCGCCCGCGCCATTGCATGTTTTCATCGCCGCGCTCGTGCACGACATGCCCATGCCGTAACTCGGGTCGTCTTCGTATTTCGCAATGAAGTCGCACGTTCCAATGCTTGCGGGCATGTTGCACGATTCGCATTGTTGGTCGCACGCGCTGTTGCAACACACGCCGTCGGCGCAGAACAGGTTCGAACCGCAGTCTTGGATGACGTTGCACTTCTTGCCTTGCGCACACGCCGGACACTTGTCACCACCGCAATCGATGTCCGATTCGTCGCCGCTTTGGAGGCCGTCGTCACACCGGAAACAGGTATTCGACTTGGGATCGCAGAAGTTCCCTGCGGCACCGCAATCGGCGTCCGTATTGCATTGAACGCAATTGCCTTCGCTGTCGCAGGAATTGCCGCCACCGGTCGTGCACGGAGTTCCCTGCGGCGCCGGGGTTTTGACTTCCATACCATTGGAACACGTCGTCATGAAACAATCGTACGACGGCACGTCGGTGGCATCATTGACGGTTTTTTCGCCGCCCGCACCGTCGCAGACGAGTTTTTTGCAATCGCCGGGGATCTGCGTCTGCAACGCTTGGCCATCGGGCGAAGGCGTTTGTCGGCAAATATGATCGACGTCGCAAACCCAAGGCAAACAGGCCGTCGACGAACCACATTGATCGGGACTCATGCACCCGCCGCATGCGCCCGTCGGCGTACACGTCAGGTCATTGTTGAGCCCGCACGGGAGCCCGGCAACGACGGTATGCGCATTGGCTTGCCCCTCGCATCCCTCGAGTGTGCAAGGATCACCATCATCCGCCGCAGGTGTGCATTGTCCCTTCGAAGCGGGATCTTTGCCATTACGAGCAATATTGTCCACTTCGTTGGAACAACCGGGACCCTGCAATCCCACGAGTCCGAGCAACGAAAGCCCAATCAACCACGTCACGCGTTGTGTCGGCCGCATGTCAGCGCTCTCCATCCCGCTCAGAACGTACCGGTCAAGGTCCCACCCATGCGATCAAGACCAATCACAGGAGTGAGTTTCATAGCCATGAGTTTGCGACCGAATGAAAACTTCGGCAGCATGATGAGTCCGACCGTGCCCACGGCCCCGACACCCGCAATCACAAATCCCGCCACGGCCCCATTGGCTCGAGCATCTTGCGACGACAGCGTATCATTGAGCTTGGTGCAGCCGGCTTGATTGAGCGGGAATTGGTCTGCCCCGCAAACCCCGAACGTATTGGGCGTCGTGCGCTTCAATTCCGCCAATTGCGCGTCCGCTTCGTCGCCCTTGGTCCCGGCGGATACCGTGAGGCCCACACCGAGCCCCAAACCGAGCGCCGTGAGCGCTCCTCCGCCGATGATCCCGTAGGTTCGCCATTTCGGCGACGGAGGCGGCGGAGGCGCGACAATTGGTTTGTCCTTCTTGTCGTCCTCTTTCGGCTTCACTTCCACGGGCGCGGGCTTCATGCCGAGCATCGTGTCGGTCTCCGTATTCGGAGACGCGACGATCAAGAACTTCTCCGGTAGGAATCCCTCTTTCCTGGCCTCGACTTCATGCGTGCCCACGTCGATGAACAACGAGCCGGCGAGCGGCGACTTGCCCACGGGTTTGCCGTCGAGATAGACGTCCGCGCCATCGACGCTGACTTTCACATGCCACGTCGCGATCTTCGCCGTCACATCCCAGAAGAGTTTGTCCGCGGCCGCGCGATCTTCCGCTGACGCAGATTTTGCGTCGCGCAGATAGGTCTCCAAATGTTCCGCAGCTTCGATGTTCTTGTTGGCTTTCGCTTCGGCTTGAGCGAGGAGCAGCAACGTTGCGTGGTCCGCCTTCTGCTTGTAGGCGGCGGCGTAAAGCTCGCGAGCTTTCTCGTATTGTCCGGCCTTGAACGATTTTTTGGCGTCGTCGAGCAGACGGGCGAGTTCTTTGTCCGCGTCTGTCGCCGGCGGCGTCGCCGCTGCGGATGCTGCCTTGGGATCGTTTGTCGGGGCCGGCGCCGCAGCCGTCGCGGAGGCCGTGGTTGCTTTCGCATCCGTGGTCGCCGGAGCTTTGGCATCCGTTGGTTTCGCAGCTTTTGCGTCGGTCGGTTTGGAAGCCGTCGTTCCTGTTTTTGCGTCCGTCGGTTTGGACGTCGTTGCAGGTTTTGCGGTCGTCGTCGGTGCCGCAGGTTTTGCGGTCGTCGTTGGCGCCGCCGTTTTGGTCGGTGCCGTTTGAGCCGAAACCGTGGAGGAAACTGCCACCACGCTCGAGAGAACAAGGCCCACCGGTACCCATCGCCTAAGCATCGTCATCGTGCTCCTTGGATGCATGCGCATTGAAACCAAAGTAAGGCTTCGCAAGCAAGCGTAAAGTGCTCCGTCGTCTTCGGCCAAACTCTTTGGCTCCATTCGACTCATCGTGAGGGTCGACGGACGAGCGACGTAGCCTGATTGCCGTTGGACGGAAACTGGATCGCGTGGTTGCGAATGTGCTTCAATACCTTCCCATGCGCCAGTCCCTGCCTCTTCTCGTTGCCGGTTCGCTCATCGCCTCCGTCGCCACCGCGCAAGAAACACCGCCGAACGCCGCGGGATCCGCACGAAACACCGCCACCGGTTCCACACAGAACACAACCGCCGCCTCGGCGCCCGAATCCACCCCGACAACCTCGGACAACCCGGCCAAACCCACCAAACGCGTCAAACGCAAGGCCAAAAAACGCAAGGCCATCAAAGGACCCGTCGCCAACTATCCTTCGTTCCGCGTTCTGCCCGACGGCTCGAGCCGCATCAACGTCGAGATCAGCGAGAAAGTCATCGTCGCCGAACGTAAAGCCGAAGGGCGCGTCGCCTACCGCCTCAAAGGTACGTCCGTACCCATCACGACAAACCTCCTGCCCCTCGAAACAAGCTTCTTCAAGACCGCAGTCTCCCGCGTGAGCCTCGTGGAGGTCGACGACGAAGACATCGAGCTCGTCGTCGAATTTCGCCAACCGAGCAGCGTCACCTACAAAGTCGTCGACACCGATGCGGGCGTGATCCTGCAAGTCGACATCCCCGCCCCGACAGCGCAAGCTCCCGCGGCTCCTCCGGCGAAATAGCTCGTTCGAGGCCCCGGCATGCATCACCGCGAACGACGGACGCTGCGCGCATGAAAAGCTCGGATTCCGAAAAGACAAACTCGGTCCCGCCCGCGTCGCCCGGTCCGTCGGAGCGCAAAGAGATCCCGACTTCGGCGAAACCCCGCGTCCTCATCGTCGACGACGAACCCGCGTTACGCCGGAGTTTGGCGCGTGTTCTTTCCGCCGAACAGTTCGATGTCCTCACCGCGGAAGACGGAGCGGCGGCGCTTTCGCTGCTGCAAACGACGCGAGTCGACGTCGTGTTGCTCGACGTCATGATGCCCGGCATGAGCGGCATGGAGGTCCTTGCGCGGATCAAAAAAGCTCACGCCGACGTCGAAGTCGTGATGATGACGGGGTTTGCCGATATCGACACGGCCGTCGCCGCCGTGCGGCAAGGGGCCTACAACTTTTTGACCAAACCTTTCGGGCCGACCGAAACCGTCGCGATCGCGCTGGCTCAAGCGGCCGAGCACAAACGCCTCATCGACCTGACGCGGCTGCTCGAACGACGCCTGGCCACGCATGAACGTTTCGGCGAATTGATCGGCGGATCGCGACGCATGCAAGAGGTGTATCGCGTGGCGCTCGGAGCTGCACCGACGACGTCGACCGTGCTCATTCTGGGCGAAAACGGGACGGGCAAGGAGCTCGTGGCGCGAGCGGTGCATCAACACAGCCTACGGAGTGACAAACCTTTGCGGGCGATCAACTGCGGCGCCATTCCGGAAACGCTGGTGGAGACCGAGCTATTCGGGAGCGTGCGCGGAGCCTTCACGGGCGCGATGGATCGTCCGGGCCTCTTCGAACTGGCCGACAAAGGTACGGTTTTTCTGGACGAAATCGGAGATTTGCCGCTGAGCGCCCAGGCCAAACTTCTTCGCGCGCTCGCTGTCGGGGAAATCAAACGTGTCGGCGCATCGGATCCGAAGAACGTGGACGTCCGCGTGATCGCCGCGACGAACGTCGACTTGCGGGAACGCATCCGGCAGGGCCGTTTTCGCGAAGATCTCTATTATCGATTGGCCGTCATTCCTTTGCACTTGCCTCCGCTGCGCCAACGCAAAGAAGACATTCCTTTGCTCGCGTACCATTTTTTGCAGAAATACGCGCAACGCAGCGGTCGGGACATCAAACGAATCGGGACGGAGACGTTGCGGGTTTTGCGGGAACAACCCTGGCCGGGCAACGTGCGTCAACTCGAAAACGCCATCGAACACGCGGTCGTGATGGCGCGCGGTGATTGCATCATGCCTGCGGATTTGCCGCTGCTCAACGAAAAGGACCGGCGGGGATTCGAAGACGACGAGCATTCGTCGCCGCCGATGTGGGACGAAACGTTGGCCGATCTTCCTTATGCGGACGCGAAAGAACGAGCGGGAGCCACGTTTGACCGGACGTACCTCGAGCGGCTCATGAAGCGAACGGGCGGAAACGTGAGCGAAGCGGCGCGACAAGCGGGCATGGATCGGTCCAATTTCCGGCGTTTGCTGAAGAAAACGCGCGGAGTATCGGAGCTGCGAGGACTGGACGAACGTGAATCGGAATGACGTCAATTTCCGCCTGCTCCGTCGTCAGGCTTGCGCACCTTGGGACTTCGTGAACAATGCGCGCAGCATGATGCGAGCAGCTTGGGTGCGCGGGTTTTTCATGGCGGGGATCTTCGGCGCAGCGTTTGGCGCGTCGAACACGACCTTCGCCGCCGATTCCGTCGTGCTCGATTTGCCCAAAATCCTCGAAGCTGCCGACAAAAATCATCCCAACATCCTGGCCGCGAGGGCGCGCCTTCTGGGTGTTCGTGCGCAGCTCGACGAAGCGCATCGCGCCCCGTTTTCGCAATTCAAAATGACCGGCGGCGTGGGCCTGGCCCCGACGGTCCTCGGGAACAACATTTTCAGCCCCAATACGGACGTTTCCCTGACGAGCAGTCTTGGGCTTGCGTGGCGCGCGAGCATCGACGGCGCATTGCCTTTGTGGACGTTCGGCAAAATGACGAATCTATGGGCGGCGGCGGAAGCCAACGTGCATTTGAATGAAGCAACGATTGAGAAAGAACGCGACGCCGTTCGTCTCGATGTTCGCCGGGCCTATTTTGGTCTGCAATTGGCACGCGACAGCAAGCTTTTGTTGGCCGAAGTGCGCAAAGCGGTAAAAAAAGGGGTCGACAAGGTCACCGAGCAGGTGGAGAACGACGAAGTCGATCCGGTTGAATTGTACAAGATGCAAACGTACGTCGCGGAGATCGAGGTGCGCGAATCCGAAGCGACGCGGTTTGCCACGGTGGCTCTGGCCGGGCTCAGGTTTTATTCGGGAATCGAAAAGGTGGACATACCGGACGAACCATTGCACGGTCCGAAACACAAGCTGCTCGGTTTGACGCGGTACTTGCTGGCGGCGAACGTGAATCGTCCCGAAATACAGATGGCTCGTTATGGGGTCATGGCGCGATCGGCGCAGCTGGAAGTGGCGCGGGCGCAGGTATTTCCAGACATCGGGCTCGGACTGAACCTCGGATATGCGCGGGCTCCCGAAGTGACCAATCAGATCAATCCTTTCGGTGCGGATTCCGTGAACTTTTTTTGGTATGGCGCCGGCATCGTCTTCAATTGGAAACTCGATATGTTCGCCCAAAGCGCACGCATTCGTTATGCCCAAGCGCAGCTCGAAGAGGTCCGGGCGCTCGAAAAGTTCGCCACGGGAGGCACGGGGGCCGAGGTCGAAACGGCGTACGCGGAAGTCGTGGATTGGCAAAAGCGCGTGGATGCGTATTACAAGGCGCAATCGTCGGCGAAGAAATGGATGATTGCGGTGCAGCAAGGCGTCGATGTCGGAACTCGGGAAGACAAAGACGTGCTCGATCCGGCGAAGTCTTATGCGACAAACCGTTTTGCGTGGATGAATGCGACGATGGAGCTCGATATGGCCATGAGTCGATTGGCCAAAGCGACGGGTTGGGATGCGATCGCCCCGGATGGGACGTGAGACGGGACGATTTTTTTACAATTCCATCGTGAGTCCCGTGACCCACGTCGATGTGCCGATCAGCATTTGATTGGTTCCAAGGCCCAAGTTCTGGTTGAACCATTCGCCGAAGAGGTGGATGTGGTTGACGCCGGTTTCCTGATCCAATGCGGACATTTCGCGTCGTCCGAGGAAATCGAGCGGTACGGACAAACCAAGCGCCCAATGCACGCCGTAACTGGCGCCGAGCGCTTCTTTGCCGTCGATCGAGCTGCAATCTTTGCCCGCCACGGTGCACCACCACAAGCCGTATCCAAATCCGATTTTCCCGTAAGGAACGATCGGAAAATGCGTGCGGCGAAAGAGCTCGTCCACGCGCAACACCGCCGAAACGTGCATCGGTAAGATCGTCAACGACGTTTCATTCTTGCGTACGGGATTGTCCGTGCCGTAGGTGCCCACGCCGAAAGCAGCGGCGGAAGGCGCGACGTAGCTGAATCCGATGCCGGGACCCAAGGTTCCGACCCAGGGAACTCGCAAAGCCTGCCAATCGAATTCACCACCGATATTGAGAAACCACGTATCGCCGAAGGTGTTCTTGAAAACCGGACTGCTCAATCCGGCTTCCTGATCGATTTGCGGATAATACGGGCCGAACCGCAATTCGAATGCAAATCGTTGCGGCGTACCCTTGTAAATGCCGCTTCCGCGATCTTTCTTGCGCCAATTGTTACGCGATATGCCCCGGGACTGCGCTTCGGCCGGGAGCACCGCAAGCAAAAGCGATCCCGCAACGAGCGCGGATGCAATATGGGAAAACCTCACTTCGAGACCTCCTTGGACGAGGCATTGCGAGACAAACGATTTCGACGCCGAAGGACCAAGGCCATCGCGCCCAGGACAAACGCCGTACCGAAGGTCGTATTGCGCAGCGTTTTCGGAGCTATCGAACACGCTCCGCCGCCGGCCGCCCCGCCGTTGTTTTGATACACCTCGAAGAAGTCATCCACAGGTTCGGGCGTCGCACACACGATGGGTGACAACTTGCCCACGTTGCCGACTTGATCGCGATACGCCACCGCAATGGCATACACGTCGTTGTTCTCGAGGTTCTCGACGGTCGTCGTTCCATCCGCACACGGCACCCACGTTGCGTCGGGGAGGGCATTTTCCACGAGCGGCGAGGTTTCACACTGCGAACCATTGCCGGTGCCGCCACCCGAACCGCCCATTCCGCCGGCTCCACCGGCTCCACCCGCGCCCGCCGATCCTCCCGTATTGGTTGTTCCCGCCGAACCCGCGCTGCCCGTGCTGTCGTTGCCGACGCCGGAACACGAGCACGACGATGTGTCCTCTTCGGTGGTCTCCGTGCCGAGAATCTCCCCGCCTTTGGCGCAATACACGACGTCCGTCGCGCCGGCTTCTTTCGTTCCATCCGGTGAAACGACGATCGAACCTTCGCCGGGCGTCACCGTGACGTCCGTAGGCGCCGCCGGTCCCCACAAATCAATGGTCGATACGACATCCGTGGGCGGCCAAATCAACGCCTGACCTTGAATCGTGCCTCCCGACGTAAACATGAAATACATCTTCAAAGCTCGCGGCGTGATATCGTCCGTATTGATTCCACATTCGGCAAGCTCGGGCTTGAGGCTCACCATGGTCTCCACATCGACCGTAATCGAAAAAGAAGATTGTGTCGCCGTGGGTTCGCCCTTGTGCGCAATGGCAAAACAGGTTCCTTGATTCGCCACCGGTTTGTCCGGTGTGCCCGTGTTGCGTTGGTTGACGTC
>CAYSYX010000232.1:11321-14326 GCA_964435055.1 uncultured Polyangium sp. | reverse complement strand
GGGCCGGTGAGTGAGGCCTCGACGGCATCGAGAATGCCTCGAAAATACCCGCTAGGGTCGTCCTCGTGCGCGAGTTTGCCCCGGACCATTTGCAGCACTTCCACCGCATCCGGGCGCGCCTCGAGCTCGGCAATGCGGGTATCACGCTCCTGATATCCCGACGTGGGCCCATAGAACGCGGAGGCGCCTTGATAGTACGAAACAAACGCGTCATTCCACGAGCCGCAAATGGCAGTCGATTCGCCGTTCAGTATTTTGCGCCCGATAACCTCGTAACATTCTTCGTGCGCGGTTCCATTCGTCGCGCACGCATACCGGATCGCCGCACGAAGAATGCCCTCGTTTATGGATTCGACCTTTATGTACATCATATCCTATTTCCTCTCGAATCGACGGGCACCCATTCAGCGCCCTGCAATGCTGCGTTTTCTGCAATCGTGGCGAGCATATCCCCGCCTTCGTAGGTCCGGAATGGCCCGAGCGGGCCTTGCGCAACGCCCAGGAGGGCGAACAGTGGCCGCGGCTGGCCTGCATTGGTTTGGCGTGGCACAACGAGCCATAAGCCGCCGTTCGCATCGAAATGGGTGGCGATTTGCGCGAGGGTGGGGGTCACGACGCCACCCATTCGCGCTCTTTCGCGCTCAGCCACCCTTCGACAGGCAAACCCAACTTGCGCTCGTATCGGAGCGCGAGCTTGAGTCCGGGGACGCTTGGTTTGCGCCCCGGAACGAGGCCAAGGTGCGAGCGAATCGTGTTTTCCGGGATGCCGGCCAATCGCGGATCCCGAGCCTCGTAAAGGCGGCGTAGGGCCGCTCTGTTGCTTTGCATATCGACATCTATACCAGGCGGCGCCGCGCATTGCAAGCGCATCGTCGTGCGAGTGTGCGCGCGTACGTCGTAGCGCAAAATTTGACAACCGTCCGCGACGTGCTAACGCGACCATATTGACAACGTCATGGACATGTGCATGCGTCGCGGACAAACCAGGACAAACCGCTATAATCAAAGGCGAAACGTGATTTGTGCGGGGCGCATGGTTTTACCTTGAACGGGCCGCTGTGGTTGGCACAATGGTTGTGTACTGAGCAGGTCTTGGTGCATAATTCCCGTCGCAAGACGGGCCCCATTGAAGCGTTTACGCTGCAAAAATAATAGGTAAACCTATTCGCTGGCCACGAGCGTTATCGTGGCATTGTGGAAATGGTCGCGCAGTCGCTCGAAACGGGTGCCCCTGACAGGCAATACGTCGGGCGATAGAATGATGGGCGCACGGGTTCGATCCCCACCATTTCGCCGCTGCAATGACGCAGCGACCCACGGCAAACGCAATATAATGAAAGGCACATCCTTCCTCGTGTGTTTGGCGTGGTTATGGAATGGTAGCTCAGTGGTAAGAGCGGCGGCCTTATAAGCCGCAGGTCGCGGGTTCGATTCCCGCCCATTCTACTGCCTCGAAAGGAGGCTTCTTATGGATGGCACGATATGGCTTGCTTGCACGGTGATCTCCGCGCTTGTCGCCTACGCCTTGGGGCGTATCGATGGCAATCGCGCAGCATGGCGTGAGGCGCTCGAAATGGTAAAACGCATTGAAAGGGGCGAGGAATGAAGGTTGAATTGACGTACAATGTCGACGGTCACAAGGGTGGCATTGTGCTCGAAAATGCGACCAAAGATCAGGTCACGTATGCGTGCGGCGATTTGGCGCTGAAAACGCACAGGATTATGGATGCAACCGCCACGGCGGCCGGAATGAACCGGCTTGTCGATGGCAAAAACGTAAAGGATACGGTGACGAAATGACGCTTGTAAAATACATTGAACCGAAAACGCTTGCCCCGTACCACGGGGAAGCAAAACGACTTCTGAACGGAAATGACGCGGAGGCATCACGCGCGATGGTTGCGGCAACGCGGGCGTTTTGGGATGTGTACGATTTGGCGCAATCGCAGAGCGCCAAATTCAAGCGCGACGCCGAGATCTATCTACCGTCCTTCGTCGACTGCATTCTCGATTTGGCGCGCCTTGGGATTACGCCTGGTTCCGACGAAGCGTACCTGATTCCGTATTATTCGGGCAAACGCCAGGCATACGAGGTCGAGGTAATTGTCGGACCGCGTGGGTTGATGCGTTTGGCGTACGAATCCGGAACCGTCGCCCGCATTCTCGCTGAAACAGTGTGCGATGGCGACGAATTCGACTACGATTACGATACCGGCTCGTTCAAATTCAAGAAAGGAAAGCGCGCGTTTTCCTCACACAACGAGCGACACGAGGCGACCACGTATGCGTTTGCTCAGGCGATTATCTACGCGCAGGGTATGACGGATGCGCAGCACTCGAAGCGGCTCGTTGTGCTGTCCCGTGGTGATATCGAGTATTACCGCGGTTTTTCCAAGGCGCCAGATGGCGATCTTTGGGGCAAGCACTTCGATGGAGCTGCCAAGAAAACGGCGATCAAGCGCCTTTGCGAGCAGCTTCCGAAGCGCGATGGAAAGTTTGGCCTGGCAATGCGCGAAACGCACACTGGCGGTTTTTTGCGACCCTCGGATTGGGGAACGGTCGAGGCTCCGCAGATTGCCACGCCGACAAACCGATTTGCGCTTGGCGCTCCGCCTGCTCCCGACGTTGCCCCCACCAAACCCGCACCTACGCGAGCCGAATTGGCGGCACAATGGGATGCCATTGCCAAGCAAATTGGCACCATTGGCGAACAGGCTACAGCGGAGCAGCTCGAGGCGCTCAAAGCCGAGTTTTTACGCTTCGACAAACCGGAAGGCCGGGACAAACGCTGCGAGCTTTGGAACGCGAACGAGGTTCTTCGCGGGTATTGGGTGGCGTCGTGAGGGCGTGGTTTGGACTGTTCGCCGCAATGGCGACACAGCGCGAAGATTGGCCGTTTCTTGCGGCTTGCGCGTGCGGAATGCCGGGGCGCTGCGGGTGTCATTACGGGTTTGGCGCGGAGGTGGGACGAGCATGAGCATCGAATGCGGCGAATGCGAGCGTGA
>CAYSYX010000232.1:0-11221 GCA_964435055.1 uncultured Polyangium sp. | reverse complement strand
TTTGGCGCGGAGGTGGGACGAGCATGAGCATCGAATGCGGCGAATGCGAGCGTGACTTGCGCGGTGGCCATGCGATTGGGTGCTCGCGCCGCAAGTGCGCTTGCCCGTCGCGTGATGCGGTAACGTGCGTCGCGCAACGATATAGGCATTCACGTGCCAAAGCGTCCGAGGAGCCGTGTGACTGCGCTTGTCACGATGGAGAGGAAGATGCGTAACCTCCCTATTCTGCGCTCCTCGAAGCCCCTCTATCCCACGGCGTCGGAGCTGTATCGGGCGCGTGAGTGCATTGCGCCGTGGGCGCTTGGTTTGCCCGAGGAGCGCACGGCCAACGAATACGCGGAGCGGGGGCAATGGCTACATGAGCACGCGGCGGCCCTTGCTCGTCAGGCTCCGGATATCGACATGGAAGAGGCGCTGCCTCAATTCAAGTCGTATTCGGCCTCGTACATGCGTATCTTTGAACACGTGCTTGAAACGCTGAATGCCGATTTGCAAGAGGTGGGGGGCACCAAAGCAAGCGGGCCGCCTCACTGGTACGTTGAGCAAGGCATCCGCTATCGCCCGGGATATCCAGACGTCGCAAAGTTTGTCAAGCGCGAGCCGGGCCAACGATTCGAGGGATGGTTTTCTGGTACGGCAGACCTGGTCTACGTGCGCCACGACGGCGTGCTCGTTGTCGCAGATTGGAAGTTTGGCAGAAAAGACCAGGTAGAGCCGATCGACGGGTACAGCGAGGATGACGACGATGGCAACATGCAATTGCTTTTTCTTGCCCTCGCGTTCGCTACGTACCTCGGAATCACGGGTTCGTCTGGGTCTGTTGTCGTCGCGAGAATCGAACTCAGGTTCGTTTCCGAGGATGGGATCGAGGTCGACGGACAAGATGTCACCTGGGGCGAACTGTGCGCCTTTGCCGACGAATTGGAGGTCCTGGCAAAGCGCATTGACGACGGGCACAACGTCGAGCCTCGTCGGTCCCACGCGTGCGGGCGCTGCAAAGCGCGGGAGGCGTGTCCGTCGTGGTCTGCGCTTGAATTGGCGCTTTACGCTGAGGCGCTGGAGAATGCGACGGAATTGCTCAATGGCCCCCCTCGTGACGCGGAGCATGCCCGAGAATACCGGGATGGCATCAAGGCGCTCGAGCGAACAACGGCCGACCTCGAGGAGCGCTACAAGGCGTTTCTCGTGCAGCATCCGGAGGGCGTGCCCATTGGCCTCGGAATGCGCGAGGTAGGCAGGAAAGTCGAGCGGACAAACCTTGTGTTGACCGAGGCGGCGCAGGCGATGATCCGAGAGAAATGGGGCGATGCGGCGTTTGCGTCAAGGCCTTCGATAGGACGCATTCGAGCGGTCGAGAAGGCGAAGCTCACAAGGCCATCGAAGGCTGATTGGGACAAACGCAAAGCGGCCATTGCGGAGGAAATGAAAACCGATGGCTTGTTGCTTGCGCCGAGCGTTTCAACGCGCGCGGTCGTGCAGCAGATGAGGCGGGACAAAAAGACTGGGAAAGACCAGTGGGTTGATTATCGCGTTGAAAGCGATGAAGAAGGAGAGGATTGAGTGAGTCAGATTTCGGATCCGAGCAGTGCATTAACACGGCTAGTGCATTTGCTCAAAAAGGCGGACGATGACGATGATCCTGGCCTCATGACCGAGGTGGGGGACGCGCTGCTCAAAGTAGCGTCGGTTATGGCGAAAAAGGTTCGTCAGACCGGAAAAGCGTGCAAAGGCGATGTGACTTTGAAATTTCAATTCAAGGCATATCGCACGAAAAACAATGAGGTGGCGCTCGAAATCGAGCCCGTTACGTCGACAAAACAACCGCAGCTTGCGCAAGAGCGTGGCGTAATGCTGTTTGCGGGACACGATGGAGAACTTTCGAGCACGCCCGTACAAGAAGAACTTCCAATGTTTTCGCGAGAGAACGCCCGGGTTGTTCCGGGCGTTGGCAACGACGAACAGGCCGAGAAGGCCACGAAAGGCAAGAAAGCGTTATGAGCGAATTGGGACAGTCGATTTTTGGCGGCGTAAAGTCGCTACTGGCTTGGTGTCTTGCAACAGCGGTGAAGGCCGAAGAAACGCAGGCTATTGAAGTCGACCAAACGAGTGGACGTGTCGGGCTCGTGATTCGTGATGGGACAAAGTTCGAAGACCTCACGGACAAACTCATTACGCGTGAGCAGGCAGCGTACGACCTTGCGGAGAAACGCGGTAATGGTCCTCG
The DNA here is from genome assembly GCA_964435055.1 of uncultured Polyangium sp. Lineage (GTDB taxonomy): Bacteria > Myxococcota_A > Polyangia > Polyangiales > Polyangiaceae > Polyangium. The sequence goes on along the minus strand of CAYSYX010000232.1, from coordinate 8,997 downwards.
ACGTATCGAATGCAAACACGTTGCGCAAACGCTCGATGGCTTTATCGATTACGTGAACCGGCACAAGAGCGCTACGACGGCGATTTCGGCGCAAGGCGGGCTTACTCCGAAACTCGTCGCGACAATCGACTTTCACGGCGCGAGCGACGGGCAGAAAGGGCCGGATCCGCGCTGGGGGAAGCACACCGTCGAATACGCGTTCCCATTCTCGAATACGTTCAAGCAATGGATGAATGCGAGCCAATGTCAGGACAAAAAGCGCTTTCTCGATTGGGTCGAGACGCATGCAGTCGAGCTCGCACATCCAGCCGAGATCACGGACGCTGGACAACTCACGAGCGACATTTTCAACAAGGTGTTGATCGTGCGCGGATGGGACAAGGAAAAGCGTTCGGCGTCGTTCCAAAACGATGGTTTGTCCGCGGTGTTTGGCTCGGCCGCGGAGCTTTTTCAAGGCGCAAAACTCATGAACGGCGCAACGTCGGAGAGCCTCGAAGAAACCGTTGACGATATGGGGCAAGTGGCGATCAGCTACAAGCGCTCCGATCGTGTCGAGAATGCCGCGGCAAAGCGGTACTACCTCGCCGACATCAAGGTTTTTGATGGCGACGAGGACACGCGTTGCGTTCCTGTGCGGCTCGATCTTGCGGTCGACGGGGGCAAGCTCGGGCTTTCGATGCATCTGATCGGCGTCGAGCAAATCGTCGAGGCGAGCTTCTTGGAAGCGTGCAAGAAGGTTGCAGAAGCAACGGATATCGCTCCAATTCGTGCGGTGTTCTGACCCCGCCAAGCCCGTGCCATTGGCTCCCATGCTTCGCGCTGGGGGCCTTTGGCTGTTAGGAGGTGCCATTGTGGCAAAAAAGAATTCGAGATACGTGGTTGTTCGCGACAATCGTGCTGGTGTTTACGCGGGGATTTTGCTCCGCGTGCCTGGAAAAACCGTGCTTCGCAACGCTCGGCAGATTTGGAGCTGGCAAGGGCGCCTGAGCACCGCTGATATCGCGGCGCGTGGTTTGGCGGGCGCTGAGTGCGTGGGGTCGAAAGTCGCGGCTCCTGCCAACAGGATCGAGTTGTTTGATCCTGTTCAAATCAACGACTGCGGCGCCGAGGCGCGTAGGTCGATTGTGGGGTTTGCGGCATGGTCTCGGTAGGCTCTGGCGACGGCTCCGGCTTCGGCTCCGGCTCTGGCGACGGCTCTGGCTCCGGCTACGGCGACGGCTCCGGCTTCGGCTCCGGCTCCGGCTACGGCTTCGGCTCCGGCTCCGGCGACGGCTCCGGCGACGGATCCGGCTTCGGCTTCGGCGACGGCTCCGGCTACGGCGACGGCTCCGGCTCCGGCTTCGGCGACGGCTCCGGCTTCGGCGACGGCTCCGGCTCCGGCTTCGGCGTCGGCATCGGATCCGGGTTCGGCGAGGGCAGCGGCTGGGGCTACGGGAACGGCGACGTCGACGGCGTCGGCGACGGCTCTGGCGACGGCGACGGCTGAGATAACGCGCCCACAAGCTCCGCTCCGTTTTTCCTGGCAAACCAGGGAGGCGGGGCTTGGGGCGCTGGAGGCATTATGCGACACAACGGAGAAGCGAATCTTACGACGTGTTCGCCCGCAGAAGCGCGGGCGCAAATGACGCATTTGTTTGGCGTCACGGTGGACAAAAGCGCATTGGAAACGGGCGGCAAAGGGTCGCTGTACGTCAAGGTTTGGCGGGACAAGCCTGTGGCGTTGCTGCTGTGGTTTTGGTTTGACGCGGAGACGGAGACCGTTGCTTACGAGCGGGCGGTGCAGGCAATGGCGGACAATCCGGGGGCGCGCTGAGCCGTTTCCGGGGCATGCTCGGGCGAATGCGCGGGGCTTCCGAAGATGTTGGGGTTTGAGTTTGTCGAGGGCGAGTTGCCTGAGTCGGCGCGCGTTGCGCTTGGCGAGCTTTACGCGTGCAAATCGCGTGGGCTCATTATCGAACAACACGACGATGCCACGTATTTGATGCTCGCAGACCACGGGCTTGCTTTTGAGTCAGAACCGTCGAAATGGCGGATCACGGATGCGGGCAAGAGGCACGTCGAGGCGAAGCGGGACGAGGCGAAAACGACGTTGGAGGAAGTGTCCAATGGGTGAAACGAATATCGAATGGGCTCATTACACGGTCAATGCGTGGACAGGATGCACGAAGGTTTCGCCGGCGTGCAAACACTGCTATGCCGAGCACGATACGCCCATACGAATTGTCGAGCACGCAATGGGCGTGCAATTCGGTGCGGAGTCGCAGGACGGCAAGATTCGTTTGCCCATGTGGGGCGGCCACGACAAACGGACCGGGGAGGGGTATCGGGTCGAAACGGTTGGCTGGGAAAAACAATTGCGGGCACTGAATCGGAAGGCTGCTCGATTGCGCGAAAATGCGCGCGATGCTACGATTGTTGTTGGCGGGCAAGAAGGGTGCCCAATCGAAGTTCTGCGAGGGCTTCCGTACAAGCGTCCTCGCGTTTTCATCAATTCGCTTTCCGATACCTTCGAGGCCTTCGAGGCCTTCGAGGCCTTCGAGGGGCCGGTTTATCGCAAGCAAAACGGGCGCTTTGAGGTCGTGGCGAATTCGCTGGATGACGTGCGCAAGAGGCTTTTCGCGATCATCGAAGAATGCACCGAGCTGGACATTTTGTTGCTCACGAAGCGGCCGGAGAATGTGTTGTGCACGGTTCCGGTTGGTTGGCGCGATCCACTGTCCATCGGGGCCGTATTAGCTCATTTTGGCGGTAAGGCGCCGGGGTGGCCTTCTCACGTTTGGCTTGGCACAACAGCTGAGAATCAAGAAATGGCCAACAAGCGCATTCCGGAGCTGCTGCGCATTCCCGCGCGGGTGCGGTTTCTGAGCATGGAGCCGTTGTTGGGAGAGGTGGATCTGGCGAAGGCGTACGAGGTGTCACGGGCGAACGGTGGTACTTTTGCGTATCCGTTAGAGGTGAACGAGGGCGGATACTCCAAAATCGATTGGGTCATCGTTGGCGGCGAAAGCGGCAAGAATGCGCGGCCGATGCATCCGAGGTGGGCGCGAAAGGTTCGGGATCAGTGTGTTGCGGCGGGTGTGCCGTTTTTCTTCAAGCAATGGGGGGAATGGGCGCCAAACCCCGGCATTGCGCACAAGCTTGAAGATGTTGCGCTGTGGAATCCAAAGGACGACAATAGGTGGATTTACCTTCGGGACTTGGAACCTGATAGGCGCGAGAATTGGGACGAGCATCATTCGGGCGATGTGCGAATGTATCGGATTGGCAAGAAAAACGCTGGACGCCTGCTAGACGGGCGGGAATGGAATGAGGTGCCGAAGTGAACATCGCCCGATTACGAGAGTTTTGCGATGCGTTTTTAATGCGCAATGCTTGATATTCCCGCCATAAAAGCCCGCCTATCCGACCCTCGCGAGGTGGCGCGGCTGCTCGGGTTGCGTGTAATGGGACCACAGCGCCGTGGTGTAATGGTCGCGTGCCCAATTCACGGCAATCGTAGCGGCTCAATGAGCCTTCGGAACGACGACGGCAAGGTGCGTGCGCATTGCTTTGGGTGCGGTTTCCATGGCGATATCATCGACCTTTTAGGGGCAATTGAGAGCGACCCTCGAAGAGGTTTGGCGCGGGCGGCGGAGCTTGCGGGGGGCGCGGTCCCGATGGCGCGGGTAGAGGTTGTTCAGGACGAACGTTTGTCGGAGGAGGTGTACCACGAGCTCGCGGAGCAGATCCTCGAAGCGGGGCGGCTCGACGGGCGGGCGTGGGTGCGCGAGGTCGAGGCGTATCTCGCGGAGCGGCGGTTGCTCGAGCTTGCGCGAGCGGATGGTTGGGCGTGTTTGCCGGGGTTAAAATGGCTGCTACAGATTGCAGAGGAGGTGTGTGGTGTATATCCCAATGCATCAAAGCGAACTGGACAGGCTGCACGACGCGATAACGCGAATGGAAATCGAGCGAAAGATGACGCCTTCGTGCTCGTGCGAACGCTGCTCATCCGCGCCAAACTCGCGCAATACAACAAGCGAGGCGAGTTTGTCCCGACGTGGGGACGATGGCGGCTGGTGATTCCGTGGCGCGGGCCGGACGGGCGAATAAGCGCATTGCAGAGGCGGCGAACGTGGAAACATGTGCCGCGTGACGACAATGATCCGGAGCCGGCGAAGTACGTACTTCCGTGGCTTCCGGATTGGCCGTATGGGAGTGAGAGGATTGGAGGTGCTTATGGGATGTCCGCCGGTGATTTTGCGATTGACCAAATATCAAGCATCACTACTGGATTACGTGACGCGCACAAAGAGTCTGAGTCGCAAGTATTTCAATCAAGGAAAGCTGAGCTATGCGCGATGGCTTTGGAATCAAGCGGAGTCAGCTCTCGTGACGCTGCGTATCGACTTGAAAAGGTAGCCATCGTCGAGGGCGCCGTGGACACGCTCGCCATGCGCGCCCTGCACCCCGGGTTTGTCGTGGTCGGCATCCCGGGGATCAACAATTGGCGCTCTTCATGGGCTGAGTTTGTCGCGGCAACCTGTAAGCAAAACTTAACAGTTCGCTACGCCCTCGACAGGGGCAAGCCCGACCCTCACGGTATCGTGCCGGAGGATAGGGCATGCGCTCGGATTGCGCTGGATTGCGCTGGAATGGGGCAGGAGCGCGATGGCGTGCTCGAATGGCTCATCAGTCGCCACCGACGTGGCAAGACGCTTTTTTGCGTGCTTTGCGGGGCGCCTGAGCCGTGGCTATGTCGAGGGTGCGGAAGGCGGCGGGCGCCGGTGGGGATGGATTGGGGAGAGGTTTGGCGGGGTCAGGCGATGCCGTGATCGGTCAGCATTTGCGCGTAGGCGGCATATCTGATTTCTTTCGCACGCTCCTCGGATACGCCGCGTGGTCGTGGTACGCCCACGAGTATTTCCGGACCAGGTAGCTCAGTGAAACGAAGCGCGACTTCGTAGCTCGCGAGGGCGTAACAAGCCTGGCTGTAATGATCAGCTTGCACGTCAGGATTGCAGTCTTCGAGTTCTTTCGGCAGTGGGCTATGTGGCGGAACGGCTGATTTTCCGCCAAGTTGGCTTCGTCGGAAGTTCCAGAACATTTCGGGTGTGACTCTGCATTGCATACGGATGCTCCTATCAGGTTTTACGCGGTTGTCTATTTCAGTTTATTTCAAGGTCAAAAACGGCGTTTCTGCAAGTTTTCTGCGTCCCGCCTCGACTGCGCTTTCTTTCACGTCGCACCCCGCAAAACGGCGGCCGGTGAGCATTGCGGCAACGCCCGTCGATGCAGAGCCCAAGAATGGGTCGATCACAAGGTCGCCCGCGTTGCTCGATTGCTTCACGAGGATTTTGAGCAGGTCCACAGGCTTTTCCGTGGGATAGCCCTTGCTCACGCGCTCGACGCGCAGTACGTCGGGGATCGAGAGGTCATTGAGGCACCCGAGTTTCGATGGATTGTCGCCTTTGCGCTTCCCTTTTTCGAGGAAACAAATCACTTCGTGGGTTGCCCTGTAATGGTAACCCATGCCCGGACGAACCTTGTCCCATACGAGGAACTTGTGCCAGGTGAACCCCGCCAGCGTCGCCTCGTGTCGCACCACGTAATGTGTCTCCTGGTCGCACAGTACGTAAAGATGGGTGCCCTGCTTGAGTACGCGGTGTAACTCCAAGAAAAGCCACGGGAAGCGCTCGTTCCCGAAGACGGGAAACCATTTGTTGCTCGATGCGTCCGACGTTGTTAGGCGCGTCGTCGTGCCAATGGCGCGGTGCTTTTCCAGGGACTCATACGCTGGATCTGTGACCACGAGGTCAACGGATTCGGCGTCAAGCGATTTGAGCCATTCGATGGCGTCGGCGTGTTCGATTGAGTAGTTCATTAGTTTCTTCCTAGAAAAGCGATTGTTGCCGTGTATCTGCTGGTTTCGCTTCGGGCAGTTCGCCCGTGAGCTTGAACGTTTCGAGCGCTTGCAATGACAAACCTGACCAGAACGCCAAGCGCGCGCGGGCAATCGTGACAGCTTCGGGGCATAGCTCGGCGCCGACGAAGTCGAGTCCAAGCAATTGGCACGCGATGGCGGTCCCACCAGAACCGAAGCACAGGTCGCCGATCTTGCCGCCACCCGAGAGTTTGGCGAGGTACATCATCATTTCAATGGATTTGACCGTGGGGTGCACGTTGCCGCGTGCGCGTTGATTGTTCGCGATTTGGCCATTCAAACACGTTCGTGGCGTTGTCTGGGACGGCGCAATCCGCTGTGGCGCCAGCGTCTCCCATTCCTCCCTTGTTACCTGGTCAAACCCAAACGGATCGTCCTTGTTTGCGCGCCAATACAGTTCTTCGCATCCTGCGTGTCGTTCACCGCGAGGAACGCCTTCGTCGTCGGTTCGTCCAGACGCTTTCGCGAAATAGGCGAACGATGGAAAGAAGCGGGAGGCGCCGCCGGAATCGCCGTATGCCGTATGCTCACAATCGATAGCGCCGAACATGCCGCCCTTCGAACCAGGCCTGTGTTTGCCGCCGCTGCTCATTCCTGTCCGGTTACCACTCTGCTCGTCCAGCTCAGCAACAGGACAAACCCATTCGCCCTGCCGGCCGCATTCGCACACCCCAGGGCTTCCGCCGCTCGGATCGATCCAGTGGCGGCCGCAAGGGCATGAGGCAGCGCATGAATAGGCGGGAAGGGATTCGAGGCCGTTGGGCGCGTATGCTGAGCCTTTGCGCGTGCGGTCATGTTTTCCATAGAGTCGGTTGCTTGCTTCGGTTCCGCCTACGGCATCGCTCCCCCTCACCTTCCGCTCCCCAATCCGCACGCAATCAGGATGATGCGAGAATGCGAGGTTTGGCGGGTGGGAACCGAGGGCGTTGCCGCCGCTGATGCACGGCTTCGATTGCCAGCCGTCGTCGTTCATCCTGCCAAACGTTGTGTCATTGCCCGTTTTGATGCGTGTCGTATTCTCTCCGCCCCTCTTCACCCGTCCCGCGTCGATGTTCAGCCGCGGCGAACCTTTCAACGCGACAAACCAAAGCTCGTGCGCGGGCTTCAAATGGCCGCCGTTCTTATTCCAGCCTTGACCGAACACGTGATGCCACGAATCGAGAATGCGCCATCCGGACCAACGAAGAGCCGTTTGTGTAAGGTGTGCGGTGCGAGGCAATGCCCAGACAAACGCAACGGCGTCGTCCTCGCTTTGGTCGTACATCATGCCGAATCGTTCGCCCCAATATCGCTGGAATGAGAATTCGCTTTGCAGTTCGCGAAGGTGCGCTTTCGAGCGTGGAGGCAATGGTGGGATGAACCCTTGATCCGCAAGAAACTTGTCCCACTTACGGCCCATGAAACTGATATTCGCAGGCGGATCGGTTACCCACGCGTTGCGGGGCTCGATGGTTGCGAGCGCATCGAGGCAATCACCGGTGTGAAGGGTGATCATTGTCGCCAGCCTGCCATTTTGAGCCTGAAGCCCATCCAAAGCAACGTCTCGTACAGCTTGCCGTGTGGGTGATGCTCCAAAAACTCCGCCCACGCGTTAGCGCCTGCGATGAACTCGCGCGCTGGTAACACATCGTTGGTTCTTGACGCTCTCCAGCTCACGACTCCCTCCTCGCCCATGGCAACGCCAACCCCCTTTTGCGGCTCTTTTTGGCCTCGGTTGCGTTCGTGGCTTGCGTGTGTGCCCGGGAAAGTATATACCCGACAAACCATTCCGCGGCCTCTCGATTGCGATTCCAGCGCAATTGGACGCCGTATATGCGTTTGCCTGTTTTGGGGCATGGCTCTTCTTCCGGACCGTAATCGAGGCCCATGGACTCTACGAGTTGAATGGCGGCCGTTGGATCCACGCGACGATTTGATTTCACAATGTATTCGTAGAGGTCGCGCGGCATGCCTTCGATCACGAAATATGCGCGCGGGTAATATTTGAGCCGATCAAACTCCGCTCGAAGACGTTGTTGGTTTGGCGCGGATTCGCCCAATGCGTCAACGCTCGTGCCAAATAAAGAGCCGTAGAGGTCGGGGATGGACTTGCGCTCGATGCGCACGTACTCGAGCAACAGGGGCGAGCTGTAATCGCCTTCCTCGAGGCAGAGGCGCTCGGCGGGCAGGTATTCGCGTTTGCCTTTTTGCCAAATAAACGGCGCAAAGGGTCGTTGCTCGCGGGTGTCCACGACAACGGGCGGGACATCGTAATCGGGCGCGAGGGCGACTTCGGCGCAGTCGATAATGGGTGCGAGCAAGTCGCGGAAGGCCTCGAGGGCGTCCTCAAGCAATTCGCGGGCGCGGCGGATCATGCTGCGTTCTCCCACCACTTTGGGCCTTCAAGGGCGTGCCGAACGATCACCTCGGCTCGCGCCAAAGGATCAAACAAGTTTGGTCTCTCGCTGCACATGTAAAGCCAAAAAAGCCCACCTATGAGGCTTTGGTCCCTTCTTATTCGTCGGCGAAGAAGACGAGCGCTACGGCGTCTTTTGTTGTCGCACCATGGTTCCATTGGGCTTCGCGCGGCATACCAAGGCATCGTTTTACCTCAAAAGATCTCGTCAAGGTCGTCAATGGGCCATTCGCGGATTACGGTGCCGTCGAGGAGCGCGACGCGGCGTTGTATGGCGCCATGTCGAATGTCGCATGCATCGAGAAGACACTCTGCCACGCTCCCTTTTGTCAACGTGTACCATTTGGCGAACGTGTGCACGCCTTGATATTGTGCTCGCGCGGGCCTGTTCAGCAGCTCCAAAAGCTTGCAAAACGTGTTGTAGGAGTCGATTCCGAGCGCGGAAGCGTGGCGAATGAAGAGTTGGTGGGTGGTCATTTCTCGTCCCTGCTTTCGTCGGGGCAAAGGTTGGGAATGCGCGGCGGCAATGGCTCGCGCATGGGGAGGCATGAGGGCGGGTCGAGATCGTCCAATGCCTTTACAACGTGAATGCACGCAATCGCCTGGCATTCGGCGCAATACGCATCGAAGACTTTGATGCTCCGTCTCATTGGCATTCCCTCACGATTCGGAGCGCGGGGCG
>CAYSYX010000231.1:1483-14442 GCA_964435055.1 uncultured Polyangium sp. | reverse complement strand
ACGGACATGATGAAACTGAGGACCGGACCGTCTTGCATCGGCGTTTTGCTCGGAGAAAAATGCCTAATCAAGACCGCGACGATGACCGAAACGATACCCGCAACAATGCCCCAACCAAGCATTCTTTTGAACGCCGTACGGTGAGCGGGAACGTCCTGAAACCACTTCAATCGTCCCGCGGCCAGCCCCAAAAGAAAGTTGCCGAGCGTCGCGATGTTGTAGGCCATGAAAATCGGGCCGGTATAAAAGTGCCGATACGCAGCCCAATTCATGCGTATGACGCTCCCGTACGATTGTCCTCGAAAAACCTCCAATGCTTGCCGCTGAAACGAATCGCTCTTTGCCGTTTGCTCGGCCAAGGCTGTTTTTGCCGCGTCCGTCGTGGCCAATACCTTGGGGAGTGACAATTCCAGCCACATCCCGATGGGAACCACCGTCAGGGTCAACAAAAGCCCCCAAATGATCAAGGTTTTCGTGGATCGATTTCGGAAGAAAAGCACGAACAGGCCCATCAAGGCATAAACGTGCACGATATCGCCATACCAAAGCAGTGACAAATGCAATACGCCTAGACAAACCAGCCCCAAACTTCGCCGTACATACCGCCGTACGGCCGAGTCATTTCGTTCGGCCGCTCGAGCGAATTGCACCGACAAACCGAGCCCGAACAAGAACGTGAACATGGTCATGAACTTGCCGGATATCAAAATGCCGAACACGCCGCCGATGATTTTCTGCGTGAGGTTCGTCGCGGACTGCTCGAACTGTTCACGCGGCAAAAAAATCATGCCGCTCATCCAAACATACACGTTCGACAAGAATACGCCGCCCAAAGCAAAACCGCGAATCACATCCAGCAAGGCGGTGCGTTCGCCGGTATCGACAGGCGCGGGGTGTGGACGTCCTTCGGTGGAGCTCATAGAAATGAAGGTTTGACACAAGATCAAATCTTTGTCGGTTTTTTTTTTCGACGCGTTGCATTTTAGCCCTCCGGCAGCTCGGACCCGACGCGGGCTCGTCCGTCGATGTATCGGAAGAACATCGATCCAGGCTGTCCGGATTCCTACGCAATGGATTCACCGCCAAAACCATTTCGTCATTTGACGCATTCGCGACGCCGTTCGCTTCGCCACTGGATGCGTTGCAAGCTGAAACGAATGCCGACGCAGCGTCGATGTCGTGAGCCGCAAGGCTTTGATCTTTTTCTGGAAAGAACCCGTGCGGCTTGTTATCTATGCGGATTCGGAGCCTTTACATGAACGAACGTAGACGATTTTTGCAAGTCTTGAGCGGCGCGGTCGCCGCATTGGGTGCCAATTGCAGCGCGACCGTCGAACATGTCGATTTGGGCGGCGGAGGTAATGCCGGCGAAGGAGGCGCCGGCGGAAGCGGAGGAATCGGCGGCAACGGCGGCAACGGCGGCAACGGCGGCACAACGTCTTCGAGCAGCAGCAGCGGTATGGTCTGCATGCCCGCGGGATACAGTGTAGGAACCGCGGATACCTTCGCAACCGACGGGCTGTATCAAATCAAGGGAACGAGCTTCGTCCTCGGGCGCGATGCCGGAGGGTTTTACGCGATGTCTTCTTTGTGCACGCATCAGCAATGCAACATGAATTCCAAAGGCGCGATCATCGCCGGGGGAATTCATTGCAACTGCCATGGAGCGGAATTCGATGCGAATGGGAACGTCACGAAAGGTCCGGCAGTCAAAGCACTGAAGCATTATCAAGTGACTTTGGAATGCGACGGAAACCTGTGGGTCGATACGTCCGTCGTCGTGGCTGCGGACCAACGGGTGGCGGTTTGACCTGCCGAATCGGCGTGAACCCTGAAAAAGGGCCCACGCCGAGGTTGCTTCGCCAAACTATTTATTGGATGTCGATGACTTCCAGGCCGTAGGGGCCGAGAGCGCAAAGCGCATCCGTTCCATCGAGCGTGACGTTTTGCACGTAATTGGTCAAATCGCCCTTCTTCGCCAAAACCATGCTCGACATGTCCGAAGCGTCGAGCACGTGAATGCCCGGTTGCGAACCGCTCGCCAAGACGAGGCGATCACCTTCGGACGCGACGGCCCAGAGGTAATCTTGCGAATTCATGTCATGCCACGCCGATTGGATCGAATTGCCGCCGATGTCGCCGACCACGAAGATCGAGTAGTTCGAGGTATTGTTGGTATAACGATATCCCTGCGAGAAAACTCGGCTGTCGGTCACGCGCGTTCCATAGAAGCTGACATTGCTGTCGAGCGCTTGCGAATCGAGCAGGTTGACGTTGTTTTGATTGACGTCGACCAATTTCAGCGTCTGCGTCATGTACGTGCATTGCCAATTCGCGCCGACCTGTTCGACCCACGTATTCCACCCGTACGTCTGGTAGCAAGCATCGGACGTCGGCACATTGACCGTCGTGCGCTTGTAATCGACCGTGAGCGCGTGCGTGGACGCCGCGTCGTACGCGAGCAATGCACCGGGGGTATTCACCGAAGAAACCGAGCCCGGTTGACCATTGGCATACGAAACGCGGTCCATGAAAAACTTGACCTTGTTCGGTTGTCCGGGAACGTCTTCCCAATGCGACGTGAGCACCTGCAAGCCATTTTGGATCAAGAGCGAATGGCCCAATCCATCAGGCAATTGACGGGGAGCAAGATGCGCCGGCGTCGCGGGATTGGACAAATCGACCGTCTCGAGCCACGCCGATTCTTCGCCGCCATTCACCGGCGTCTCGACACGGCGGAAAACAAGCTTGTTGCCCACTTTCAAGATGGCTTGACCGCCGTCGAGTGATCCCCATTGGCTCCAGGTCTGCGTCGCGAAAGGCATTGAAATGCGTCCTTCGACCGTCGGAGCCGCAGGATTGGCGATATTCACGACGACGACGTGGGTTTTCGACGCATTCGTTCCGCCGACGCCGCCGGGGCCCGCGTCGAAGTAATAAGGATACGTCGACCACGCAATCGCCACGCGCGACGAATCCAGCGGGAAGAGCTGCGCGCCATAGAAGTAACCCCAGCCATAACAATCGTTCGTGTCTTCCAAACCGACGACGTCTTTGAGGTCGATACGCCCGACCGGATCCACTCGGCCCGGTTCACTCACCGGAACAACTTCGAGCGCTCCGGCCGTCGTCCACCAATCCGCCGAAACACGCACGAGGTTCGATCCGACGCGCGCCGATTGATTGACCCACGCCGACAAACCCATGCGATCGAGGCGCGCCGGATTGTCGCGATTGGCAATATCGTAAGCGCTGACTTCGGAATCCGAGACGCTGAAAAGTTTGCCTTGGTGAATGAGCGCGCGACGGGCAAACCCATCGAGCGGCGCCATACCACGCTTGGTCAGCGAATTCGTCGTGAAGTCCACGATTTGAATGCCGCTTTCAACCTGCGAACATCCATAATAACCGTCTTGCTCGCTCCACGAATACGCGCCGTAAGGAACGAAAATCGCGCCGAGCGTCGAATCGATCTTGAAGGCCTTGTGAATTCGATCCTGATCCTCGGGCGCCCAGGACCAATTTCCGCCGAATGCAACGCGATTGATGAGCGTCGGATTCGCCATGTCCGCCACGTCGAAGAGCGATACGTTCATCGAACCTTCCGGATTCGCGTTGTCGTATCCGAGCGCAAAGAGCCGATTGCCTCGCGGTTCGAGGTGATAAATCCAGCCCGGCAAGGCAAGCTCGCCAATCTGCGCAGGCTGCGCCGGATTCGAGACGTCGATCGTAAAGAGCGGATCGGTCTGCTCCGCCGTAATGGCATAAAGACGCGTACCGTCGAAACGAGCCGAACGGAGTCGCTCGGGCATGGGCAACGTCATGGTGAGCGATCCGAGCGGCGTCACGGAATCGGATGAATTGACTTGGAAGGTTTGGACTCGCGGAACGCCGCTTTCCCAAATACCCGGTTGGCTGACGACCCGCAATACGCCTTGGTATTCGTCCATTTGCCAGCGGCTTTCAATCATGCCCGCAGCTTGCACGGATGCGCCGACATGCAAAAGACCGGCATTGTCCGAAATATCGACGACCTGAATCGTGGAATGACCGTCGTTCGTTCCATCCCATTCGATCCCGGCAATGAACATGCGATCGGGCGTCACGGTCACGCTGCGTTTGCCCCATCCATATCCATTCGGATCCGAGCTGTCGAAACCAACGGTATCGACGACGTGAATGTCCGCGGGATTGGCCAAATTGATCGAGGTGACCGTGGTCGTCGGCGCGTCGTTGCAATTCCAGCAATAACCGTTTTCGTACGACACGGCGTAAAGCACGCTGCCGACGATACGCGAATCCGAGATTTCACCCGGCACGTCGAACGTACCGATTTGCGTGATGTTCGCCGGATTCTGCACATTGAGCGCTTCGATGTGGCTCGATTGAATGTAGCTGCAATCCGTATAATCGACGTTGCATTCCCATTGCCCGAACGAAGAGAACATCGCATAGACGATGCCGTTTTGCAGGTACATCTCGAAAGGAATGCCCTGAATCGGGTAATGGCCGACGATCGACAAGTTCGACGGGTTTGTCATATCAATGACCGACAAACCGCCGTATTGTGAAAGAGCAAAGAGATTGTTGCCGTCGACCTGAATGATATCGGCTTCCTGGATGGCCTTTTGTGCACTGCCATCACCACCGGCATTCGGGGCGCCACCGGGAGACATTTCGCCGCCACCCGTCCCGGTTCCTCCTCCGGCGCTGTCCGTATTCTTTCCGCCACCCGTAAAGGGCGAATCCGAAACGAAGCCTTCTTCAACCACGGGAGTCGAGCTACAGCCCATGGCGGCAGCGCCGAGCGTCATCGCAAGAAGGGACCAAGCCGAGAATTTCTTTGTGCGTGAAAGCATGATGCATATCCTCCGATAAGCACGGGGCACGAAGCCGAGGCGTTGCGGAGGCGTAATCCAAAAGTTGTGCCAACTCGAAAAAACAAGCCGATTCTTCCGCGAACTTTCGATTTGGAGCGATTGCCAGGATTTTAGCGTCACGCAGATGTGCCATTGTGTGGCACACTCGAATGGCACGATTACATCGCGGCGCAAGCACTGCGCGCGAACGAATTGCTTGCGTCGGGCCTGGTCTACAAACGTGAACGATGATAGGAGTGGACGGACGCCATGCCCAAGACATCGTCCTTGCCCTTGATCGCCGCCGCAGCTCTACTCCTGCACGCAGGCGCGGCCCACGCCGACCTGGTCCCTCGCGGCGGGGAAGGCGTCAGCGAATGTCGCGACAAGAAAGCGGGCGACGCGTGTAAAAACTACCTCCTCGACGAAGCGGGTCAGCACGAAGAGGCCGGCAAATGTGTCGAAGAAAAACTCGACCACCTGCACTTCAAATTCAAAGCGCACTTACGTTGCGTCTCGGCGTCGGTTCCTTACGCCTCCGCTTCGGCCAAAAAACCGGCTCCTTCCGCCGACAGTGCGCCTTCCGCCGCTCCTTCCTCCGCACCTGTGCCGGCTGTGCCACCGTCCACGCAGCCTCCGCCCACGCCATCCGCGACCGCCCCCGCGGAGGCGCCCAAAAGCAGCGCCTGCGCCCTGGCCGTTCCGTCACCAAACAGCGTTGCGCTGGGCGTTTTTCTGTTCGGATTGACAATCCTCGCGCACGCACGACGCCGGCGTCGTTGATCGCGCCAGTTCGTGCCATAACGGTGACCGACATGATCTGCGTTATGGACGTTCACTTCATCACGGCGCTACGCACGTACCGGCGACCGCATTGTCCACGGGCGGCAAGGCCAAAATGTAATCGGCCAAATCGCTCGAATCACTGTCCGTGAGCCCCTGATAAGCGCCCTTGATCGGCATGGGCGGGCAAACATTGCCGCCCGTCTTGTCTTTCGCCGTTTTGAGCAACGCAATGATTTCAGCTTTCGAGTAATTCAATCCCGTCGTGGGATGGGGCGTGAGGTTTGTCGAGTAAATCACCTGCGGCAATGGGGGACTGGCATAACCGAGCACCGCGGATGCAAACGTATTTCCACCTGCGAACAATTTGGTTTTGTCGAGCGTCCGGAAGTCCATCGGATTGACCAGCGGCGTATGACACGAAATACACGCGGCCGTCGCCAAATATCGACCACGCATCGTCGCGTCGTTCTGCACCGTGGGCATGGGCATTTCGGCATCTGCCAATGCCGGCACGGGCATGGGAATGGGAATGTCGAAGGGCGGCTGCGACTTGGCGGTCATTCGATCCACGGCCGTCAAGGTCCGCAAATACATCACGATCGAATCGAGGTCCGTCGGGGTAAATCGAGCAATGAGGAAATACGGCATGATGGGGAACATGGCGGAACCGTCGGGCCGCGTGCCTTTGGTAATCATCGCTTTGATTTCATCATCGGAGCGATCGGCCAAACCCGTCGGGTGGTTCGTGATGTTTGGCGCGGCAATGCATCCGATGTTCGGATCCATGGGATCCACATCAATGAAGCAATCATTTCCGCCCAAATGTTTCGTATCGTCGGGCATGCCGTTCATATCGCGCGGCGTATGACACTGACCACACGGCCCCAAATGCTCGACAATGTATTCACCTCGTTCGACGGATGGTTTGTCCGTCGGCGTCGGTGTTGGATTTTCATCACCGCAACCGATGGCCCATAATGCGGAAAACAGGACGATGTTCACGATTTTCACAAGGCTCTTCTCCTCGGCTCAAGGGACTGGATATTCGGGAGCAACAAGTTCCGGGCTGATGGGTGCACCTCGAAGCGCGCGTAAAAACTCCACGAGGTCGTCGAGCTCGGCATCGGTGAACGTTTCATTGAGGTCAAGGGCGGGATCGTGGTTGGGATCGGCAAGGGCCTCGGCCGATATGAAATGCGATATGGCCAGGCGAATAAAACCGACGCTGCCGTCATGAAAATAAGGTTGCGAGTCGATCACGCTGCGTAATGTCGGCGTAAGAAATGCGCCGCGATCTTTTTCGTTTCCGGTCACGACAAACCGCCCTTCGTCTTTACGCTTCCCGCTCGCATCCGGTATCGAAGTCGACACATTGTGAAATGTATAGTCCGTGAAAAATGGCCCGGAGTGACACACGACACATCGGGCCTTTCCGCGAAACAGCTCGAACCCGCGGACGGCCGATTCGCTCATGGCATCGTCGTCGCCGGCGTTCCATTGATCGAATGCGGAATCCCTAGATATCATGCGCCGCGAAAACACCGCAAAAGCTTGGCCTGTCAAACGGAATACTTCGGCTGCGGATAACGTTCGAGGATCGGTACCAAACGCATTTTCATAAAGCGGGACATAATCCGGAAGTTGCGACGTGAGTTTGTCGTACAAGACCATTTGGGCCGCGGGGATGTCCGTACCGAGGTTCATGTTGGGTTCGGCAAATGGCAGCACCATGGCTTCGATCAAATCGGACGTCGAACCGTCCCACCGCAAAACGGGCGCGTATACGATGTTGAGCATCGATGTCGTATTGCGATCGGCTCGAGGAAACGCCTGCGGATATGAGCGATCCGGCACGGCCGTAATCAAATTGTCCTGAAATCGAGTGGCGGCGACGTGGCAAATGTCGCAATTGGTATTTCCACTGGCGGACAGGCGCGGATCGAAAAACAATCGCCGTCCGAGTTCTTCTTTTGCCGACGTGGGCTCGAGGTCCGGCCAGGACGGCAAAGCCGGCACCGGACCGAATTCGGCGGCTCGCAATCCACCGGGCACTCGAGACAATGGTTCGGATTGACAACCAAAGGTCAGCGTCGCCGCAAGCACGAGGGAGAAGCGCTGCATGATCAGTATTGAATGAAATGATGGTTGCTCAGGGAGACATACGCGTCGGCGTCATCGACGGTCATGCGCACCGATACACCCGTGACGGGGGGCTGGCCCGCGGGAGGCGCAGAATTATCGAATGCCGCCAAATCGCCCGCTTGCGGCCCCGCAAAAGGACTCGCGCCGGCAATCGATACGAATGCCGCCAATTCCCAAGCGCCGTTGGCATACCGAGCGGACGTTTGCGCATCGGCGGTCAAGTCGTCGTTGATGATGGTCTTGCCGTTTTCGACAGGTAAAACATTAAAGATATTTTCGCCGCCGGTCGTCGTCGCCCAAACGAGATTCTTGCCGATCATTTCGTTTGGTAAAACATGCACGATCGCCCCATTTTGAGCCCCAATCGCCACGCCTTGCCCGTCGTCGACGAAGGCAACGTGGACATGGAGCGCATAAAACGATTCTTCCGGCATCCCCGACGTCGTGCCGGAATTCGGACCCGAAGTACCGCATCCCATCACGCCCACGGAAACAGCAAATAGCATGACTTCGCGACGTTGCCCCATAAGGATGTCACTGTCGCAAAATCGATGCCGACTGTCAAGCCTATCCACTCAGGCCCATTCTCATGGCCCCGCGGTGCGGATTTCGCAGACAATGCGAAAATGGCAGCTTGCTCGATAAACCGATTTCGTATGCGTCACGGCGGAAGCGGGGGCGGTTCGGCACAATGGCCCAGGCCGTCTTGGCAGACTTGACCGACGCAGGGTTTTCCGGCGGGGCAATCATTATCGCTCGTGCAGGGAATATCAATACATCCGGAGGCGCGGGAGGCGACGGGGAGCGGCGGATACGCAAGAGAAG
Source organism: uncultured Polyangium sp. (assembly GCA_964435055.1). Taxonomy (GTDB): domain Bacteria; phylum Myxococcota_A; class Polyangia; order Polyangiales; family Polyangiaceae; genus Polyangium. Next base: position 5,830 of record CAYSYX010000231.1, on the reverse strand, counting down.
GATCGCATTGCTGTCGCGCGGGACAGGTAAAACCATCATTGCACGGAACGGGCTCGCATGCGCCATTCGAGCCGCAACGAAGCCCGGAACTGCACGTGGTCATGGGGCAAGGTGGAGCGCATTGCGACCCCAAACCATCGGAACTGCACGAATCCAAAATGGCATGACAAACGTTTCCCATGGGACAATCCGTGTCGACGGCGCAGAGTTCCCGCGGAGGAATGCCGCAACCCAATGAAAAATTCGGGTTGATGCACGTAAGGTCGGGTTGGCACTCGTCGCTTTGACGGCACGCATCGCCCACTTCGCCGGGCAGCGGCTTGGGATCGTCGGAACAAGAAAGGACGCAACATCCGGCCACGATGATCAACCAAAAAGTCAATCGCTGCATAAAACCCTCGAGCGTTCCTCGTCCATGCAAAAGCGGCCGTGACTGAGCATTCCTCTGCACCGGCGAAAAATTTTACCACATTCGGAACCGTACTTGGTACGAAATCATTTGGAGACGGTGCGTTTGTCCGGGTGCATGGGCCCGAACGTGGACCTTCCGCACGCTTTTACGGACCACGCCCCTGCACCTCGTCCGATCCGAGACAGGTACACATCGGTTGTGCCTCGACAATCGCCCCATTCTCTTTCCACGCCGAACGTGGTAAGCGTAGGCATGTCAATGCCGGAGTGCCGCATGGAGCGGTCGATGCCGGATTGAAAATGGGTGTATTCATGGTGCGTCGATGTTCTTTGCTTGGCACAACGCCGATGCTGTTCGTCTCTGCGACATTCGTCGCGGCGTGCAGCGACACCCCGAATGCGCAACCGAATCCGCCTCCTCCTCCTCCACCTTCCTGCGCCAAATACGACCCGTCGCGCCCGAAACCCACACCCGGGCCATTTACCGTCGTGCATGTCGAACCGGATGCTCCGCCGCCCGTGCAGCTCGCAGTGCAAGCTTGCGCCGGATTGCACAATCGCGATGCGGGCGGGTCCGTTTACATCGACGCGATCCCCCACGACCTTGTGTGGATCAAGGATCTCGGTCTGGTCCCCGCCGCAACGATAAACGCACAGGAATTCCTGACTTCGTGTGTCACGAAATTCCCCGCCTGTGTCCGATACGATTATAAGAATCAACAACCGCTGCTTCCGAATATTCTCACGGCCGCGGCAGCGCTCGGGGCCGTTCCATTGGATGCCGGCGTGAGCGTGCCGTGCGACAACCCCGTATTCGATGCGCTCACCGAGCTGATGGACAAGAATACCCCGGCATTGGCGACCAAGTACGTTTTTGACAAATACGGCGCGCAAACGACCGGCCTGGCGATGCTCAATCCCGGCTATGAACTGCAACCGGCCGATCAGGCGTCGCCGGCCATGACGCAAGAAATGAAGCCGGCGCTCGTCGATTTCGTATTTTCGCAAAAACTGTTCGTGGTGTTTCTCGTGAATGGTTGCATCGACGGAAATCCCGAAAAAGAAGTGCTCAGCGGCATCGTCAACGGCGGCCAATGGGCAACGCCGGTCGGCGTTTACGGGTACAACAACGCGTGGAACGTCGGGGGTGGGTATTTGTACGAGGCTCAGACACGGTGTCTCGATTCCCGCAATATGGGCGCAATCGCCAGCGAGGCGGGCAATCTGTCGTTTTTCGCCACACGTGCGCCTCCCATTACGGAGTCGGGCGTCGTCACTCCAAACGAGCCCGAAGCGGTGACCTATGATCCCGACAAAACTTATGTCGCGTTTGTCGTGGGCGACGGCGACAATATCCAATACATGATGACGACACGCCACGATTGGTTCCAGCAGCGCATTGCCGACTGCGAGGCGACCCCCGACGTGTGTCCGGCGCTGAGCTGGAGCATCTCCCCGCACCTCGCGCAAATCGCGCCGGATGTGCTCCATTGGTATTACGAACAGAGCCGACGATCGAGCAAGGATTACTTCGTTTTACCGCCCAGCGGGCATTTGTATGCGTATCCGTCGTCATTGGCCGAGGATGCGCAGGATAAGTTCGTTCAGGCGACCGACGAAGACGCGTGCATTCTGGGCCTGAACGGCGTCGTTCACTGGGATTGGTTGGACACTTGGCAGGACGCAGAGGCGCATTTCTTGCCGAAATACGCGCACGCCGGCAGCTCGATCCGCGGCATATTCCCGATGAATGTGCCTTATCCTTTCCCGACTTTCAATTGGTGGCCGGAAGGTCAGTTTTACGAGGTACTCACCGGTGCGGATGGCGGTCGAATTGGGCTGTTCCGGCCGCGCTCGTGGCGAGGCATCGACAAAGATACGGATCCATTCCGCTTCAGTCCGCAACGAATGGCCGACGAGCTCGCCGGATACCCCAAAGGCACGGTCACCTGGGTCTATATGACCAGCGATGGGGGGTTGACCCTGCAAAACTCATTTCTGGCGCTCGCCAAGCTTTTGCCGCCTCATGTTCAACTCGTGAGCACCGACGCGGCGGCGAAGTTGGCCCTGGCCCAAAAGAAGTAAACGAATTCTTTTCGTGCATGATTGACGCCCGGCTGAACGAAGTCCAACCAAGGCGACACCAAATGGGCAAAATCGACGATGACGCGCCGGCCGCCACGTCAATCCGATTGCATTCGACATACCCCTCGTGTAGCACTTGCACAAACCTCGTTTCAGAAAGTCCCACACCGCCATGACTCGACTTGTCCCAGCCGACAAATCTTTTATGCCCCGAACCCCCTGGACCGCGCTCGCCTTGGTCATTGCGGCTTTTTCCGTGGGTTGCAGTGATGACACGTCGCCTCCGACAAACTCCTCGGGTGGTGCGGGAGGCGCGGGCGGCACGGGGGGCACGGGGGGCGGAGATACCGGCGGAATGGGCGGAATGGGCGGAATGGGCGGTTCGAGCGGCATGACGTCCAGTTCCAGCGGTTCGTCAGGAAATACCGGCGGCATGGGCGGTTCGAGCGGCATGACGTCCAGTTCCAGCACATCGTCCAGCTCGTCGGCCAGTAACTCCAGCGGCATGGGCGGCATGGGCGGTTCGAGCGGCATGACGTCCAGTTCCGGCACGTCGTCCAGCTCGTCGTCCAGTAATTCCAGCGGAATGGGCGGCATGGGCGGTTCGAGCGGCATGGCTTCGAGTTCCAGCTCATCGGCCAGCTCATCGGCCAGCTCGTCGTCCAGTAGTTCCAGCTCGTCGTCCAGCTCATCGTCCAGTAGTTCCAGCGGAATGGGCGGTGGAGGCGGCGCACCGTGTGTCCCGACAACCTGCATGGCTCAAAATGCGGAATGCGGGATGATCCCCGATATGTGCGGCAATATGTTGGATTGCGGTGGTTGTGCCGGTGGATTGACCTGCGGTGGAGGCGGCGTTGCCAATGAATGCGGAACGATGTGCCCTACGGGCTGCCCGATGGGTTATTCCTGCAATCTTCAAGGCCAATGCGTGGGAGGCGATCCAACGGGGCTCGTGCTCGATGTCGACGCGGTGAATGTAACGGGCGGCATCACCCTCAATGGTGCTCAGCTTGTAAAAACGTGCGCCAGCTCGTCACCTGCGACCATTATCTTCGAGGAAATCAATCTCGGTTATCAACTGAGCCTCAATGCGGTCTGCGATGCGACGGCGTCATTTAGCGGAACGGTTTATCCCGGAACGTACAAGGTCAGCGTCAAAGGCACGACTTTTTCCAATTTGCCTCAAGGTACGGAGTACATCGTCCATCCATCCATTACCTTGACAAACATGAACAACACGTTGCCGCTCGATGTACAAGCGGTCAATGTGACCGGCGGCGTGACGCTCAATCAGGCGCAACTCGTCAAATCATGCGCTTCGTCGTCTCCGGCGACCATTCTGTTTCACGAAATCAATCAAGGTTACGACTTGACCCTGAATTCGCTGTGTGATGCGCCCGCATCCTTCAGCGGAACGGTTTATCCGGGAACATACAAGGTCAGCGTCAAAGGCACGACTTTTTCCAATTTGCCTCAAGGTTCGCCGTATACGGTCCATGCGGCATTGAATATCACGAATGCCAACAATACACTGCCTCTCGATGTGCAAGCGGTGAATGTCAATGGCGGCGTGACGCTCAATCAGGCGCAACTCGTCAAATCATGCGCTTCGTCGTCTCCGGCGACCATTCTGTTTCACGAAATCAATCAAGGTTACGACTTGACCCTGAATTCGCTGTGTGATGCGCCCGCATCCTTCAGCGGAACGGTTTATCCGGGAACATACAAGGTCAGCGTCAAAGGCACGACTTTTTCCAATTTGCCCCAAGGTTCGCCGTATACGGTGCACTCGGCGCTCGCGATTCAAAATGCGAACAACACCTTGCCGCTCAATGTTTTGGCGGTGAACGT
>CAYSYX010000231.1:0-1383 GCA_964435055.1 uncultured Polyangium sp. | reverse complement strand
TCGCGATTCAAAATGCGAACAACACCTTGCCGCTCAATGTTTTGGCGGTGAACGTCGATGGTGGCGTGACGCTCAATGGAATGCAGTTGGTGAAATCGTGTGCGTCATCGTCCCCGGCAACGGTCCTTTTCCACGAAGTCAATCAAGGTTACGACTTGACGTTGAATTCGCTTTGTGATGCGCCGGCGTCATTCAGTGGGACGGTGTATCCCGGAACATACCAAGTCAGCGTCAAAGGCACGACTTTTTCCAATTTGCCCCAAGGTTCGCCGTATACGGTGCACTCGGCGCTCGCGATTCAAAATGCGAACAACACCTTGCCGCTCAATGTTTTGGCGGTGAACGTAAATGGTGGCGTGACGCTCAATGGCATGCAATTGATGAAAACGTGCGCGTCCTCGTCGCCCGCAACGGTCCTTTTCCACGAAGTCAATCAAGGTTACGACTTGACGTTGAATTCATTGTGTGATGCGACGGCGTCGTATTCGGGGACGGTGTACCCGGGTACCTACAAAGTCAGCGTAGCGGGCACGTCATTCTCCAATTTGCCCCAAGGTTCACCGTACACGGTGCATGCGGCACAAAGCCTTCAGAATGCATCCAATACCTTGCCGCTGAATGTACTGGCGGTCGCGATTGCAGGCAGCGTGACGCTCAATGAGGCACCCCCCGTGAGGACTTGTGCGTCGTCGTCGCCGGCCACGGTGATTTTCAAGGAATTGGCGCAAGGATACACGCTCACGATGGCGTCGGTATGCGATACGGCATTTTCATTTGCCGGAACGGTGTATCCCGGGACGTACCAAGTGAGTGTCGCAGGCACGAGTTTTTCGAATTTGCCTCAAGGTTCGCCCTTCGTGGCGATTGATCAACTCGTCGTTCCTTGAAGCGACTTCAATGCGTCCACGTGGTGATGGACAAAATGCTACGACCAGGGTCGGGCGCAATCGGGCGTTCCGAGGTTCGGGTTTTTCCGGATGATCTGCCGCCCACAGGCCACCGAATTCCATAAAGAAGCATTCACATCGGCATGAATGCCGCACGCTCGCCTCGTGAGCGTTTTCACGGCATGTATTCGTCCGCGCCGATATCAAAACTCATTTCCTGCGGTCGACTATCACCGTCGAAGTCCACCAATGGCACTGCGACGGTTTTTCCCGCATTGCGACACGGCGAACCCGGCAGCAAATGGTACGTCGCATCGAGCAACGGATCGGCTTCGATATTTCCGCCATACCCTTGCATAGCATTGATGGCTGCAATCAACAAGGGCGTCGTGCCATTCTGCATGAACAACGTGCCGCCATTCGGCACCCAGAGCGCATTGTTTTCAAAGATGAGCTGAGTGCCGGCCGCGTCCGTTTCGTACACGCCAAACCCTTT
>CAYSYX010000230.1:0-14442 GCA_964435055.1 uncultured Polyangium sp. | reverse complement strand
ACACAACGACCCGGAATAAATTCCGGGTCTATGCAATCGAAGTCCCCCTTCGGGGACTTCGAAACGGCCATCAGATCTGCAATCGCGATTCACGTTCCGTGATTTTGCCTAGGCACGACTCCGCCACTTCGTGTTTTGCACTCGTCGAGGCTTGATTTCTCGGCATTCGCGGCACCCCAAACTCGCCCGCTCCGCGGGCTCAAACAGTGGGGCCCCGCCGCTACGCCGAGAAATCAAGCACTCTCCGAGCAACGCTTCGAATGATATGGCGGAGTCGTGCTAGGACGTGAATGGCGAGGGCAAATCTGAACGATGATGCACAGTCCGCACTCTGTGCGGACTTCGATTGCATAGAGTGGGATTTTAATCCCACTCGGGCGAGCGGAACGCACGAACGGCGCAAATGGCGTGGCGGCTTCACGAATCCCGCTGGATAGTGGCAAAAAAAAGAGACGAATGGGCAGGGTTTTACGTATTTTGAAATAAATTGGTTCGTCGAAATGGATCAATGTTCGTCAAAACGTACCGTTCTTCCGAATAGAAGCGAAATGGTTTTCCCCAAAACGTTGTTTTGGTTCGTCGAAACAGACGCTCGGGCGCGCTCCTGTTACGGGTGTTTGTCCCAGCACGCGGCCGGATGCGCAGAGCGGCCCCAAAGACGACCCTCTTCCTAAGTCGCCATACGTGCGCTAAGGTACGCGGGTGTAGCTACCTGGAGCCTAGGAGCCCCATGAACGACAAAGACGCGGCGGCGAAAAACAACGAGGCCTCGAAGTCCGACAAGCGAAAACAAAGCCTCTACTTTCCGGAGTCGATGCTCCAGGAGATCAAAGAAGAAGCCAATCGCCTCGACCGATCGTTGTCGTGGGTGGTGCAACGCGCGTGGAAACTCGCGCGACTCGACATCAAGAAGCTGCCGAGCGTCGATGAAGTCGACGAGGACATGGGCGATTGACGACGCGTCCTCCTTCTTCTCGTCCCCCGTACGCGACATTCGCCGCAGGTCCCGATGGAACGCGCCTCTTTGTGCGTTCACGTGTAGGCCCGGGTAACGTCTCGTTGGTCCTGACAGACGGAATCGCTTGCGACGGGTTTATCTGGAAATACCTCTGGGAAGACCTCGAAACCGTCGCCTCCGTCGCGCATTGGAATTATCGCGGACATGGTCGCAGCAGTCCGCCGCAAGACCCGACACGGATCGAGCTCGTTGATCATGCGCGCGACCTCGATGCGATTCGTCACGCGATCGGCGACCCGCCCGTGGTGCTCGTGGGGCATTCGATGGGTTGTCAGGTGTCGCTCGAAGCGTATCGCCTGCGCCCTGAAAAAGTCCGTGGTCTCGTGCTGATTTGCGGGGCTCCGGGACGCATCACGTACACGTTCAAAGGCACGGATGTTTTGGCCAGGATTCTTCCGCGCCTCATTGAACGCGTCGATGCGCGGCCGGACCTCGTGCGCGCGCTGTGGGGTCGTGTTCCCACGGATGTCACGATTCGTTTGGCGATGATGACCGGAGACCTCGATCGCTCCATTCGATACGAAGACGTGATGCCGTACCTCGAACACATGGGCGACATCGACGTGGCGATGTTTCTGCGCATGTTGCGATCCGCGGGTGAACACTCGGCGGTGGATTTGTTGCCGCAAGTCGATGTGCCGGCGCTGGTGATCGGCGGCGATCGCGATACGTTCACGCCTGCGCGTTATGCCGAAGAAATGGCCAAAGCGATGCCTCAGGGCGAGCTGCTCATGGTCCAAGGCGGAACGCACATCGTGCCGCTCGAACGTCGTGAGCTCGTCAAAGAACGGCTCTTGCGGTTTCTGTACGAGCGTGTCGGAATTTGACCGTAAGCCGTGCAATCGATTCTGTTTTTCCTCGCCCTCGTGTTCGCTGCCGGATGCTCGCGTGAAGCTCCGGCGGGCCAAGACCATGCCGTTCCTTCGTCGTCCGCAGCGCAGACCGTGACGGCTCCTTCGGCGAAGGTTTTACCGAGCAACACAATGTCCCCCAAAGCAACGTCTCCGTTGCACGAAGGGGAAGGTCCCGTGCATCGTGAACTACGCAAGGCACGGATCACCGCGATGACGGTGCAGAGCTGGAGTCGGCCGGGGTTTTTCCAGGCAACACTCGAACGCACAGATTCTTCGGGGTTGGCGCAAGTGACCGCCGCCCTGGCCCTCGATCAGCAACCCATCGTGCATCGACGACCTTTGGCGCTCGAACGACTCGCGCGAGCTTTGGACATGCGCGTCGTGCCGGCGACGATCGTGCGACGGCTGAGTACGGGTGAGCTTGGGGACTTGTTTGCGAACGACAATGAGACGCGGACGTATTTGACGGCGCATGCGGCGATTCAAAATGACGGCACTGTCGATGCGCTGCTCATGGCGCCGTCACGTGGAGATGCATCGACGGCTTGGCGCATGATGTCGCGTCGTGAAATGGTGCTCGAAGAAGCTCAGGAGGCTCGTTCCTGGGCAAACGCCGTTTCATCGGCCGAACCATTGCCGAATGAAAACAAAGCGCTCTTACGCGACTACGTCGAAACCCTGGTGCTCGATTATCTGTCCGGCAATGTGCTGCGTCGAAGCGTGCAGTTCGATGAAGGAGCCTCCGAAATCGTGCTCGCCGACAACACTGGCGCGTTTCCGCAAAAGAGTTTTGCCAGCGGTGAAACCAAGCTGCTCGATCGGCTCAAACCCGTGATCCGATTTCCCAAGGGATTGCGTGACGCCCTCGTGCTGCTCGATCGGCAACGAGCCCAAAGAATTTTCATGCCTGGGAAGTTCGATACGTGGCTTCTGTCGCAGCGTACGTTGATGCTGCTCGACGAACGCCGCGCCACCCTGCTGACGCTCCTCGAATCCAGAATCGCGACGCACGGAGAACAAATCGTGCTGAGTTTGTAGCGATCCGTCGTCGACCGGATATTTGGTCATCAGTGACCGACGCAAAGGATCCCATGTCCGACCCGACCGAGAATGCGACGCTGCCCGAACTTTTGGCGGTGATGGTCCACGACCTCAACAATCCCGTGGCGGCGCTCGGGACAAACCTCGCCTTCCTCGAGAGTCTGCTGAAGTCTTCCACGTCGCCCGAGGTTGCCGAGACCCTGTCCGATATGCGGATGTTATGCGACATCATGCGCCGCTTGATTCGCAACGTGAGCATGATCGGGCAACCGCGTCCGCCCCACGTTCAGCTCGTATCGATGGACCTCGTCGCCTTGGTGATGGCCTCGGTCGAACGACTCGCGCCGCAAGCCATGGCGTCCGACGTGACGCTCCAGCTCGATGCGGATCAACGCACGGGTCGGGTGTTTGTCGAAAAAGACCCCGAGCTTTGTGAACGCGCCTTGGACAATCTCTTGGCGTTTGCGATCGAACGAGCCGTGAGTCGATCGAAGATCGTCGTCTGCGTGACGGCGAAAAGTCCGCTCGGCGTGAGCATTTCGTGTTCGACACGTCCGCAGGCGGCCGACGTTGCGCCGCAACCGTCACGAAGTCGCCTGCTGCAATCGGCGTATGGCCGAGGGTTATCCCTGTACTGCGCACAAATCGCCGCCAAAGCTGCGAACGGTCGCGTGGAACTGCAGCACGACGCGCAAAACGTCATGACGCTCGAGCTGGTCTTGGACCACGACGACAAACAAAACGCGTAAGCCGCTACGAACTTTCCGTCCGATGTACTAGGCTTGCCGACGATGGTGGATGTCGCGACAATCCGGGGTTGGCTCGAAAAGCTCGATTATGACGTCAAGCCCGAAGGCGATAAAATCCTTCGCGTCGCGCCTCGAAGGCCGGGAGCCGCAGCGTTGCCCCCGTACTACATCCAATGCAGCGAACACTGGGTGCTGCTTTCGATGCTGCCCGTTTTGCCTCAAGGTCTGAGGCCATCCACCGAACTTCCACGTCGACTGCTGCTCCTCAATCGGGACATGCGCATCGCAAAGTTTGCCAAAGGCGAACAAGGCGAAGTGGTTCTTTGTGCAGAACTGCCCACCGAATCGCTCGACTATTCCGAGTTTGCAGACGTCACGGAACGCCTCGTGAAGTACTACAACCACTACCGCGATTATCTCTGTTCGCCCTGAACCGTCGCCCTATCGCCCAAGGTGTTCATCTGGGTTTGCTGCGGTTGGGAGGTTTGTCCTGTAGGGGTGCGATTTATCGCGCCCCTACAATTGCCATGTCGAACTGCTCACGGCAGTTCGAGCGGCACATCGACCCGGACGGTTTGTCCAGGCGGAGTCACCTTCAGCTCCGGAAAGTTGTCGCCGACGCATGTCGCGACGTCCGGCCTTGCCGTGGCGTGATCTTCGATGATGCCGCGAGCAATCACCATCCCCGACGCGTCGAACGTGAGGTTGAACGAATACTTCACGCGTGGAGGTTCGGGCTTTTGAGCGAGCGCGGGGGCCAGGCACTTTTCCGTGAGCGTTTTCTTGTGTCGATCGAGCGCCGCGGAGGCTTCGCGAAGGACGCGGGCTTGATCGACGATGGGTTTGGCAGCCAAAACCGTCGGCCCTCGAGCCGGGACAGCGGGCAATGGCTGATTCACGGGCGGAGTGGGAGCTTCACGACCGCGTAGGCCGAAATAGATGCCGAGCGCGATGATGCAGCCGGCGAGCACGATCGCAGATGACGTCGATAATCCCGTCGGAGATTCGGTGCTCATTTCTGCGTGATGACGACGCGTCCGTCGTCCCGGTAAGTCACGTGCCCGCTTTCACCACGACAATCCCAGCAAGTCGCCCAGGACAAACGCTTTCGTACGTAGCCGTTGAATCCCAGCACGATGGGACCTCGCTCGTCTTTGAGGACCAGCGTCGAAGCAATGCGATACCGGTCCTTGGGCAAACGATGCAGCGCCACGATGAACGAATCCTTGCCCGCGCGACCGGCCACCACGACGAGCTGTTCGCCGGGTACGGGACTCCAACCCAGCGCTGATGTCGTCAGCACCGTGTTTGCAGGTGCGGCCCCCGCATCGGCACGAGCGAGCACCACGTTCACATCGTCGGGTTCTTTGAAGTACGTGAAGCTTTTGTCGAGCGCCGCGAGTGCCGGCACCGAGGTGAACATCTCGGCCAGATCACTCGGCGCAATCTCGACGCGCTTGTAGGTCTGATCCCACTTGGGCGACGCGATTTGCGCCGCATTCGGAGCACCTCGACAACAACGAAAACCAAGGTCCTGCGCATTCGCCGTCGGGTCGATCGCCGTGCGATGGGCGCAACGATGATCCGTGCTCGTCGCGCTCGCTGCTGCGCCACGTATCGCGGCTGCGCGCGGTTGCATCTCTTCGATGGGCATCACGTCGCTCGATGTCCATTCACGAAACGCCGAGCCCATGCCGAGTACGCCGAAGCCCGAAGCACACGAAGCCGGCTCTTTCGCGCATTTGGGGTCCCATCCGGACGAACCCGCATACACGGTTTCTTCCGGCCCTTTGCACGCCCTTTCCCACTCGAGCTCCGTGCACAAGCGACCTCCGGCCTGCGCGCACATTTCCGCGGCTTTGGCTCGAGACACTCCGGTCACGGGAGGTTTGGTCGGATCGTTGGGGTACAAATAACGATCGATGGTGAACGAACCGAGGTCGACTTCGAGCTCGGCGGGTTCGAGGACCGGATCACGACCTTTGTCGCCCGGAACGGAGCCCGCAACGAACGAACCTTTGGAGATGTCGATGCGTTCGTCTTTGGCCGCGACGGCTTTCGAGCCTGCATCCGGATCGGCTTGATTTTCCGCGGCTTCGAGCACTTTGCCTTTGGTGGCGAGCACTTCTTTCGGACCTGCATCGCCGGCGGAAACATCGGTCGACGAACCACTGCGACAACCTGCAACGACGAGCAGTGTGCAGCTGAGCGAAACGAACGTCTTCAACGTGATGAAGGTCATGCGGGCCGACGCGAGAACGAAACTCGACCGGTTATGCCAGAGGAAGCGCGCGTCGTCCAAAAGGGCGCGCTATGCTCGACGTCCCTTGTTGTTCCTCGGCGATTTTCCCCTCTGGGTCCTCTACGGTTTTTCGCTGTTTTTCGGCCTGATTTGGGGCAGTTTTCTCAACGTCGTCATCCATCGCGTGCCCCGCGGCATGAGCGTCGTGCATCCGCCGTCGCAATGTCCGGCGTGCAAAAAACCCATCCGACCTTGGGACAACATTCCCGTCTTCGGGTGGCTGATGTTGCGAGGCAAGGCGCGATGTTGTGGGGTCAAAGTATCTCCGCGATACCCGCTCGTCGAAGCGATCGGCGGCGTGTTGTCCGTGGCGATCGTGCACGTGATCTTGTTGCAGCTTCCGGCGAGTACGCCGCTGCTTCGAGCCGGTGCGATTTACGTGGTGGATCTCGCGCTCGTCTTGGGTCTCGTCGCGGCGGCGTTCATCGATTTGGAACACATGATTCTGCCCGACTCGATCACGATCGGCGGAACGATCCTCGGCATCGCGACGGCATCGTTTCGAGACATGACGTTCGTCGATTCGCTGCTCGGAGCAGGCGTGGGGTTTGGCGTGGTGTTCCTGCCGTTTGTCGTGATCTACCCGATGATTCGCGGGGGCGCGGGCATGGGTCTCGGAGATGCGAAGCTGTTGATGCTCGCGGGCGCGTGGTTTGGCTGGATAGGCGCAATCGTCGTGCTTTGTGCGGGTGCGGTGCAAGGAACGCTCGCCGCGATCGGCACGTTGCTCGTGCAGGGGAAAATCGAAGAGCCCGAAGCGGTGCGGAAAGAACGTGAAGAGCTTTTGGCGGAGCTCGAGAAGATGTCCCCGGACGAACGGGCCGAGGTGGAAAAAGAATTGGCGAAGGATCCCTTGATGGCGGAAGCGGGTGATGGATTGGGGCAAGCGCGTATGGCGTTCGGACCATTTTTGGTCCTGGCGACGCTCGAGTTTCTGTTTTTCGGTCGGCGGTTCATCGAGGTGTACGTTTCGTGGATATCCGCGGACTCTTGATCGTCTTCGGCCTATTTTTCTCGGCCTGCAAGCAATCGGCATTGCCGTTGCCGCGGATGGGTCCGAATGAAAGCCAAAATCTGATTACGATTCCGTATCCCCCGCCGGCCCCGCGAGCGGAGATGATTCCGACGAGGCCCGGGAACAGCGTTGTTTGGATTGACGGGTCGTGGAATTGGGATCGACGACGTTGGGTGTGGCAAAAAGGGCGTTGGGAAGTGCCTCCGACGGGCGCACATTATGCGCACGCGAAGATCGTGCATCAGCCCGACGGGTCGTTGCAATGGGCAGCGGGCGGATGGCAAACACGTAATATGCAAGAGAATGCGCCGAAAGTCGTGCAGCCGGAATAAACCCACGCAATGGGTGCATTTTGATTCTCACGGTGATACGTCCTCTCCGTGATTGCCTGGATCTCATCAAGAATCGTGCAATGCAGTCGTTCTGACGAATCGACATCGAGCCGTTGACGCAAGCTCGGTCATTCAATGTCCAAACCTCGAGGAATGCCCATTGACCCGGCAATTGCGCCAGGTCTACAATGGTTTGGGGAGGTTTTGTCATGTTCCCCGCCCTTTCGACGCTTATGCTGTTCTGTCTTTTGCTCGTGTTGCCCATTGCATGCGGCCATCGGAGAATCCAGATGACCGCTCACCAATCAGCAAGGTTGCTCGATCGGCATCGTTTGGCATTTCGAACCACGGCCGACACGAGCCCGCCGAGGGCGAGGTTCAGCGCCATTCACGTCACCTTTTATCGCGTTTGTGCCCTGTTGCTCATTCTTGTTTTCACGACGGCGAGTTGCGCGCCGAATTATGCCGCGATTTATCCGCATTTGTCGATGTTGCGCGTTTGTATGCGTCCCTCGACCGTCGAATTCGACGCCCGAGAATGGGCTGTCGATACGGATACCGGCACGACGGTATCGAGCAACCGGCGCGAAGCATTCGAGGAATTCTTGCCGCATGCCGATGTTCTTTACATTTGGGACTTCAATGCCCCCGCCGAAAGCGCTCAATTGTTGCCCGAAGGCGAAGCCCGCCCGTCATGCGATGATCCGCATAGGTTATTACCTCGAGCGCAATACGACGAAGCGGATTTACCGAGTGGTGACTCGAATCCATTGCGAATCGTCGGCGATTTTGGTCCACATACGACGTTTGTCGATGCGATATCCACGAATCCGCAATATGTAGCCATCGACGTGAAAGCGCCGGTGCGCAAAATTCCTGTGATTCATGTTTGCGTCAAGCCGCCGGGCATTGATCAGGAAACGCTCCAATGGGCAGCGACGAAGTCGCAAGAAGGCACGACGTATACGACGAGTATCGAGCAATTTAACAAAGCGATTGCGACGGCGGATCGCATCTTCGTGTACGACGACAATGCTCCGCCGGAGAGCGTGTACGAATTCGGTCCGCCTTACGATCAATTGCGCTGCAAGGGCAAACCCCCGCCCAAGCCTCGAGAGCCTGAAAAGGAATTGGCCAAGCGCAAAGCGACCTTCGAAGAAATGGTTCGTGATGCAATGGCGCAAAAGAAAGGCGATCACAATCACGAGGGATTGGGTGGTTCGCCCGAGCCGACGTGGTCATCGAGCGCGACGGGAACGGGTCAATCGTTATCGTTTTTCGAGGCGATCGTTCGGCAGACGTTGATCGCTCAGGGCGTCTTGTCGGGCGATACGTCGGGCAATTTGAAGGATCCGAACGGGCAACGTTATGGCATTCCGTCCGGGAAAAACCCGAACGGTCCGAATTCGTTTTTCCTGCAATTCATGGCCTCGACGTTCATGTTTTTGCCGAAGGCCGTCAAGTCCGGGACGGAGCTCGCCAAAAAGATCGCCGCTGCGGCCAAGAAAAACGCCATCCTGATCATCGCCCGCCCGGATTTTCTTCCCAAACCCATTGTGCAAGGTTTGGTCAAGCGGTATGGTGACCAAATGGCCGTGGCCCTCGCGCAGATGCAAACAATCATGCCGTATTCGCGGGCGAGCATGTTTACCGCGAGGTGGCGATATCTGTACCAATCGCACCATATTCTCGAGAAGGATATGGCTGACAAGGTGCTCAACATAGCGAATGGAGATGATATACCGGCTATCATTCTGACGGACCTCAAACATAAAGCCATTACCGCTGCGCTGGACACAGAACGCAAGAACATATTGAGGAAAGCCGGCAAGAACATCGACGATAAACTGTCACCTGATGAGCTTTGGCGACTTTACCAAAATGTCTATGGGTTGGACCACCCCGTCTGGCTCGAGTCCATCCGGAGCTATTTTGGTAAGTAGTGTCCAACGCCCTCAACCTTCTGTACCGTTGCGGAGGAGTCGATGAAAGTTGTGCGAAATATCTCGTTCCATGCTGGTCGCTTGCCGCGTGGCGCTGCTTCGATTCTCGAGCCTACAGGCTGTCGATCCGAGGACGCCGAGGTCGTCAGCTTCACGATTGGCGACGCAACGACGATTCGTGTCTACCTACATCTCGAGGAAGGTGATCCACGGATCGGTCGCGTGTTCGAACTTCTCCAGCATCATGGTATCGAGTCGGATTCCTATGCAGACTACGAATTTACCGAGGAGGATCGGCAATCCGCGCCCTTGCTCATCATGAGTCCAGATTTTGATGCATACGTTGAAGCGGGGGCGAGCGAAGGTACAAGGTATGACCTGACGGCCATTTGCCCCAATTGCGGAATGGGTGCGCAATTGGATCCGCCGTTGTACATTTCTCGCGCACATTTGCCAATACTTCGAAAACATCGGGCCATTGGCTGCACCAACAGCGGAATACTTGCCGACGGAGGGATGGTGAAAAAACTGCGTGACAACAATGTCACCGGCATCGCCGGGTTTGGCGAAGTCTATGCCCGGATGAAAAACGGCGGCCAGTCGCTTGTCGCGCGTGAGCAAATCTTCATTGGGCACACGTTGCCGCCTCAAGCGCCTGGCAGCCAATTAGACCGGGAAAAAGCATGTCCACTTTGTTATCGTGGCAATATGTCGTTTCTCCAACCGGGGCCCTTTCGAACCGTGTACCGACGCAAAGATCTCAACGATATTCGCGACATGAATCTAACGTGGGAATGGTATGGCACTTTGAGGGTTCATGAAGATCCTCGCCGGATCTTGGTTCCCTATCGTAAGAACCTCGTCACCCCCAAAGTGATGAACATCTTCCGCGAAGCTGGCGTCACGACATTCGAATGGACGCCCATTTTCGTGGAGGATTGAACCACCTCACCAGCGAGAGACTTCGAGCCACCCGCAAAGGCAATCGATCGAACGTAGGGGCAGACTCGATCCCCTCGAGGGGGCGATCACTCACGCTCCGGAGTGCATCCCATCCACTCGATGGTGCTCGCCGAAGCGCTTCGGGGTGCATCCCATCCACGCGATCGTGCGATCATTCACGCTTCCGACGGGATCCGATCCCCTCAATGGTGCTCGCGGAAGCTCTTCGGGGTGCATCCCATCCACGGGATCGTGCGATCATTCACGCTTCGGACGGGATCCGATCCCCTCAATGGTGCTCGCGGAAGCTCTTCGGGTGAATCGGATGTGCCGGGTCGTACGGCGGAATGCGTGAAGGGTGCATCGCAGGCGGTCGAGGCGCAAGCGATGGCGAAAGGGTCAAGGCACGGTGGGTGTGCCGGGTAATTTGGCTTTCCGCTTCGCCTCGGCATACGCTTCGGCGGCATTGGTTTCGAGCAAATCGAAATAGCCGAAGACCTGCGACTCGAGACCCGAAGGCAATGCAGGGTTGATCTTTTGCTCGGCCTTCAAGCTCTTGCGTAGGCGATTGAGCTGCCCGATGGTATCCGACCGCAATGCGGACGCTTCGGCCCGGTCTTTTGCATCGGCGCGTTCGCTGAGCAGCGTATCGATTTTTTCGCCGGCTTTGACGAAATCGACCGCCCAATCATAAAGCGTTCCATTGACCACGGGGAACAATTCGAGTTTCGGCTTCAATGCGGACAATCGTTCGCGATGAAGTCGGGCATTCGAAGCTTCCGATTCATACGTGGCGGTCAATGAATCCAATGCAGGAATGATCTCGGCTCGAATCTCTTTCGCGGCGGCGATGATTTCAGGCCCGGCATTGCCATGCCGCAGATAAGCTTCGGTGATGAAATAGATTCCACCGCCCAAGCTGTCGTGGATTGCATCGGCGCTATCCAATTCCTCGGTCAATGGACGACCCAGCAACGCCTTGGGTAATGCGGCGATTCTGCTTTGCAGGAGGGTCAGCAAAGGAATGTTGGCGGCACCATTGGCAAAACTCTGAAGTGCGGCCTGCCGCTTGGAAAGAAGGTCGCCAAGTCCGAGGAGGAGGCTTTCGAGAGGGATATGTCGCATGGGCGCTGACATTAACGGGGAACGGAAGCGAGGTCAAGGTACTTACGTTACCAGGTAAGAATGGTTTCCGTTTCTGGATTGGGGTCCTTCGGCGGCTTGAAACGCGCATTCCCATCCGTGCTGTCGATGACGGTCACCCGCAATGACGTCTCCGCAAACTCCGCCACAAGGAACGTGTGGTTATCGGAAGATCCGCTCAAAAAGACCGGTACCGTTTTGTCCCTCTTGTTTCGAAGCTCGCCCCAGGTAGGAGAAGTATGTTTACCCCATAGGTTATGGATATGTCCGGTAAAGACGGCGAAAACATCGTGACCTTTGACGATGTTTACGAACTTTTTGACATCTTCGTCCGGCCAATACTTCTTTTGGCCCTTCCGAGAGTCGCCGTCCCCCCATAGCTCGGAGACGTGCATGTGAAACATCAAAACGGACTTGAATCCCAGGGCGTCTGCTTGATCGAGGGTTGTCTGGAGCCAAGCCCACGCATCATAAATCTCGTCGTTATCGCACTGATTCTTTTGTCTTTTTTCTTCCGAGGGGTCGAAGCGACGAGGATCGCTCTCACACTTCCTTCTCTCGTCCAAGTTTCCCCCGGTCATCCAGTAACCGAGACTGCCCCGATACCCGGGCCACAGATGAAGCTGGATGAAGCGATATTTGTTGAAATCGAACGAATAGGCCAAGCTGCACGGATCGAAATTGATCCACGCTTTATTGGAGTAGAGCCCTCGGATGGTCGACACGGCATTACGCGCGCAAGAATTCGCATCGAACGGGCCGAACTGGCTGCAATCGCATACATTATTAAAAACATCGTGATTGCCAAGACCGAGGAATGGCACAGCTGACAAGGCGGGATTGTCTGGGTCGTTGGCTTTGATGTCCTCCTGCGCCTTCTTGACGATAGCGGCAAGCGTACCAGCTTCTCCCCCGTGCCAGAGGTTCGTAATATCGCCATTGACCACGATTCCGCGCACGGGGGCGAGTGGCGTGCCGTTATTCGGCCAGGTCAACGTTTTCAGGGCGCCAATCGCCAGCACCTGATTACGATTGGCAGCCGTTGCTTCTCTCTCCAAACATGTTGCGTCGCCGGATCCATCGCAGGAAGGAGCCCAGGGGTACTGTGTATCCGACGCCATGACCATCGTGAACGTGGGCCCGGGAATTGGTAGCGAATCCGGGATCGGACCGGAGGAACACCCAGTCACCAGGAGGGAGACCCAGGGCACGAGGATTGTGCTGAATGACCGATTTGCAGCGGCGACGCGCTTGTGGAAGTTCACGATATTCTCCGTTCGCTGAGCGATGGTTCGATTTTTCGCCGGCTTTGGCGAAACCGACAGCGCCATGATACCGAGTTCCATTGACGACGGGGAACAATTCGAGTTTCGGCTTCTATGCGCGAAGGAATTCGGTTCGAATCTCTTTCGCGGCTGTGAATGGCAAGCGCGTAAGGTTCACGCAACTATGCCGAAAGCCGCAAGGCAGAAATAAACGCATGTCATTGGTGCCAAATGATTTGACGTGCGGGGGGAAATTCCGCTAGCTTCCACGACGTGGAAACCAACACTGAAATCGATTGGGCCGCCGGTTATGTACGGTCGCATGATAATGCGCGCGAAGTGACGGACGTCACGCTCGACGTCATCGAAGGAGCGATACCTTCAGCCATGCGGGGGATTCTCGTTCGTAATGGTCCGGGGCGTTTTGAACGCGCGGGCGTTGCGTACGGGCATATTTTTGACGGTGATGGATTTCTGACGCGATTTGCATTCGAAGGCGACCGGGTGATGTACCGGAGTCGTTATGTGCGCACGCATGAATACGTGGAGGAAGAAAAGGCGGGGCGGATTCTTTATCGCGGTTTCGGGACGAACATTCCCGGAGGCATCCGGAAAAACTTTTTGGACCTGAAATTCAAGAATGCGGCGAATACGTCGGTGGTCTATCACGGCGGGAAGTTGTTGGCGTTGTGGGAAGGCGGATTGCCGTACGAAGTCGACCCGACGACGTTGCGCACGATCGGGCCGTGGGACGGTCAGGGCAAACTCCTGAAGCCGCGGAGCATCATGAATTCGTTCCTGGGCAGCGTATTGCCGTTTTCGGCGCATCCAAGGCGCGATTTGGAGTCGGGGGCGCTTTTGAATTTCGGCAGCGTGGTCGATCCGCGCGGGGCGAAGTTGATGCATTACGACGTCAATGCCGATGGAGACATGGCGCCGCTTTCGTCCACGACGTTGAACGAGACCATCTTTTTGCACGATTTCGTGCTCACGCCGCATTATCGAGTGTACCTGTTGTGCAAGACGGTGCTCGATATGAAAACGACGTTGCTCGGAAAAACCACCGTCGACACGGGATTCAAATTTACCGACGCGCCGACGATCGTGCTCGTCGTGCCGCGTAATGGCGGCGAGCCGATACGCCTCGAAATGCCGCCGTGTTTCGTGTTTCATTTTACGAACGCATTCGAAGATGGAAAACAGATCATCGTCGACGGGTTCAAGTACACCGAATATCCGCGTCTGCCGGCTCCGCGGGAGAAAATAGAATCGCGGACTCGATCCATCGGGCCGTTTTTCACACGGTTTGTCTTGGACTTGGACAAACGTACGGTGGAGGAATCGTCGCTCGGGACGAACTTGGGCGAATTGCCGTCGATTCATGCGGCGTATCATGGAAAGCCGTATCGATATGCTTGGTCGCCATCGACGGCGGTCGATTCGACGCGGACGAGTTTCACCGGCGTGGCGCGATTCGATACGGAAACGAAGACGTCGCAATACCGTGAACTGGACGCGCTGGTCGGCGAAGCGCTTTTCGTGCCAAACCCGAATGGGACCTCCGAGGACGACGGCTGGGTGACGATGTTGACGTACATCCCGGAGAAGCATTGCAGCGATTTGTTCGTGCTGGACGGGCGGACGCTCGACACGGTTTGTCGCCTGCGCTTGCCGCATCACGTCCCGCCGGGTTTTCACGGGACGTGGATTGCGCAAAAGCCGACTGTGGCGCATTGACTGGGCTTCGCCCAGGCCCACCCGGGGCTCCGCGCCCCGGGGCCCCCGCAAGGGCCCAGGCCCTTGACCCGGGTATTGGTTTGTCCACTACGTGGCCAAAC
>CAYSYX010000229.1:2298-14526 GCA_964435055.1 uncultured Polyangium sp. | reverse complement strand
CGCCTGCCCCTCCGGAACTCGAACCACTGCTCGATGTCCCCCCATTCGAACTCGAATTGCTGGAGCTGACGCTGCCGGACGTCGAACCACCACCTTCCCCGCTGGAGGAAGCTCCCGATGCGCTCGAGGATCCTGCGGGATCGGTCTCACCATCTCCGCATCCAGGAAAAACCCCAAGTGCCCCGGCCAAAACCCAGGCAACCCACGTTCGGTTCAATTTCATGCCCCACCGTATCGTCGTTTGCATTTCGATGTCAATGCATATCCGGCAATGTCGTCAAGCGCGGGCTTCGCCAAACTCGGCGGGTTGTTCTTGGAAAAATCGATTGTCGTGCAAACCGAGCACGAGCACCTTATCCGGCATTTTGAATCAAAAGCCCACCGAGTCCTGGGCTGCTAACGCCGCTGTTCGGCCAACCATGCCCGAGCCTCGGCCGCCGTATCAAAAAAACCCGTATTCTTTTCCGGGCGACCCACCAACAAATACCGCGCTCGAACAACCATCGACATGATCGATCTTATATGAAAATTCGTACCAATCACGGCAATCGCTCGAACCGGCGGCACCCCCGGCGGCGCCGGAGCAACGATGGCACTGCGACCATCCGGCGTCATGCCGACCATTGCGGTGACATCAAACATCAAAAAATAATACTCCAATCCCTTGACCAACGTGCCGCCTTTCTCTCGCGAAGCGCGCACACATGCTCCATCCACAACCCCCGAATACGCGACAAATGCCGTATCCGGCGGCTCGAATTGAACGGTGGCCCCTCCGCCACGCTCGGACGAACTCATTGCAGTTTGACTCCTGATGCCCCAATCCGTTGAGACGGCCTCATTATCGTGATTTCGCGGCCCCAAGCAATGATTTTTGTTCATGAAGCTGCATACATACCGATCTCATTGAATGCTTGCGCACGATGATTGCTTTACGTCGAGCCACCGACCCGCAAAGCGACCATCCCCCGCGTTCCCAAGGCCCGCAGATACCCCGCTGGCACCCCCGAACAAGCAAGCCTTACGCGGCAATCCGCACACTCCGTCCCGAATTGAGTCGCCGCACGTTTGTCCGTCCGTAACACAAGCGCCACTTTGCCGCGCATGATTTCGGGCACACCACAAACAGGCACGCCAACCAGGCTGCGAATCGTGTCCCGAGCCTCCGGAATAGACGCTTCAATCGCCCGGCGCAATTCGTCGAGCGGCGCAAGTTTGTCCGAGACGTCGCCCAGCGCTTGATCCGGCACGAACGCCGATAACTCGATAGTCCACGCACGCTCTTTCAAATATCGCAATGTCGCCGGTAGCGACCGCAATGCCCGACGCGTAAGCACAAGCGATAACTGCACGCGAACCTTCAACAGCTCGAGGTTTTCCAATGCGCGCATAAGACGTGCATGGGCGCCTCGTGCACCCACCATTGCGTCATGCTCCGCCGGATCACTCGATTGTAACGTCGTCACGATGGCTTCGAGCGCCGGCAACGCCGCAACTCGCCGAGCCATTTCCAGCGAATCCAATGCGAGCGACGGGCCTTGCAATCGCAAGCGCACGCCGGGATGCCGCTCGAGAATTCGCAACAATTGCTCGACATGAGGATGCCCCGTCCAATCATGTCCCGTCACCGTCAAACGCAAATCACGCGCGGCGATGGCCGCCACGAGCGCCTCGAACGCCCCGGAAGAAACGAGATCCAGCGTCAATTCATGTTGCCACGTGAGCAATCGGGTCACGGCGCGACCGGGTAGTTTGTCCCGGATACGTGGCTCCTCGCAAAACTCGCAGGCTTGAGCACAACGCGTTTCAAAATAAATCTGCACGTCGTCCGTTTGTCCCGCCTGCTCCAATGCCTCGTCGAGCACGAATTGCGCGGCACGAGCCACCGACCCCGAACGCGGCAATACGCGCAATATTTGAAGCCCAAGCCAGGTTTCGCGTAAAAACAGCGGCGGCCGTGAAACTGGTCGAATCGACGGAGTCTCCACATACGCAGCCATCCACGCGACGAGCCGCTCTTCATTCTGAATCAAGACCCCGATCACCCATGGAATCACGTCTTCATGAGCCCGCGACACAAGGTTGGGCCGATACGCAAATGCCAGCCGTCGACCGATGCGAAACGATTTACGATCGCTGGATTTGTCCCAGAACTCCACACACTGCAATACGTCGGCGTCATCGTGGAAACGCAAAACAAAAATATCGTTTTCTCGACGAACACTCTCCACACGAACGCGTTCGGACAAACAGTTTTGCAGGACGGCGTCGAATTCGTTCATCGCTCGACCACGCCCGAAGACGGCGACAAGCGCGGTTCGACGTCCGCGCGAAAGGTGATGACCTCGAATCGAGTCGACAAAGTCCGAGCTGTTTCCGGATCGCGCAAATCGAGGTTTGCTCCGGCAATCAACAGCGAAGCGCGCGGATCGTCCGGACGCATGCCCAGCGGATCCCCGATGCGCATATCCACGACGATCGCCTGCGCCAAACCCGACGAATTTCGCGTCACACCGCCGCGAAAAAGCAAAAATCCACCATCGGCACATAAAAGAGCATGCACCAAATCGCCATGACGAACGTGCAGGGATTGGTTTTGCTGAGCCACACGTAATTTCTCGGCAAACATCCGGGCCACCGGGGGTCGAATGTTGCGCGGAGCAATCAACACGGGGCGAAATACCGTCGCCAGCAAATCCACGACCACCTTGAACGCATGGGGATTTTCTCGAGGTTCGCTCGAATCGTGGCATTGCAGGACAAACTCGTTGATTTCAGCTTTCGTGGAAAATCGCCGCCGAAGCCCGAGCATGGTGGACGGTGAATAACCGCCGAGTTTGCCCAACGATCCCCGGCCCTCAATCCAAGCATGACGCAAAGCATCTTCGGCGTGGGCCAGCAACGGCTCGCGCTCTTCCCACGTGAGTCCGTCGATTTCGTCATAAGCGAGCGAATCCGGTGATTTCCGAAATTTCCCCTCCCCTTCGAGTGTCCGAGGTCCTCGAATGCGAATTCCATATCGCTCGGGTTTTCGTCCCAAGGGGGAATCGGCGGTCAGGTAAAACGACGAAGGCGCGATATCGTCCAGGGCAAACGCATTTTCGCGGACCCAATCGCACGTCGCCTGAAAATCATCGCGGGTCTCCCCGGGATAACAGGCCAGCAAATTCACACGCAGCAGAATCTCATTTCGGTGCGCTTCGCGAATCGTCTCGGTGGCCTGCTCGGGTCGATGTCCCTTGATCATGGCCTTGAGGACACGTTCGGAAGCGGATTCCACGCCAATGGTCAAACTCGCACAACCCGCTCGCGCCAAAAGTTCGAGGTCCCCGGGTTCGGAAGGACGCACGCGATACGAGTCGGAAAAACGTAAATCGAGTCGCGCGTCGATGAGCGCCTGCGCGAGCGCGCGAGCGTGAAGATTGATTTGCGTATCGAAAAAGAGAAACTCACGCGTTTGCCAACGCTCCGACAATTGCGCCAATTCGCGAATGACGTCATCGATGGGTTTGTGTTCTTGTGTGCCACCCGTTTGGCAAAACGCACATGAAAATTGGCATTCGAATGTGAAAAAATAAGGCAAAACCAGGGATTCTCCGACTTCGCCCCGATACCGCGCGGCTCCAGGGAATTGCGTTCGCAACGCATCACGCCGATATGCGCGAAGATCGTAAATGGAAAAGTCGGGCATGGGCCAATCGAGCGGCGATGGCGCTTTGCGCAAACCACCTCGCACCAGCACCACCGCGTCGTCATTCGGCTCGATCGGCGCTCCGCGACGATGGCGCGGAAGTTCCTCCAAGGCGTCGAATGCGCGACGAATTTGCATGGGCGTCGACGCCGTCGTGACGATATCCGCGCCGATGGAATTTGTCCGGACAAGCAGGTCGCGCATGCGATGCATCGCCACGCCGCCGACGATAACGCGTTTGTCCCAGCGCTCCTTCACATACACCGACAACGCCGCCGCAAACGAGATTTGACTGCCCCGATCGACCGAAATCGCCACGTATTCGCACGTGTCCGCAAGCGCCCGCATCCGACCGGCCAAACGATCCAAAAACGCTTCCACACGTTCGTCTCGCCGAACCTCGAGGTGCCTGTGGATGGTGGCGTCATCCGCAAACAAGGCCAGGTCTTCATCGGGGTGATGGTGCAGTTCGAGGGCCAAATCGAGGGCCTGAAAACGAAGTCGAGGGACGCAGGCGGCAACGACGGCGGGACCGAGCGGCGGAAAACGAAACGCCAAATGAGCCGCGGGAACCGCGACATCCGGGGGCAGGACAAACAGCACATCCCGAGGGCGAGCGGTGATTGCGGTTGTGTCGGTGAGCATCCGGCCGATCCTTTGGGAACGACGCGGACGCTAACATATCCGGCGGGCGAAAATCGAGCGGCTTCGTGTGGATAGGAGAAAACGTGCGGCGATGCGTTTGACGAGTTCTTTGGTTGACAAGGCTTTCGCGGGCCGCGTAGCGTACATGCATGGTTGGCGAGGCGGGAAAGCTCGAACGGGTGGCGACGATTGCGCGTCGCGCATTGCCGGTGATGCAGCTCGGCGTGCGGCGGCTGGCCCGGCGCAAGAGCCCATTTCAGATGACTTTGTCGCTGACCAATCGCTGCAATTTCCGCTGCGAGTATTGTCATATTCCATTGCAAGAGCGAGCGGAGATGACCACGCAGCAATGGTTTGCCGCGATTGATGAATTCGTGCACGGTGGAATGGGTCGGGCGAGCCTGATGGGCGGTGAACCGCTCTTGCGTAAAGACGCGGGAGAAATCATTCGATATTTACGGCGACGCGGCGTTCATACGTCGATGAATACGAATGGCTGGCTCATTCCGGCCCGTATCGACGATGTCGCCGAGCTGGATTTGGTTTGCATTACGCTCGACGGGCCGGAAGAAGTGCATGATCGGCAACGTCACCGCGGCTCTCATGCTCGCGTCATTGAAGCGATCGAATTGCTCAAAAAGCGCAACGTACCGCTCGTGACGATGACGGTCGTCACCCCTGCGGGAGCGGACAACATCGATCATGTATTGTCGATCGCGCGAAAATATGAGTTCAAAGCGTTTTTCCAAATTGAACATCAAGCCGAATTCGACGTGGCCTTGCCGGTGGCTCCACGATTGTCCGATGCTCGGGTGACGGCGCTTGCGGATACTTTGTTGCAGCGCAAAGCGGCCGGGGATCCGGTCGGCAATGCGCGAACGATCCTCGAAGCGCAGCGATCGCGTCGATATTTGGGGACATGTAAAGAATGCTGGGCCGGGCATTATTACGGTTACGTTTTCTCGGACGGGACGGTGGCGTCGTGTTTGTTCACCCAGACGCAGGTACCTCGTGGCAATGGTCTGGATCGGGGATTTTTGCGGGCATTCCACGAATTGGCTGAGCCGACAGGGCCGGGTTGTTCGTGCGTGCCCACGCATGAAGTCAATCACGTCCTCGATTTCGATCCGAGCGTTCTATTCGACGCACTGGATCTCGCATTGCGGTGAGTGCCCCCGCGCGGGCGACTTCACACGCGCAATCGCGCACGAGTCTTTACAACGGCGTTGGACGAGGGTATCGTGCGGCAATGCGGGTCGTGTTTGTCGCGCTTGCTCAGGAGCAGCTCGGTTTGTCCATGCTGTCCGCGGTTCTTCGACGAGCCGGGCATGAAACTGCGCTGGCTTTCAATCCGGCGCTTTTCGGGGATCGGTACTACTTCGACGTACCTTTGCTTCGAGACTTTTTCGATCGCACCGAGCGGATGATTGAAGAAGCGGTCCAGCTCGAGCCGGATTTGCTTGCATTCAGCGTCTTGACGCCGACCTACACGTGGTGCCTCGAAGTTGCGCGTCGGGTCAAAGAGCGCACGGGATGTGCGGTGATTTTCGGGGGTGTGCATCCTTCGGCCGCGCCCGAGGTTTGTCTGGAAAACGATTATGTGGATTATGTCTGCGTCGGCGAAGGCGAGCATGCCATTGTTGAATTATGCGAGCAGCTCGATCGCGGGCGACATAGACCGGTCAAACCGATCCCGAACATTTGGTGGAAAGACGAAAGAGGCGAAATTGTCAGCGGTCCCAATGCCGCGTTTAATCAGGACCTCGACAAACTCCCGTTTTGGGACAAAGAGCTTTGGGAGGACGTCATCGACGTGGGGGCTCATTATTTGACCATGAGCTCCCGAGGTTGTCCGTATCGTTGCACCTTTTGTTTCAATAATTTTTTCGCGCGCCTTCCGGGTAAAGGCGGCGGGAAGTACGTGCGGCAGCGGAGCGTCGAAAATCAAATGAACGAGCTGCGCCAAATGCACGAGCGTTATCGCTTGCGGTACATCGAATTTGCCGACGATATTTTTACGGTGAACAAGGATTGGATCCGCGAATTCACGAACGCTTACAAAAAGGAAATCGGCGTCCCTTTTCAATGCCTGATTCATCCGCGGTTCATCGATCGCGAAATGGCCCGATGGCTGGCCGACGCCGGATGTGTCCACGTGCAAATGGGCGTGCAATCCGTGGACGAAGAATATCGGCGCAAAACCTTGTTGCGCAATGAAAAAGACGACCATCTGCGCCAGGCGCTCGAAGCATTACGCGACGCAGGACTCGAAGCGAAGCTCGATCATATCCTCGGATTGCCCGGCGAGCCGCTCGGTGCACAGGAAGAAGCGCGTAAGCTTTATGCAGAATTTACGCCTCGACGCATTCAAACGTTTTGGCTGACCTACGTTCCCGGCATTGATATGACCAAACAAGCTCTTGCCGATGGGATCCTCACGCCGCAAGACGTACACGAAATCGAACGCGGACGAACTCGAGCCTTTCGGCATCAGCACTTGGACGCTCGATCCAAAGACCAAGGTGCACAGCAGTTTTACCAACGATATGATTTGCTTTTTCGGGCGATGCCCTTGTTGCCCGCATCGGTGCGCCGACGGATTCGCGCCGAGCATCTGCCCGCGCTTGGTGAAAAAACTGCCAATGCCGTCGGATTCGCGTTCGACTTGGCCAACGTCATTCGATCTTTGGATACGGAGACGCTCACCTTCATCGAGCATTATGCGCGGCAAATCATGCGCCAAACGCCGGAGCTCATCCCCGGCAAACAACCTGCCGTGACTCGCCCCAAGGTTCGGGCTCCCATCCACGATGGTTCGTCGTTACCAAACCAAACCATGCCGGATCCGGTCACGGGAAAACCTCGTCCACGTCGGGTGGAGCTGCCGATCGTATGAACATCGCGGGCGGCGCGCATCGAGGATCACGTCATTCGATACCGAACGGCGATATCGTTTTGTCGAGTTTGCCCCCGTATAGTACGCAACCTTGGCTCAATACCGGAATTGTTCTGCACACGGCCCTGTTGGCTCGCGCCGGAATTCGTGCCCGCGTCGTACGGCCGCTGGATCCGCCGTTTGTCGTTCCAGAACGAGTCAACCACGCTTCGCTCGTGACGTTCGTATTCGACCCTCCCATGACCGAGCGCATGGACGCGATGGCGCAGGCTTATCGGGAGACGCCGGGATTTTTCGAGGGTATCGTCGATGACCTCTTGGCCGGGGAGGAGACGGTCATTGGTTTGTCCGTGTACCGCAACAACGTCGACGTATCGTTGTGGATTGCGCAGCTGATCAAGAAAAAGCGGCCCTCGACCATCGTCATCGTGGGCGGGCCCGAAGCCGTTGAAGAGCCGACGTCGTTGATGCTGCCGTGGATCGACGTCGTGGTGGGTCGCGACGCCGAATGCATCATGGTGCAACTCGTGCGAGCTTGTCTCGACAATCGAATCGAAGAAGCCGCTGTTTTGCCGAACGTTTGGTTGAACCCTCGTTTGTCCGGGGCATTGGATGATCCGGCGAAACGGCCGGCGATCGCTCCGCCCGAGTTACCGACGATCGATTACTCGGTCTTCATGCCGCTTCTGGTGGGCGATCTCGAGCCGACCGTGCCGTTGTTGCTGAATTGGGGTTGCCCTTATCATTGCGCGTTTTGCTCGAATCGCGGTATTTACGGACGTTTTTCCGCCGGCAACGTCGGACGTGTTCTGGAAGAAATGGATTCGGCCGTGAATGCTTGGCGCAATCTCCATGAAGGCTCCGCGCCGGGCATCAATTTGCAGTTGAGCGATGCGACGACAAACGCGCTTCCCGCTCAATTCGACGAACTCTTGCAAGGTGTCGTGGCTCGTTTGGCCCGATGGCCCATTCGTCCGCATTTGCGTGGACAAACACTGCTCGATTCACGCCTCACCGACGAACGCGCGCAGCTGATGGCTCGGGCCGGTTTTGCCGGTACGTTCTTCGGCCTCGACGCGGCCAATGACACATTACGCAGCGACATCCGCAAACCTGGGAAAACGACGCAGGTCATCGAGGCGATGCAGACCTATCGACGCGCCGGATTACGCGGGTTGAACGTTGGGATTTTGGTTGGTTTGCCTGGGGAGACAGCGGAAAACTTCTCCGAGACGGAGCGATTCGTCGATCAAGTCCTGACGTTTGGCGAGACGATCGAGTCGATCACGGTCTTGCCCTACGTGTGGTTTTTGTCAGCGCAAGGTCCGGAGTTTGGCCGGCTCAACCAAGGCGCTCGTCGGGGTCTGCTTTGGCGTTCGACCCTGCCGGGCGGGGATCCTGCCGAGCGTGCGCGCCGTTTCATGCGCGTATTCGAGCGAATCGACGGGCGCGCGACGACGTGTTCGCCCGTGCCGCCATATCTCGCATTGCCGGCGATGTTGCCCGACGAAGATCCTGCGCGTCTCGAAAATTGGATGGCGCGCCATGGGCACGTATTTGATCAGCTGACCCCAAACCAGGAAAAACGATTGCACGCGGCAACGCCTGCGCGCACGGCGGAATGGACACGGGCGCGCGAGGCGCTCGAATCATTGCCCGTCGGCGGAGGCTGGACGCTGGAAGGAATCGAATGGCGAGGCAATGACGCGGCGACGACGGAGCTGGTGGCGTTGTTTCACCGTGTTTCGGGTGAAGAGCGGCTGGCGGTGCTCGTGCAACGAGGCCTGGCGGGTCGACGAGCGTTTACCAAGACGCGCGACTTCGACGTGAGTTATTTGCGCCAATGGCGAGGATTGCCTTGTATTTTCGACGAACGTCTCGTTTCATCCTGCGCTCGAAAGCTGCGTGAGGTTGAAACACAAGAACCTTCCGCCCAACCTGCTTCCGCATGAACGAGACCGCCGACAAACCCACCGAGCGCAAGAAAATCCCTTTGCGTTTCGTCGTCGCGTTGGAAGCGGCTCTGGCTCTGCTGCCATGGTTATGGATTGTCGCGCAAGACCATTTGCGAGGGCTCCTCGCCACCTGTGCTTATGCCATCTACGATGGTGCGCGTTCGTCGATTTTGCTGATTCCAAGCGATCCCGGCACGATTGTCACGACGTTTGGCGCATTGGCCCGCGTCGTGTTGCTACTTGCCCCACTCGTACGCGCATTCAAGCATCGTCCGCGGCATCATTTGGCGTGGACTCCGCTCCTGGCATTGATTTGGGTATTCGTGTTTGGAATCAGCGTACCGGCATTCAGCGGCGTAGGGATGTGGCTGCTGCTCGTGGTGACGGCCGGTGCGGGATGGGTTTTCGCGGTACGAAAGAAGCTGTTCGCGTTGGCCTTTTTGCCGTGGATCATTGCGCTCGAACCGACACTGGGTCACAGCCCGCTGGGCGATATGTATTGGTCGAAGGATCGATTGCTCGCGCGTTGCGCATCGAATGACGGTGTACGAGCGGTCGATATGCGGCCCGAATACGCAGTTGCCCGATATTTTGGGGTAACCCCGATATCGCCGAATTTGGTATTGGCCACCGGCGAACGGCGTTCGTTTTGGGTCCGACGGGATGCCGATGGCACGCCGCATTTGGGCGAACCGCAGTCGTTCAAAGGCAATATGTGGCAAGGCTGCGTGCGGGATGGAACGGCCTGGATCACGCGGCGCGATTTCATTGTGGAGGCGCCGATTCCTCGCGAAGGAGAACCGACGCCGGAGGCCAAACGTCACAAGGTGCTGGGTCCACCGGAGCTCGGGCCTGAATTGGATTACGTCGACACGATTTGTCCGGCCAATCGGTCGTCGGTTTATTGCAGCCAGCTGATTCGAGGTGGATTCCTCGATTATGATGCAACGACGGATACCACACGCTGGCATAAGGTAATTCCGGGACTGAATTTGCAGCTGGTGGAGCGAAGCGACGGGATGTTGGTGGGGATCACGACGGGGAGGCTCGTGGTATTTGATCCGCGAACGGATGTGGTTCTTCAGGAACAACCGGCGGGTACGGTCGCGATGGGGATCGATGTTTGTCGCGCGGATGGATCGATCGCGGTCACGGACTTCGTGGGGCGTGTACGGTTGTTCGAGATGCTGCCGAATGGGAATTACGCATTCAAGCGCGCGGGGTTTTCACCGGCCGCCCGACGCGTCTCGTTTTCGCCCGATTGTTCGAAGATCGCGGTCACCTCGGGCAATGATCGCAACCTGTTCATCTTGAATCGCGCGGATATGTCCACGGAACGCACGTATTCGCTGGGACCGGGATTGCGCGATATCGTGTACTTGGATGATCGGTGGGTTGCAGCGGCGGATGCGTGCGTGGTGAATTTCGTGGATACGCAGCGATGAACGCGTCGTCACGTCCTCATCACCGCGACAAACAACACGCCCCCCATGAGCCCCGACAAATATCGATGCAATCTTCTCCGTCTTTTGGCCGGCTCGACGTAGCTTGCAATGAGCGCCGACAAACCCCCGGCCACAACGCAAATAGCCAAACCCGGTAAAGACGGCGCAAGCAGTCCCGCAGCGGCGATGCCTATCGCCAATGCCCACAACGCCGCACGCGTCCCCCGCTCACCCAACCAGCGAGCCGTCGTCCAAGCATTCGCCAGGGTATCCTCCGCAATATCGCTTTCTTCATGCATCAATTGGTTTTGCGTGACAAGCAACGTAAATACCGCGAACAATACGGAAAAACCTCGCGGGACGGAGTCCAGGCGCAACGCCGCAGCCATGAGCGGCGCAAAAATCGCCCAATTCCCGAGCAATCCGATCACCGGAAAATGTTTCAAGCGCGGCCCCGCGCTGTACAACGTGCCCGCCGCAATCGATGCTCCGACCGACCACATCGCCACACGCCCAAGCAAACTCGCCCCACATAACGCCAACAGTCCGGAAAACATCACCGACACAACCGCAACCGTTGGAACGCGTGTTTGTCCAGCCAATACGTTCTTCCGTGGATCCTCGTCGCTCGCCCGATCAAAAATCGCGTTGATCCCATACGCGTACGCCAGCGCCAAACCGCTCACCACCACCGCCCCGAGCACCTCGAGCCCTCGCTTGCCCTGGAGTTCGTCTGGTCGAACCATTCCCGCCGCAGGCAAAGGCACAAAAATGAACCATTGCCGCACGCGCAAAACCGCCCAGGCTGCATGCATGCCGGATAATTCGCGGTCTTGATCCCTCATCGGTCGCGGCATCTCACTTGGGACGAGCGCCCAAACTCTCGAGCGGTGGAGGCGCATGCCCTGCCGCTTCACGCGCCTCGAGCGCCCGCGCCAGCGCCGTGCATAGATCGACAAACGCGGCGGGAGTTTGTCCCCCTCGGTTGTTTGTCCGTAAATACAGCGCCACTTTCGATGTCTTCGCGATCGGCGGTGGAGCCTCCGCGCTCCAGGCATGAATGTCGATCGTGAAGCGATCGCCTCCTTCGCTTTGGATTTCCAACGTCATTCGGCCGAATTGCAGCGGATCGATACGCGTAATGCGCCGGCCTTCGAATTGACGTTCGGCCGCCATCGGCCCCAAGTACGCAATGATTCGCGGATCCGTCTCCGGCTGCACCGGGCGCGCGGACGTGTCCATCGGCCCGGAAAAACGCGATTGCGAATCGTTACGCGGCATCATCCGCGCCCCGAGCGACACCGACACGACCACCACCGTCAATGCGGCAAACGCTCCCAACAAGCCCAAAAGCGCGCGTTTACCAGGCTCGGATTCGTTTGACGTCACAGCGTCCGGCGCCCGTTCACTCATCGCCGAGGTTCTCCCGCGCGAGCGCACGACGACACCGTGAGCAGCTCGAATACCGCGCCTCCGCCGTCACCGTTGATCACCCGCCGATTCGTCACGCTCGCCCCACGCGCCGCAAGCGTTCGATCCAGCGCCGCCGCAACCGCCGCGTGATCGGTAAACGGCCCGGCCACCAAGCTCGGACTA
>CAYSYX010000229.1:0-2288 GCA_964435055.1 uncultured Polyangium sp. | reverse complement strand
CATTGTTCCACGAGTTTGTCCTGCGGTACGCCCACCGCCATGAGCATCCGCCACGCGTGAATCGGCCGCAATTTCTCGCTCGACCACATCTCCAGCACCCCGACGTGATCGTACGCCGTCGTAATGAATGCGTCTCCGGGCACCCCTCGCGCCTGCACCTCGCGCAAGAGCTCGCGTTGCGCATGCCCCGCGAGCATCGGGTTATTCGTGTGTATTTCGGCGCGCCACAACGACCCCAACGTCCACGCCCGCGCGAGCAGCAATGATGCCGCGACAAACATCCCCACCTGCCGGCGCCGGCGCACGAGCGCATCGATTTGCTGCCCGAGCGCGAGCACGAACAACGATTCGAGCGCCATACCCAGCTGAAATTCGCTGGGATCGCCATAAAGCCACGCTCCCACGAATGCATTGCCGAGCAACCCCGCCAAAAAGATTCGTTCCGCTTCCCCCGCTCGCGCTTGCCAAAATCGGACAAACGCCACGATGGTCACGGTCAAACCCACGAGCGGTCGGACCACGCCGAGCGGCGCTTGCAAACCGCCTTCCACGAGCGGCGACAGGACCATCCGCGCATCGGCGACAAACCCGAGCTGCACCGCGAGAAACGCCGGAACGTTCAACGTTCGTCCCGCCAACTCACCCAGCCGCAACGCCGCCGCGGGCGTCGTTCCTTGGGCAAACGGCAACGTCGTTATGGCGAGCGCCGCCAAACCCACGGGCAAACCTCCGCCGATGGCCAATATCCCGGCCGGCGCCTTCAGACCGGCCCATCGCCGGGGATGAAACAACATCAAAATCAGCGCCGGAGCAAGGGTCGCCGCGATCGTCGCTCGACAAAGGATCGCCGTGCCAAACGCCACCCCGATGAGCACGATTCTCTTGCGATCCGGCCTTTCGAGCGGCGCGGCGAGCACCAGCGTGATCAGCATGCACACGCGCGAAGCCAGCTCGTACGCATACCCCGTGCGACAAAAGAACCACAAGCTCGGAGACAACACGCACCCGACCGCCGCCATCGTCGCCCATGCCCGAGACAAACCCAAACGCCGCCCGAGGAGCCACGCGAGAAAGACCGCGCCGAGGCCCATGAGCACGTTTGCCCTGCGCACCCCCGCAATACCGTCGCCCAAAACCGGCCCCAGCGCGATGCCCCAGTACGTCCCGATCGCCGTCTGATGCCCACGGACAAACACCGGCCAAACTCGGTTCGACCCTTGATAAGCAACCTCGGGCCATTGGTTTGTCCCGACCCAACGCGGGGCGACCGGTCGACCATCGTCTGCGGCGCGCCTCAATTCCGCGTCGTCATTGGGCGGCGAATATTCCGCACGATCGCCCCGAACATCCAGCAGCTTCGGATAGTGATGCAAATACGGCTGAACTTCTTCCGCAATGATTCCGCGACTTCCCGCGCCCGGCCAAGCCACGAGCAGATGCAGAAGCGCAACGACGACCAGCAGCGGCAAAACGCGCCGCAGGTCCTTGGAGCGATGTTCAGTCACGTTTCATGCATTATCGGACTGCGCGGCGCCGATCAACGTCGTTGAGAATGCTCGTCATCTGCGCGAAAAACATCTCCTTTGCCTCGACGAACGGAGCGTGTCCGCATCCGTCGAAAACGATGGACCTCGCGCCAAGTGCCGCCGCCGTCGCTGCCGCGCCGAATGCGGACACGGGATCTTCGCGCCCGTGAAGGATCGCCGTCGGGATCTGCGACAAACCTCCAAGACGTGGACCCAAGTCGAAATCGCCCAACGATCGCAGCGTCGCTTCCCCAGCTTCGGCATTCGGCACGACCGGCGTCAGGGACGACGCGACAAACGGATCGACGAGACACGCCGCGACGTTCAGCAGAAATCGCTCGTGCGCGGGATCTCGATGTTCCCGAGCAAGATGCGCACGAAATCGGTCCATCTCGGGTCGCGCTTCGGCACGGGTCAGGTTTTTCGCGACGATCGCCATGTCCGCCGCGCGCACCGGCACGGGGGAAACCAAAATCAACTGCGCCGGCCGATCGGGATGTTCCAGCGCATAAAGCAGCGCGAGCAGCGCGCCCCAGGAAAAACCCACCAGCGTAAGTCTTTCCCGGCGCAAATGACCCCGCAGCGCTTCGAGGTCCCGAACGTGGGTTTGCCAATCCGGAAAAGCAGTCCCGGCATCGAGCTTGGATGCGCCCGAACCGCGTTGATCGTAATAAACGACGTCATGCCGCTCGGAAACGAGGCAATCGAAATGCGGGCGCAAATAGTCGTGAGGTTCGCCCGGCCCGCCATGCAGTACCACCA
>CAYSYX010000228.1:13814-14584 GCA_964435055.1 uncultured Polyangium sp. | reverse complement strand
AGGATGCGCTCGGTCACCGTGGTCTTGCCCGCGTCGATGTGGGCCATGATCCCGATGTTTCTCGTGCGTTCCAAACTGTAGTCGCGCGCCATTGGTTCCTCCGTTTCGGCTCTTTCAGCTCTTCGTTCGATGCAGCTTTCAGCGTTTTCGAGTCTGGTTTGTCGTTTCGAACCCCGAACGCACGACACCCTCTCCAGCCCTGCTCACCTCCGTTCGGTGAACTTGAGAATCCTGGAGAGGGTGTCGGGGTACGTTCGCCGGCAGCGCGTATCGCGCCACCTGATGTTCGAGCTACGTAACCCGATCCTTATGTCGCCTGTGCCATCTCGCTCGATGCGTCTCCCTACTTCGTTGGTCCCCTGGGTAAAACCTTTCGGTCTTACCCAACCCAAGCTCGTGGCGAACTGCTCACCAGCGGTAATGCGCGAAAGCTTTGTTGGCTTCCGCCATCTTGTGCGTGTCGTCCTTCTTCTTGACGGCGTTGCCGCGATTTTGCGCAGCATCGATGAACTCGGCCGCCAATCGTTCGCGCATGGTCTTCTCGCCACGCGAACGCGAGTACGTCACGAGCCAACGCATCGCGAGGGCGACGCGTCGTTCCGGACGAACCTCGACGGGAACTTGATACGTCGCACCACCGACGCGACGGCTCTTGACCTCGAGCTTCGGCTTGACGTTATCGAGCGCCTTGCGGAAGACCTCGATGGGTTCTTCCTTGAAGCGGTCCTTGATGACGTCGAACGCGCCGTAAAGGATGCTCTCCGCCGTCG
>CAYSYX010000228.1:0-13804 GCA_964435055.1 uncultured Polyangium sp. | reverse complement strand
ACATGAGCGAGTTGGTGAACTTGGCGATGAGCTTGTCCTTGAACTTCGGGTCCGGAATGATTCTTCGCTTCGGTACTTCACGTCGACGAGGCATGGCTACTTCCTCAAATCACGAATTGAAATCGATGACGCTCGCGACGCGATCAGCGCTTCGGGCGCTTGACGCCGTACTTCGAACGCTTGCGGTTGCGGGTCGCCTTGTTGGTGGAGCTGGGACCGGCCGCGCCGGACGCGTCCAAAGTTCCACGCACGACGTGATAACGCACGCCGGGGAGGTCCTTCACGCGGCCACCACGGATGAGCACGACGGAGTGCTCTTGGAGATTGTGCCCTTCGCCCGGGATGTAGCTCGTGACTTCCATCTGGTTCGTGAGGCGCACGCGACAAACTTTGCGCAAAGCCGAGTTCGGCTTCTTGGGCGTGGTCGTGTAGACACGAACGCAAACGCCACGGCGCTGCGGGCAGGACTTGAGCGCAGGAGAGGCCGTCTTGTAACGAGCGGCTTCGCGGCCGTTTCGGATGAGCTGGCTAATGGTCGGCATGGTGAATCGTTCTAACCCGGATAAGGGGACGCGGAAGATACTCGGGGAACACTGCGTGTCAAGACGTCGGCGCGAGATTGTGCCGACAACCGGGTTTCACCCCCCAAAGTGCAGGGGTTTTGCCCGATCGAACGCGCATCGAGTAGCGTCGGATCGTGAGTAAAAAGCCGTCCCGAGCCGAACGCAAGGAAATGCGTGCGCGCAGTGCGAAAGCCCGCGCCGCAGCCGCTCCGTCAAACCCTACGCCCGCGGCGAAGACCGAAACGACAAACCCGCCGGTCAAAGCGGAATCTGCACCGATCGCGCCGAAAACGAGCGCGGATCGTCCCGCCAAACGGCCCACCCCCAAAGCCTCGGTCAAACCCGCTCATGCTCCCGCGAAGTCCCCCGCGAAGTCGGAGGAGCGCACGTCGTCGCCTCCGGCATCCACTTCGACGAATAAGTCAAATCGCGATCAAAAGATCTTCGTCGCTCTCGCCGCCCTCGTCGTCGTCGCTTCGCTCATCGCGTACTTCGCCACGCGCAAGCCTAATCCACCGATGGTTCAGGAAGACAAACCTGCCGCAACCACCGAGAAAAAAGCGGACAAACCCGTCGAGCCGCCGGCACGTCCGACCGCTCCCGTCGTCGTGACCACACCGCCCGCCGCAACGCCGGCCGCGACGCCAACCGCTCCGCCCACGGAAGCCACCACGGACAAACCCGTCGACACGCCCGTCGTGAACACGGCTGCTCCGCCCACGGAGACGACAGCGGACAAACCCGTCGCGCCTCCCGAAGTGCCATCGACCAAGACAAACGATTCGAGCAAGACGACCAAGACGAGTCCCGCAACCAAGACGCCCGCCACCGGAGCGCCTCGCAAACCCGTTCCTGTCAAGACCGACGACTACGAATGACCAACGGCCGACGGCTCCGGGTTCGAGCATTCGGGGCTGCGGACCACTTTCGCCCCGAACTCCGCGCCGGCAGTAGCCCGTTTCCAAATCTTTCCGCTATTCTGCGTCGCGCGCAGGATCGAGCACTCCGCCGCGCAACGTACGATCGAAAGGACTCATCACCATGCTCACGCCCACCCTTCCCGCGCTCTCGCGTACACGCGCCATCCTCGTGTGCATGAGCTTGTCTTCGGCATTGCTCGGCAGCTCGATCGGGTTTGCCCAAACGCAACCTCCGCCTCCTCCGCCTCCGGTGCCGGGCCCGACAGCAGCGCCTCTGACGACAGCGTTGCCGCCACCTCCGCAAGCTCCACCGCCCAGCACCACGGCAGCGCAACCGACGCCGCCTCCCGGCTACGCTCCACAACCAGGTTATGGGCCGCCGCCGGGATACCCTGCGCAAGGATATCCACAGCAACCGGGCTACGGGCCGCCCCCGGGTTACACGCCTCCTCCCGGATACGGTAACCCCGGACAAACCCCTCCCGGTTATGGTTCGGCGCCTCCCGGTTACCCGCCTTATTACGGGTACGGTCCGTACTACGCGCCGCCCGCGGGCCCTCCGCCGCCCAAGTACGAACGTGCAAACACGGGCATGATGATCGGCGGTGTGTTGCTCACGAGCGGCGGCATCCTCGCCGTCCTCATCGGTTCAGCCGTCGCCTCGACCGCCGGGGGCCAAATTCCGATTTATTGCGATCAAGGATTTGGTCCGCAGGTCTGCGAAACACGCGATGACGAAGCGCAGTTCATCGGCGGTGTCGTGACACTCGTCACGGGCTTTGCCGCCATCGGTGTCGGCATTCCGCTGTGGGTCAAAGGCGGCAAACGCGTGCCCGTCAAAGAAGGTTCGGGCGATCAACAAGCCGCGCCGGAACCACCGAAGACGAGCCTCCAATTCGTCGTCGGCCCATCCTCGGCAGCCCTGCGCGCCACGTTCTGAACACCCCTCCAGACATCATCAAGAACACACGCCGGTAACGCTGCACGTACCGGCCATGCCGTTGATCTGCGTGCATGCGGTGCCTGCGGGCGCAGGCATCATGCTCGATGCGCCGTTCTTGCACGTCACGAGCGTGCAATCGGTTGGATTCGGATCTGCGGGCACGTCCATGTCGTCGTTTATCTGGACAACCCCACCCATGCCGTCGCAAACGTCCGCCTTGCAGTCTCCAGCCGTTTGAGCTCCAACTTTCGTTTCGTTGCCCGGCAAAGGCCCATCCATGCACACACCCGTCGTGCACGTACGCGGATGGCATTCGCTCGACCCACCGCAGGCCACGCCATCCGGCACGGGATTGTGTTCGACGCCGTTCAAACCACACACCTCGACATCACACTCGTTCGGGTCTTGCGGCGGCGTTTCGTTCGGCGCGGGCACAGTCACAACTTCACCCGTCGCGTCGCACTGCTTGAGGAAGCAATCGTCGGGATTGGTGTTCGAAACGACTCGGCCTTCATCAACCTCGAAACCGCACACTTTCTGCGCGTTGCACACGGGTTTGTCGCACATACCCCCCGAGGGACAGTTCCCGCTCGAGTTGCAACCGGTGCACAACCCCGCCATGCACTTGGTTTGTCCGGTACCACAACCCGTTCCCTCTTTCGCTCCATCCGCAGGGTTGCTCGGAACTCCGTTGGTACACAAATCAAGTGTGCAAGGGTTGTAGTCGACAGGTTTGTCCGCATCGTCAATCGCCTCGACAACGTTGCCGATCGCATCGCATGTCTGGCGTTTACAGTCGCCGTTCGTCGCGGCCGTCGACACTTCGGTCCCCTGAGGCACGAGCTGTGCGACGCACATACCGTTCACGCATGAAACAGTTTTGCACGGTCCACTCGCGGCACATTGCTCATCCACCGTGCAACTGCCGGCTCCGCTTCCCCCTGCCCCGCCGACACCACTTCCACTGCTGCTGCTCGATTCTGCGGTCCCTCCCATTCCGCCGGTTCCAGAAGACGAACTCGATGACGAGGCGGTCGTCGTCGGACCATCCGAACAGGCCGAAAAAACGACGCCACTCGCCAAACATCCCAGTGCAATCCAAGCGATTCGATGCATGCGGAAATCGTCGCCGCGCAACGCGGAAACTGTCAATCACAGCGCTCGCGTTCGACATGCCGACGACACACTCAGTCGTTCGCCGCAAAGCCCTTACGCAGTTGGTGACGATCGAGCTGCATCAAGAACGGATTGCGCACGCGCAGGCTCGAGATCCACCGCTCATCGTCGCCATCCATCCATCCGCGTTCGACAAGGCGACACAAACGCTCGACACGACTCGCATGCGCTTGAACACGCGTTTTCGCGTAACTCACCATGTCGCCACGACGCAGCATGAAGCCCCAATCGCTCGACTCGAGAAGCAAACATTCCACGATCGCCTGGTCAATCGCCTGACCAGCCACACCATCCAAATGCCCGCGCGTTGCGACAACGTGGCGCACTGTTTTTTCAGCATGGCGGATGTGCCGGATGAGATGCGCGGGGGAGATGTCGCCGGCCATCTGCGCATCGAGAGATCGACCGAGCCACGCCGCGCCAAACCCTCCTTCACCCCACGACGAAGTCATCGGTTCCGCCACGACGAGCTCGGGATTTTTCTCGAGGTATCCACCCAACGTCGAAGCGGAAATTTCCGCGTTTTTCGCGCGATCGACCAGGCGCAAAACCTGTTCGAGAAACACCGGCCCTTCGAACCACCAATGACCAAAAAGCTCGGCATCGAACGGCGCGACGATCAAGGGTTGTCGAGTTACGTCACGGCGCTGCGCACAAGCGCGAATTCGTTGCTGCACAAAGTGT
This sequence comes from uncultured Polyangium sp., assembly GCA_964435055.1. Lineage (GTDB taxonomy): Bacteria > Myxococcota_A > Polyangia > Polyangiales > Polyangiaceae > Polyangium. The sequence continues at coordinate 9,518 of CAYSYX010000228.1, read as the reverse complement.
TCGGCATCCTGACGCGCTCGCTCGTGGGCTCGTTCGGGATTCCAAACCTGTTTGTCGGAACCGGATCCCGTGACCCGGTGGTACTTCAGGCCCGTCATGAGCCTCGTTCCATTCGGACCAACTTCCCCGGCCAGCTGCGCTTCAGTCAGATCAAAACCAATGTCGCGATAAAAATCCCGATAGTCAGGATGTCCGGGATAACCCACCTCACGTGACCACACGTCTCGCGAAGCAAGCGGCTCGCGACCGAAAAACGCCACGCCCAAAGGCCCCAAGATCGGTTCGAACACGCCCGCAGGAGGTCGCGGTTCGGCGAGCTCCAGTCCGTGCGCATCGAGCACCGTGTATGCGATGTTCGCCCGGACAATTTCCTTCGATATCGAAGGATCGTACCCACACTCGGGAAGCCAAAACCCTCGCGGACGATGCCCCGACAAACATTCGAACGCTGCAAGCCCAAGCTCGATCTGCGCTCGCACGGATGCATGCGTGAGCGCGGGTAAATACGCATGCGTCACGCACGTCGTGAGCAGCTCGATCGCCCCCGCGCGTTGCAGCTGGACAAACGCTCCGAGAACATCACCGCCGAAACGTTGCCAAACCGACCGCACGCGTTGCAAGTGTCGCCGGTAAAACTCCACCACGCCGGCAAACTCCGGCGACGAACGATTCCGCTGCGCCTCACGTTCCACCAATGCTTCGAGACGATCCAGGTGCGCGACAAACCTTTGTTCGAGCAGCGGATCCACGAACATCGCGGCCAACGGCGGTGAGATCGAGACCGTGACGGGCGCGACGACGCTGTCGTTCACCAACCGATCGAACATGTCGATCAGCGGCAAATACGATTCCCACAACGCCTCGTGAAACCAGCGCTCCTCGAGCGATCGCGGATGCTCGGGGCTACGCACCCAAGGCAGGTGCGCATGCAAAACAATCGCCAAGGTTCCGGTCATCTTCGGCTCGAACGATCAGGCATCACGAGGTTGCAAGAGCTCGCGACCAAGATCATCGCCCATACGTCGAGCTTCCACGACATCGTTGGACCACGAAATGATTCGCTCGCCCGTACGCACACGCGTTCCGTCCGCTTCCGCAGCCATCGCGCGAAGCCACAACTCGTCTCCACGTCGCACGGCATGCGCGGCGACCGGCGTTCGACAATCCGCCCCCAGCGAACCCATGACGCCCCGTTCCGCAGCCACGCACATTTCGGTTTCCGGATGCACGAGCGGCGCCAGAAGCGCTCGCGTCGCTTCGTCCCCCGCTCGAATCTCCACCGCCAACGCGCCTTGACCAATCGCCGGCAACATCACTTCCGGCTCGAGCACTTCCGTCGCCCGATGCGCAATACCCAGCCGCACAAGCCCCGCCCGCGCCAACACAATCGCCTCCGCTTGCCCCTCTTCGAGCTTCCGCAAGCGTGTGTCCACGTTACCCCGCAAAGGCACGATCACGAGGTCCGGACGAACGACTCGCAACGCAACGGCTCGCCGCAAACTCGACGTTCCCACCCGCGCGCCATGGGGCAAATCCGCGAGCTTCACGCCGTTTGTCGAGACAAGTACATCGCGGGGATCTTCACGCCGCGGCACACACGCAATCTCGAACTCGGAGGGAATCTCCGCCGGCACGTCCTTGTATGAATGCACGGCGATCTGCGCTCGACCTTCGAGCAACGCTTCCTCCAGCTCCTTGATGAAGAGGCCCTTGCCTCCGACATCGACGAGCGGCCGATCCGTGATGCGATCTCCCTTCGTCACGACCTCGAGTTCGTCAATCTGTAACCCCGGGGTCGCTTCGATGAACGCTCGGGCAAACGCACGCGATTGCGCAAGCGCAAGCGCAGAACGTCGGGTGGCGAGAATCAAACGAGTGGTCATCAGGAATCCTTTGCTGACATCACTTCATCGGCGCGAGCACGCGCATGGGATCGTTCGGGCCCATCGAGTTCGTCGTCGAGCTCGGACATGGTCTCCGCCTGCTGGAGCGCATTGGTATCACCGGCCGTGACTCGAACCTGCGACAACTCGAAAAGATCCTGCATCGCCTCGACATAAACATCGGCCCGAGCATCCCCGGCAAGCTCGCGCAAGCGACTGACCGGACCGTGCAAGATCTTATTCGTTGCAGCACCAATCATCGCCACGAGCGCCTCTTTTTCCGCAGGGCCCAGGTGCTTGAGTCGCCCGGACAAACTGCGTTCCAGTTCGCCCGCGAGCACGTTGCGCGTACGCGCGAACATCTTGGCGATCGTCGGCGTCAGTTCGCGTTCGAGTGTCCATTGTTCAAACGCCGCGGTCTCTTCCCCCACGATCGTTTCGGCCCGTTTGGCCTCCGCCGCTCGCCCCTCCAACGATTCGGCAACGATGCGCGAGAGATCGTCGACGTCGTACAAGTACACACCATCGAGTTCGTTCACCGCCGGGTCGACGTCACGCGGCACGGCGATGTCGATGAGAAACAAGCTTCGTCCGCGACGAGCTTTGCGAACACGTTTGACGAGGTCCGTCGTGATCACGTGCGTGGGACTCGAGGTCGAGGCGATCGCGATGTCCACTTCGGTCAGCGTTTTTTCGAGATCCGTCATGGGTCGAGGTTCACCCCCGACGTCCTGGGCCAATGCGTTTGCCCGCGCAGGACTGCGGTTGAGCACGACAATCTTGGCTCCGGCTTTGGCCAAAAGACGCGCCGCCGCTTCCGCCATCTCACCCGCACCGACGAGCGCCGCTTTGCGACCGCGCAAGTCACCAAAGATCTCTTGGGCGAGATCCACCGAGACGCTCGACACGGAAACTTGCCCCGCCCCGATGGCCGTTTCACTCCGCACGCGTTTGCCGACTCGAATGGCCCGCAACATCGCTTTGCCCAGCGTTTGTCCAAGCGTACGCGCTTCCCGGGCGTACCCGATGGCGTCCTTGAGCTGCCCGAGGATCTGCGGTTCGCCCACGACGAGCGAATCGAGCGACGAGGCCACGCGAAACAGATGGCGAATGGCGTCCGTCCCCTCTTTGCTTTGCAGATGCGGTCGCGCGACATCTCCGCCCAGCGCCACGAGCTGCGAGGTCACGAAAGACCGCGCTTTCTCGAGTGATCCGCCGATGTTCGGGGCGGCGAATATCTCGACGCGATTGCAGGTCGACAAGATGACGGCTTCTTTGACCGCATCCGTCGCCACGATCCGATGCAGCAACGGCGGAAGTTCGTCACGACCAACGGCCAGTCGTTCTCGAATGGCGATGGGCGCTGTCTTGTGGGAAAGGCCGACGACGACGATCACGCCCATCAGCCTCCGACCTGCATGACGGCGGGTCGTACAAGATAAACGACGAGCACGGCGGCGACGCAGACCAAGCCCGCGAGTGTTCCATACGCGGCGCGTCGTCCACGAAATCCCGCGGCGGCGCGAAGAACGAGCACGGTCGCAAAGACAAACCACGTCGCGTAGCCGAGAACCGAACGCAGAATCTCGTCCGGAGTGCCCGTTTCGAGCTGTCGAGACCAGATCGTTCCGGTGAGAATGCCGAGGGTCAGAAGCGGAAATCCGGAAACAAGGAATCGATGCCCCGCTTCGTCGAGCACTTCCAGCGGAGGCAAGTGACGAACTCGTCCCTGCGGATGCTTATGCTTGATTCTACGATCTTGAAGCAAATACAGGAGAGACGAACCTCCGGCGAGGACAAACAAGGCGGTTCCAACGAGGTTGGCCAGGACATGAAGCGCGAGGAATGGCGTGCCCAAGGAATGCGCGTGAACCGGTGCGCCGATGAAAAATGTGCCGAGGATCGTGGCCAAACCGAAGGGGGCGAGGAGGATACCGATGGCATCGATGCGCACGCGTCGCCGCGCGACGAGGTAGACGACGACGGCGAGGATCGACGCGAAAGAGAGCGAAAAATGGACGGAGTTTACTGGACAAACTCGCGCCACCAGGCTCGCGAAGGTCACGTACGCGAAGTGAGCGACGCCTGCCGCGCCCAACAGTCGCGGCGCCCAACGCTGTGGATCAAGGGAGCGTTCGGGGGCATCGGAGGCGAGCCGCAGGTTTCTCCGGGCTACATCGAGGAAAAACAGCACGCCGGCCGCCCCGTACAGGAGTGCCGCCACGAAAAACGTGGCCCATGAAAGTACGTGCGTCATCGGCCGTGAAGGTAGCGCGTCCGCACGACGGCGACAGGGCGAACGTCAGAGGAAAACTCGAAGGCGCTCAAAGCTTCGTCGCCAAAAATGCCGCGAGCAGATCTTCGTCGGAAGACACCGGGGGTGGCGCCGGAGACGACGTCACAGCGGGCATGTTGAGAAGAGATCCCGTGGGAGCTCCAATGAATCCAGGAACGACGTCGTAGGCGTTATCGCCGAGAATCATGGATGATTCGAGGATTTCCGCGCCGAGCTCCACGAGAAATGCCTTGGACTTCACCTTGCCGACGAGCTCGTTGCCGTCGGACATGCCGCTGACTTCCCGCAACACGCGAATGCCTTCGATGATGCGGTATTTGCGGCCTTCAGCTTTGACGAGCAGTTCGTCGTTACGCAACTCGGCACGCGCCTCCGTCAGCCATTCATCGAGAGCGATCTGCGGAAAGAACACACGGTTTCTCATGGAGGAGGGCCGAGTCTACTCGTTCTGGAAGAAGGTCAAAGAGCAGCGATCGATTCTTCACGCGAGCCGCACCGGCAAGCGACGAACAAGCTCCACGGAAGCGAAACCTCAACGGATGATCAGGCGGTGGGCGCAGCGGGCGGGACCGAATCACGCGCGGCTTGACGCAAACGATTCGGCAATTGCCAAAGCGATTCGGCGATGCCCAAGAAGAGGTAACAACCAAGGAGCCAGAGCAGGACAAACGCAGGCTGCATCTTGACCGAGACGAAGACGCTCGAAAGGACGATGAAGGTGACGAGCATCGCGGTCATGGCGTTGAAGCGAATTTCCTTGAACGAACGGAATCGAATCGTCGAGACCATGAAGAGGGAGAGCACGAGCGTCACGCCGAGCATCACGACGGCATATTCGGGACCACCGATGAGCCCTCCGGCCGAATGGTTTGCCAAGACAATCGCCACGAGGACGCCCGCGGCACCGGGAATGGGCAAACCCACGATGTACTTCGACGGCTTGGAAGGTTTGCCGCCGTCACCCATGCTGAGGACGTTGAAACGCGCCAAACGAACCGCGCCGGCCGCGGTGAACAAGAACGCAACGACGAGTCCCGTCGTGCCGAGACGCTGCAACTGCCATTGAAAAACGAGCAGCGATGGTGCCACGCCAAACGAGACGACGTCGGCAAGCGAATCGATTTGCAGGCCGAACGCGCTCTGCGTCTTCGTCGCTCGAGCGACGCGTCCATCGAGCATGTCGAAAAACATTGCGAAAACGATGAGCAACGCAGCGCGATAAAAATCCGTTTCGCTCTGCGCCGTCGCCGAGGTGCGGATGCTGTCGAAACCGCAGAAAATGCTCGTCAACGTGATCATGTTCGGAAGCAAAAATAAGGTCTTTTTCAGATCCAAACGTCGTCGCAGCCCCTTGTTCATCGCCGTCGCCTCCGTAAGAAGATCCAGGGTAACGACGCGTTGCAGCAGCTAGCAAGCGCCAACATCGTGCATGTCCGGAAAATGTCCGACCTGGAAATGCGCTACGCACATATCGGTCAGGTCAATATCAATTGGGGTCGGGACACGAAGCGCCGCAGGCGACTCGAAGCCCCAAAAGCGCAATCAGAGCGTAGAGGTTTTCGCAGATACCCGAGATCCAGCGCTCTTCGCGTTTCGGGCATTCATTGGAGATCAAACGATTCTCAATACGCTTCGGCGGCTATTGATTTGAGCACCAACGATTTCGACGAAGCGAATTTCAGATACGGACGACGACGATCTTGTTTCCCGCCGGGCTGTCTTCGGTGGACGTTCGAATGCGTTGGGATACGGGCGGCAATCCTTTGCGCCGATCGAAGATCACGAGCCAACCGTCACAAATTCCGTGCCGTCCAAGGGAATCGTCCACTTGCGTCAGACCTTCGACCACGGGATCGACATCGCGATCCCGGCGCACTTTCACGACCAAGGCCACCGCGGATCCGCCCTGCCGAATGCACACGTCCATGCGGCCCCGTCCAAGCGCGTATTCGCGTTCGATGAGGCCGCCTTTCTTGACGATTCCGTTCAAAAAAGCCGTGAGAACCAGCGGCGACAACTCGCCGTACGTCGCTCCGGCAAACACCTGATCCCCATGCCGCCTCCAAAAATCAACGAACGTCTCGAGGAGCTTCTCGGGATCGAGGCGTCCGTCGGGACGAACCCACGCCGGTTTGTCCACGGTAAAGATGGAGGACTTGGTGGTCGCGAAAAACTTGGACAGGAAACTGCGCCACAAGGGATTTGTGTATTCGACGGTTCCGTCCGAGCTTTCGCGAATGACGCCGAGGTCGACGGCGGCGCGAGCTTCCTCCGACGACAGGTCCCGCACGGTTCCCAGCGGAACTTGTTCGATCAGGGTTTTGAATCGCGAATCCCGCATGCGATCGGCGACTTCATCGAATAAGCCGCCCCGACGATCGAGGACCGCATCGCGTGCGCGATCGACATCCGCGGCGGTGACGGGTCCTTTGCGTTGTTCGAACATTTCGAGCATGCGCTGCGCAAGCTGAGAAACGAGGAAAGGGACACCACACGTTTGCTCGAATATGCGATCGACCGCAGTGGAGAGGACCGGTTGTCCAAGCTGTTCCGCAAGCGATTCACAGATTTGTCCGATGTGTTCCCGCGTGAACGGGGGCAAGGCGATCACTTCGGCTTCGAGCGTCATCGAGCTCGTCGGTACGGCGGCGCTGGTGGGCCCTTGAGACGGCGTGTCGAGTTCTCGAGGGTCACGCAACGACGCGATTCCAATGACCCACGGAAATCCCCGCGGACGCCTTGGCTTACCCGCGCGAATTTGACGAATGACGGACATTCGCACATCCCGCGACAACGTATCGAGACCATCCATGAACAAGACGAGTGGCCGGGGGCAATCTTGGGCAAACGCCGAAAGCGCCGCTCCAATACGATTGCCGGGAGGCGCGTCGGGCCAACGCGGAACAGCGACGTCCGACGGCAAATACGCGGCCAAGTCATAACGCCACGAATCGAGCATCGCGAGCTCCGCGGCGTCGACGGCGGGAAATGCCGCGCCCGGTTCGAGCGATACAACCGCGGCGACATGCGTCCTTTCCCGATTGATCTCGGCCGCCAAGTCGAAAAGCAGCGTGGTTTTGCCCGTCTGCCGAGGTGCGTGAAGCACAAAATAATTGCCCTGCTCGACGATATCCCACAAGGCGGGAAGACGTGAACGAGCAGAAATCGTGGTGTGGCGAGCCGAATCGTTCGGGCCGGCCGTATTGAATCGGCGGGGCATGGCAGCAAGATCCCTGGGCAACGTGAGGACGTCAAGCAAAGCACCATTTTGGGATCAGCCAAGAAGAATTTCGCACCGTCAACGCAATGTTTTCGACGCATCGCGACATGAACGGGCACACGTGTTCGGCGTGCGGATGAAAGAAACGTTTTTTCGGCGAAACCCATTGGCAGCCGAACCGGCGCGAGGATTTCGCGGCAATTCATACCGCGCCAAACTCGACAAATTTCCTTCAATCTTGGGCTTACATCACGTAAAGTCCTCTTTTGCGCCCCACTCTTCTCCCATCGCAATCGGCCGAACCCATGAAAGCTGCTCGAATTCATCGCTACGGCGACGCCTCCGTTTTGCAACTCGACGACGTCCCGCGCCCGCAAATACGCGCCCACGACGTGCGTATTCGCGTATGCGCGACGTCGGTCAATCCGGTGGATTGGAAAATTCGCAGCGGGGGGCAACGTAATATCATTCCTCTGAAATTGCCCTGGATTCTCGGCTTGGACGTGTCCGGCGTCGTGACCGAAATCGGTCCCAAAGTAAAACGCTTTCGAGTCGGCGATGAAGTATGGTCGTCCCCGACGCACCGTCGGCCGGGCACGTATGCGGAAGAAGTCTGCATTGACGAATCCGAAGTCGCCAAGAAACCCAAATCGCTGAACCACGACGAAGCAGCCTCGCTGCCGCTCGTGGCGCTCACGGCCTACCAAGCGCTCGCGGAAACCGGGCTGCTGTGTCCCGGACAAACCGTGCTCATTCACGCGGGAGCGGGCGGGGTGGGAAGTATCGCCATTCAAATCGCCAAATACTTGGGCGCACGCGTCATTACGACCTGCTCCGAACGTAATGCGGAATTCGTGAGATCCCTCGGCGCCGATGAGGTGGTCGATTACAAGAAGACGCGGGTCGAAGATGTGGTCTCGAACGTGGACCTCATTCTCGATTCTTTGGGCGAACCGGCGTTCGCTTCGAATCTGCAAATGGTTCGTCGCGGCGGACGCATCGTCAACATTACGATCAACGTGCCGCATCATGTCGAATCTCACGGCCCGTTTTGGGGCACGTTCACGCTCGCAGGTGCTTTTGTCAAAATGCATGCGCTGCCGCTCTTGAAGAAAAATGTCCGGCTCACGCACGTCATCAAACGATGCGACGGCATCATGCTCGATCGAATCGCGTATTTGGTCGATCTGGGCCTGCTCCGACCGGTCGTCGACAAGGTTCTGCCGCTCGATTCCATTCGTGAAGCGCATCGATACAGCGAATCGCATCACGCCCGTGGGAAAATAGTTTTACACGTCGCAACGCCTTGAGCAACGCGATGCGGAATGGCCGTGAAGGTCGCCCGGCGGCGAAGGCCTTTTCCTACGCCTCGAAATGCGATACATTCGCCCGCATGCACACTTTTTACCGCTCCTTGGCTGTCCTATCCACAACGTTCGTCCTGACCACGGGTTGTTCTTCGAGTTCAACGGGTGGACCACAAAGCACGACGGGTGATCCTCCGGAAGAAACGCTCGACTTCGTCGTGGGCGGGGATCGTCCGGTCACGGTTCACGTGCCCCCGGGCTTCGACAAAAACAAACCCGCGCCGCTGGTGATTTTACTTCACGGGCTCGGCGCATCGGGGTTCGTCCAAGAACTGGTTTTTCAGCTCGAACCCGAATCGGATAAACGAGGGTTCTTGTATGCTCATCCGGATGGAACGGTCGGCGCGGACAAGAAGCGATTTTGGAATGCCACGGATGTGTGTTGTGATTTCGGCGGAACGATGGTCGACGATGTCGCTTATCTGACGGGGCTCGTGAAAGAGATCGGCGAGCATTATCCGGTCGACCCCAAACGCGTCTTTTTCACGGGGCACTCGAACGGCGGATTCATGTCGCACCGGCTTGCATGTGACAAGCCCGATGTCATCGCGGCCGTGGCGAGTTTGGCCGGCTCGACGTATCTCGATCCGACGAAATGCAATCCGAGCGAGACGATCGGTGTATTGCAAATCCACGGGACGAACGACACTTCGGTCAAGTACGATGGAGAAGTGCAAGACGGAGCGGGATACCCCAGCGCTTCCGAGACGATCGCGATTTGGGCGGGCAAAAACGGCTGCGATCCCATGGCG
>CAYSYX010000227.1:0-14587 GCA_964435055.1 uncultured Polyangium sp. | reverse complement strand
CGGCACGAAGCCACCCGCGGCGTAAAGACCGCCGCCGGACAAAAACGCGACGGCAATGGCCACGGAAAATACGGGCCTTCGGAAAAGATGCAAAGGCACGAGCGGCTCGGCGGCGCGTTTTTCAAGGAAAAGAAAAAGCCCGAACATGCTCGCCGCGAAGACCAGGAGCGGCACACGGAGGATGGTCAACGTATCGGGTGTTGCCGCTTTTCCCGAAGGAAATGCGAGCATCATCGGGACGATGGTGCCGACGAAAGCGAACGCGCCGCGCCAATCGAATGTCGACGTCATCGAGCGCGACCTATGCACGGTCAAACCTCGAAGAATGGCCCAAGAAGCGAAAATTCCGAGCGGCAGATCCAAAAGAAAAACCCAGCGCCAGCCCAGCCGATCCGCAATGAGCCCGCCGAGGAGCGGCCCGACCATCGAAGCAAATGCGTACGCAGCGCTAAAAAGGCCCGTGTAGCGTCCGCGTTCGGAAGGAGCCAATAAATCACCAATGGCGGCGAACGCGCCGGCTTGTAAAAACCCCGCACCGATTCCCTGCAAAGCTCGCATGGCGACTATGGCCTCCATCGAATCGGCGAGCGCGGCGAGAAGACCACCGAGCGACAAAACGGTAATGCCTCCGAGAAGCACGATTTTACGCCCATGCAGATCCCCGAGTTTGCCGGCAATGGGCACCGCAATGGTCGATGTCAACAAATAACCGGAAATGACCCACGCGTAGAGGTGCACCTGCCCAAGCTCGCGGACAATGCGCGGAAGCACGTTTCCCACGATATTTTGATCGATGGCCGTAAGCAACAATGCGGAGAGAATGGCCGCAAATGCCAGATTACGCTGCTCGGGCGCAACCACGGAAGGTGGAGCAAGGGGCGTCTCGGCGATGGGTTCGGACACGGGAGGGCGCATCCTACCGCGAGAACGTAGTCAATGCATGCGCAATGGATGAGGCGGGGTATTTTTACGAGGTGGGGTGAAATCAGGCGTGAACGATATCACGCGCTTTGCTTTTTGCGGCGGCTGACGGCGAGACCGAATGCCGCGAACGTCTCGCGGTGCTGGTCGATTCGTGCGCGCCTCCGGCGGCGACGTGCGCGCAGGAGCATCCCGCTCCAGCCTCGGCGGTGCACGAATTGCCGCTGCATTGAGCGTCGCCGTAAGCATACCCGGTGACTTTGATTTGGAACGCTTCCTCCAGCGCCGCCACGCACGCGTCGAGTTTGTCCCCGACTTCGACATATTGGCCGTCGCAGAACAACGCGCCGTCGGGCTTCGAACACGCGGTCTTGCAGCCGCCTTCGAGCTTGGTTTCACAATCCACGAAGCTCTTGTTTTGGCAATCGATTTGGCATTGCATGTTGACGTCGGCGTCGCACGAGCCCGAGCAGGACGCATCGCACTTCGCTTGGCAATCGGCGCTCGGCGGAGTCACCTCGCATCGGGCGTTGCACTCGCCGTCGCACGTCGATTGGCAGGACGAACGACAACGATTGGTATCCGCGGCGCCGGCGCATCGAGCATCACAGCTTCCCGAACAGTCGGCTTTGCATGAAGCCGCGCAGTCGAATTTGGCGGGGTCGATCATGCATTCGGCGGAACACGTCGCGCCGCACGTCGCGGTGCACTGAGCGTCGATCGTGGCATTACACCCGCCGTTGCAATCGACGTACAATTGGGCTGAACATTCCGCGGTGAAGTTGATGGGCGTGCAAGAAGTCGTGCACCCACCTTCGACGCGCATTTCGCATTTCGTGTCGGCGTTGATCTCGATGAGACCGCACGAATCGACAATACCGGCTCGCGCGGGGGCGGCAAAGCCCAAGAACGCTGTGGAAAGAGCTGCGGCAAGAACGGGGGCAAATAGGTTACGCATGATGGTTCTCCTGGTTTTCCGGATAAGGTTTCGATTCGCTTCGTCTCACAGAGATAGGCTGTTTTCACCGAACGTGCAAGCTTGAAGCGCATCTCGGACGAGGCGGTCGAAATAAGATTCAAGCGCGAGCACAATTCCGCAATGCTGCAAACGCGCCTTCGCACGCCGCCCGGAACGTGCTCTTATCCGCGACAAACATGCCCCATAAAGAGATTCGAGGATGCCCGGGGCGGGCAACCAATATTTGATGCATTCACGCGCCGGGGGGTCGACGAACGAGGCTGGGCGCCGAAGATAGGATGCACGGTCGGACACGCGGAACAACGCAGGTCCGATTGCGTTGGAAACTCCAACGAAAAAAAGGGGAATACAATCTATGTCGCAGTTTCATAAGTTCGCGATGATGCTTGGTCTCGGTTTGGTGACCGTGTCGACGGGAACCGGATGTGCAACGACGGTCGAAGAACCCGTCGACGAACAAGCGATGACCGCGGACAATACCGCTGAATCGAGCGAAGCTTTGACGACCGGTCACGGCGGGTTCCGACGCGGCGGGTTCCGTAACTTTGGACCGGGTCGAGGACTCGCCCTTGGACGTCGATTCGGCAATCCCGGACTCGGACATTTCCATGGCGGGTACGGGTACGGCGGATTCTATGATCATTTCGAGGATTTCGAGGATGACTACGGCTATGGCGGATATGGTTATGGCGGCTATGGCTACGGCGGATATGGTGGATATGGACAACCGGACATCAATATCATCGTCGAGCAAAACAACGGACCCGGATACGGTGACGACTACGGTCCCGACTACGGTCCCGACTATGGCGACGATGATTACGATGACGAAGACTACTACGACGACGACGATTGCGACGCGTACGACCGCTACTGATTCGCCGTAAAACGCATTCGATCATCCCGCCGACGAACCCCCCCGTTCGTTGAGTCAATCATTCTGCACACCGAGCAAAACGGGTAATACCTCTTCCGCTTTTCCCTCGATTACCTCGTCAAAATACGGATTCGCCGGAACCGGCCGTTCTATGTTCACGAACATCGTCTTGGCTCCGGCGTAATCCGCTTCCCGCACGTACGCAGCCGCCGGATAAACGACACCGCTCGTGCCCACCGCAATGAACAAATCACAATTTCGGAGTGCGTCTTTGACGGATCGCTCGTACATGGGATCAAGATATTCGTCAAAAAGAACGATATCGTACCGCATGGACTTCCCGCAGGTCGGACAAACCGGCGCTTCGTCCGAAGCGTCGCCGGGTTTGTCGAACGTCATTTTCACACCGCAGGATTCATCCGGACAACGCAAGCGAAAAAGCGAGCCGTGAATCTCGATGACGTTTTCGCTCCCCGCCTGCTGATGCAATCCATCCACATTTTGCGTGATGACCACGACGCGCCCCGAAGTATGCCGTCGAGCAAACTCCGCTATGGCCCGATGCGCGGCATTCGGTTTGGCCCTGGCAACATGCGCCGCAAATCCCCGATGCGCTCGAAAACATCCCGCAGGGTCACGCGCAATCGCCGCCGCTGTCGCCCATGTTTCCACGTCGACGTCGTTCCATAACCCATTCGGGCCGCGATATGCCTGAATTCCCGAGGCCACGGAAATACCGGCACCGGTGAGGAATGTAATCCGTGCGTTCGGGGCGAGGTCGAGCTTCCGCGTCATGTTGCAACGTTACGCCAAATCCCGCGACGGCACAGCAAAATCAGTGCGCTCCCCTCACCTTCCCGCTCGCGTCGAAATTCACGAATGCTCGTCCGGCGGAATGACCACCGCGTGCGTCGCCATCGATCGAATGACCAGTCCACGTTCGTCGAATAGAAACGTCTCGCACGCCGGCTTCCGACCACGGCTCGAATAGGAAATCGATATGGTGTTCACGCCCGCGAATACGGCGACGAGGTCGAAATGCAGCTGAGGCTTTGCCGCGAGACCGGCCGACCAATACGGACGAATCGCGTCTTTGCCCCGAAGGACCCCCGAAGGAGAAAACCCACGCTCGACGATGTAGGGCGACGAAAATTCGAAATCATCAGCGTAATGGCGAAAAATTCGCTCGAGATCGCCGGCATTCCAAGCCGCGATCCATTCCCGAGCAAATCGCCATGCAAAATCCGGATCCAAAACAGGTTTGTCCAACTTCCCCTCCGTTCTGCTCATTGTAATTCGAGGACGTCCACGGTCGTCGCTTGCGTGCCCGCAACACGAACCGGCTGTCGCCCACGACCATTCCATGACACCTGGTAAATCTCGCGGCCGGGACGCTTCACGATCGAGACGGGATTTACGTACAAGAAACCTTTGCGAAAACGCGCGGGCGGGATGGCCAGAGGTTGTCCCACTTCGCGTACGGTCGGATCCGCCATCGTCAATGACAAACGCGCCCGCTCGGCCACGCGCGATCGAACGACCATGGCCGAGCCCGCGGGCATCGGCCCGGACGAACGGAACACGATGTCGAGCCGGGGATGCACGCCGTCGATCATTCGTACGCCAACGATCTCGACGCCCTGGTTGAACATTTGGGGCTTCGAGCCGCCTTCGGCGCTCTGCGCCCCAAACCCCGCATCAAACGACGCATCGATGGGTCGAAGCTGCTTTCTCAAGGTGGTGAAGAGTGCCAATGCGCGAGCCCCATCGCCTTGTTCCACAGCGATGTTGTGAGCGATGCGCAATTGTTCGAACGTCGTCGGCGAAGCATCGGGAACGACGGCGATTTGTTTCCAATGCGTGCGCAATTCCCAAGTCGCCCAAGGATCCGGCTCGACCGTGCGTACGGGTTCCGTGGCCGAGACAAACGCCCATTCGAGCAACGACGGTTCTCGTTCCGCAAAGGAAAACGCATCCAGCGGCGCCGGCGGTCGTCGCGGATCGATGTGCCAGAACTGGCCGACGGTCGTGACGTGAAACTTGGCGGAAAGCGCCGCCAATTGGTCTTCCGGCGTGAAGCGACTGTTCAGCAAGAACGGTTTGTCTTTGCCACTCGGCGAAGGCGTGGGAACCGGAACGAAGACCTGAACGAGATGCCCGCCCAGAGCCCACGTATGCGACCAACTGGCGTGCATGCTCTCGTGCAAGTCGACGGTCGCGTCCGCGGACAAACTCTTCATGATGTGCTGAATAAACGCGATTTTGTCGCCATCGGAAGCGATGGGCAAACCCTTCTCGTTGAAGCGACCTCCGGTACGCCGCGCGTACGCGACCGCGGGAGCGCCGTCGCGCAGGATCGCGAGCAGGGCCGGAGCAAAGAAGACGAGCGCCGCGACGCCGCTTTTCTCCCACGAGGTTTCGCAAGACAATCCCCGATGCCGACGCACCATCGCTCGCACGGACTCGAAACAAGACGCGGTCGTGGCGGCCAAAGCTCCCATCGCCAAAGCAAAGTAGGCCCCGAACGTTTGAGGCCAAAAGACAGGGATGTCGGCGCCTTGTTTGAACACGACGTACTGAAAGACGGCCATGCCCAAGTAAGCAAGCGGGTAGATCTCGGCTTCGTTGCGCAACAACACGAGGCGCAAGAGACTCACGACCGCAGCCGCTTTGCCCAGCGCGATGGCGATCGGGGTGAAGGACAATTCGATCCAGTACCGCCGTGACGCCAAGACCGCGGCGAGCGGCAAATTGTTCCCGGACGAACGAGACCCGTATGTGTTCAAAAGATCGCCCAGTTTCCCCACGCGTTGAAACACGGCCAGGTAAAACAGCCCCGTGAGGACGGACAAGGTCGCCCAGAGGATCCAGTTTTCGGCGAATCGTCGTTCGTGTACCGGGCCAAACGCGGGCCGCCCTCCGAGATACCCGCGAAAGAGCCAGAAACCAAGGAGCTGACCGGCCAAAACATACGCAGGCCAATCCGTATGCAGCGCCATGACGAGCCCGACGGCGCCGGCGACGAGGTACCTGCGGCGGTTCGTTTGCGACAAACGCAGCGCTCCCCAAATGGCCAGCAGCGACCAGAACATGAGGGGAACTTCGAGCACGTTGAAGTTCGCAAAGGCGAGCGTGATGGGCAGAACGACAAACCCAAGCGCCGCCGCCGCACCTGATGCGGGCCGCCAAATCGATCGACCGATGGCGTAAAGCAAGGGCGGCGTGAGTGTGGACAGGACAATCGCGGGGAGACGACACACGACGTCGTGTCGACCAAACACCTTCATGAAGAGCGTCGTCACCCAGAAGATCCCCCACGGGTGATGACAATAAAACATCTCGGGACCGGGTTTGGCGGCGGTGTATTCCCATACGGGGCCGACGATGCCCCAGCGCAACATGTTCTCCGCAATGATGCCCATGCTCGCCGCAGCGGCCCAATGCCCCGCAAGCACGGGACCCAACATTTCCCACGACGCGACGAGCGCCATCCACACCGTGGCCGCGATGGTCACGATATGAGCTGCGCGAGTTTCGAAAGCGTTTGTCCTGGGCAAACCGTCGGTGCCTCGAGACAAACGCCAGGGCGAAGGCG
Source organism: uncultured Polyangium sp. (assembly GCA_964435055.1). Classification (GTDB taxonomy): domain Bacteria; phylum Myxococcota_A; class Polyangia; order Polyangiales; family Polyangiaceae; genus Polyangium. Next base: position 8,215 of record CAYSYX010000227.1, on the reverse strand, counting down.
GGGGCATTCGACGCGAGAGGGTAGCCCAAGGTTTGGCGATGTGGAGGATCAAGATGGAGCGGCGACGTCGACCGATCTGCACCTCGACGAAAGCGTGGTAGGTTGGCCGCGTGGTTGTTTTCGATCGGCTCAAACGCGCGGCGAGGCGCAATCCCAGCGATGCGTTTCTCGTGCTCGTCGGGCTCGCGGCGTGTGTGTACGTCGTGGCGTATCCCTTCACGGTGACGCGTTACGCGCCCATGACGGATTTGCCGTTTCACGCGGCAAACACAGGGATTTTGCGGCATTACTGGGACACCGATTACCACCTGCGCGAGCAATTCGAGATCACGCCGATCGGCGTGCCTTACATGTCCACGTACGTGCTGGGTGCGTTGTTCATGCTCGTGGTTCCATCGTGGATCGCCGCGAAAATGGCGGCGGCGATCATGCTGGCGACGCTCCCATTGGGGCTCGGGTTGATGTTCCACGGCATGAAGAAGAGCCCGCTTTTGGGTTTGGCCGGGCTGCCGCTCGTGTGGAACTTTTTGACGCATTGGGGATTTCTGAATTACGTGGGGGCGTTGGGACTTTTTTGCGCCGCGGTGGGTCTGACCCTTCGCGTGCTCGACAAACCATCGTCAACCCGACAGATCCAGCTCTCCGCGGTCCTCGTCTTGCTTTTCTTCACGCATATTTTCCGATTTCCCTTTGCGTTGCTCGCGGTCGTGGGAACGACGGCCGTCATGTATCCGGCCACGCGTCGAGTTTGGCCGGTACTACCGCCCTTGATCGTACCGGGAGTTCTATTTTTGATGTGGCTGCGTGCCCGACCGGCTCTTTTGCGGTCACAGATGCAGCTCGAGAAATTCGATTTGGCACGATTACGTGAATTACCGAATTATCTGAAAGAAGGCGGTTTTAATGATCCGCAAGAAGCGGCCGGCCTGCTCGAAGCTTTCAAAATCCTGGGCGGGGTGGCGTTCGTGCTTTGTTTCGTCGCGCTGCTCGACAGCCGATGGGAACGCCAAACGAAACGGGATTGGTATTGGTTTGGCGGAGTGACCTTGGTTGTGCTCGGTTGTGCCGGAGCTTTTTTCTTGTTGTTCATGAAGCTCCCGATGTCGGCCGGGCTTTGGTGGTACATTTATCCACGCGAAAGTGTCGCGACGGCGCTCTTGGCTTTGGGATTTCTGCCGGACTTGCCGCGAATATCGGTGGTGCGTATTGCAGCCGTGCTCATGCTGGCTTATGCACCGCTACGGCTCACGTCGGCCGTCGTCGAGAATTATCGCGAATTCAATCGGGTCACGGAAGATTTCCATCAAATCACGCAGAAGATCCCCGTCGGCCCGAAACTCATGTATTTGGTCTTCGATCACGGCGGGACGAAAAAGAAAAACACACCTTTCATTCACTTGCCGGCGTACGTGCAAGCGGAGAAAGGTGGTTGGCTCAGCTTTCATTTTTCGACTTTTGGCGGCTCGCCGCTCACGTATCACGAACCGAAAAAACCCGGAGCGGTGATTCCACCGGCGGTGCCATTGCGTTGGGAATGGACGCCGCAACGCTTCCGCGTGCTCGAGAACGGCCGCTTTTTTGATTGGTTTCTCGTGCGCAACCCGACGTCACCGGCCCATTTGTTTCGCCCGGATCCCACGATCGTGCCCATCGATCACGTCGGTTCTTGGTGGCTGTACCGCCGGGAGAGCTCAGCGGCACGTTCGAATTGACGGTCGTCCGTCGTCGATTAGATACGGTCTATCGAATCGCGATGACCTCACAAAACAACGACACTACGCACCCGACTGCCGTCAGCCCTGAAGAACGCTTGCGCACGCTGATTGAAGCGTCGCCGGATCCCATTTTCATGAAGGATGGAAGTGGTCGATGGCTCGAAGTCAACCACGCCGGCCTTGAATTGTTTCAGCTTGAAAACATAGATTATCGCGGAAAAACGGACCACGAGCTCGCGGAACTTTCACCGTTTTACCACGATGCCTTGCATTATTGCGGGGAAACGGACGCCGCCGCGTGGAGTCGCGGCGGATTATCACGAAATGAGGAACGAATTCCCACGCCGGATGGAGTGCTTCGAACGTATGACGTACTCAAGATTACCCATTTTTTCAGTGAAGGGAGTCGAAAAGGGCTGTTAATCCTGGGCCGCGATATCACGGAGCGAAAAATCGCCGAGGAAGAACGCGACCGGTTGCTCGAGAAGGAGCAATTGGCGCGGGCGGTTGCGGAACGAGCCGAACGGCAATCGTCGTTCTTGGCCCGGACGAGCCGAATTCTGGCGGAAACGCTGGATTACAAGGATATGTCGGCGCGCCTCGTTCACGCTTGTGTGCCGTTTGCGGGGGATTGGTGTGCACTATGGACGAAACATGATGACGGACGCATAAACATGGCGTCCCTCGCGCCGCGATCCGCAATGCCCAAAGAAATATTTTTCGAGCCCGCGGTGACTCGGGGCCTGGGCACTGTGCTGCTCACGGGCAAACCCATTTTGATCGAATCGCTTGCGGACGCGTCGGACACCGACCGTTTGGCCATCATTGGCTCGACAAACCCGGCGGACTTGCCATTCGTGGAATCCTTGGGCGTCGGGTCTTTCCTCGCTGTGCCTCTGGTCGTGCACGGACGTCTTCTCGGAGCGCTTGCGCTGGGACGAAAACCCGAATCTCCACCGCTTTCATCGAGTGATTTGGCGCCGGCCGAAAACCTCGCTTTGCATGCCGGTTTGGCGCTCGCCAACGCGCAGCTTTATCAACAGGCCCAGAACGCGATCGTCGCCCGCAATGAATTTCTGTCCATTGCTTCGCACGAATTGCGTACTCCGTGTACGTCATTGCGCCTCGGCATCGAAGTGCTCCTGCGCCATTTGCGGCAAGAATCATTGGCCCGTTTGTCGCCCGCGCTGCTCGAACGAATGCTGTTGACCACCGATCGGCAAAGTAAACATTTGTCGTACTTGATCGATCGATTGCTGGATGTATCGCGATTCGACGGCGGACGGCCCGATTTAACCATCGAGGATACGGACTTGGCGGTCATCGCGAATGAAACGGTCAATGCATTACGCGAAGAAGCCATGCGAGCCGGTTCCACGGTGTCGATTGATGTGGCCGGTCCGGCGCGAGGGATGTGGGACCGAACGCGTATCGGTCAGGTTTGCACCAATTTGCTGACGAATGCCATCAAGTATGGTTCGGGCAAACCCATCGGTTTACGGGTCTGGTCATCGGGAGACGCGGCATTCTTGAGCGTCGAAGATCAAGGTATCGGCATTCCGTCGGACCAACAGCAACGCATTTTCGGCCGCTTCGAACGGGCCGTTTCCAATCGCCATTACGGTGGTCTTGGTCTCGGGCTCTATATTTGTCGTCAAATCGTGGAAGCACACGGCGGAACGATTGATTTGATGAGCAGCAATCACGATGGGACCAAATTCATTGTCATGCTGCCGAAATGTCCCTCCGCATCGACGAATTAGTCGATCGTTCATTCCCTCGATCCGCGATGCCCCCAGCATTGCGCCGCTTCGCGATTAGACGCTGTGCGCGAGGAGCTTTTTGGCGAGAATGAAGGACGTACAAGCATCCGGCAATCCCAAAATGCGACGAGTTTCGATATCGACAGCCGATTCGGCATCGCGCAGCAATGCGTGAGCCGCAGCCTGCGTTTGCATATCCACGCGTTGCTTCGCTTCGGAGGTCAGGCGGGGACGAGCCCACTCGGAAATGCGCCACGACAATGCGGCATGATTTGCTTCTTCGCGGGCGATTTTTTTCATCGCCGCCGCGACTTCACGATCCTGCGCATGGTGCGCTTGGTACAGAGCTACGAGCGCGCCGAACGATTCCCGAATGCCGCCTTCGATGGCGTTATGACAAACCAATTCTTCAAACGACGGCACCGGCGTGGGAACAACGACGGGCACCGGAGAATTGACCTTTGCCCGTTTCGCCAAAGCCCGCATGCGCCGAGCGTGACGTCTTTCTTCACGCGCCGCGCGCGACGCTTGCCGCAAAAGCGCCCGAGGAGCGCCGTGCGCGCGAAGATCCCGACGCAAAAGACGAAATGCATCCACGGAGGCCGCTTCCAAATGTGCGGTCTGGGCGAACCATTGCTGCATGGTCGACGGCGCACCGATGTTCAACTCCGCCAAACCTACCGGGCGTCGACCGGCACCGCATGTATAATGCGATTCACACTCGATCGCCGGAATGCCCGTGCCGTCCGGCTGCCCAATCGTTGTGGCTTTGCAACTGTCGGAGTGCGGGCAATACTTTGCACAGGCAGCCGCAGTCGAATCCGAAGGCACCGGGCCACCATTGTCGCCGCTGGCAGCCGGTAACAAGGGGATGACCTGATGATCCGTGCGATCGCTGCAATCACCTATGCAGGCCAGGCCTCGCGCGCCCATCGTGGACGAAGCCATGATCATCGCCAATAGTTGAATTAATTTCGCATTTTTCACGGGGGCGGCTCCACGGCGATGGCCGGCCGTGACGGCAATCGCGGTTCCGGCGGCATGACAATCACGGTTCGAATTTGCTCGAGACGCTCCGCGCTTGGATAATTGGCCAATGCAGGATCAAGCGTGATTTTGCCCCCGTGACGCGTCGCCGTGACGATGAAATCATTCGAGTCACCGACCGACCCATACGCATTCAGGGGCCGCTCGAGCAACCGCAGCGGAAAGCTCGCCAAACCCGCCGCCTCAGTCCCGCTCTCCGCGGACTTCGTCTCGTAACGCCTCGGTCCTGCCTCGGCCAATAGCTGCATTTCCGCAGGCACGGCCGACGACGTCCAATCGACACGGATCCCCTCTTCGTTGCCATTGACCTCGAAGTGAGCTCGAAGAGAAAATGACATGGGCAATTGCACGGTGTTTACGAAACGCTTTGAATCATGCAGCAGAATGAGCTGAAACGCCTCTGCCTTCGTGGCGACTTGGACGACCCATTGTCGTCCCGAATCAATACCGAATTGTATTTCTCGTCCCCCAGCTTCGGCAATGAACAGCTTATCGGTCGATCCAATCGGAACGATTCCGTGTTTATCCATCGGAGCGACGAAAAATTGAGTGACCGAACCATTGCTGCGAGCACCGACGGATAACCCGAGTTCCCGCGGCGCAACATCCGCAGACGTTTTCGGTTTGTCCGATGAGTGCGTGCAACCGAACGCCAAAAGAGCCGCGATCAGCAACGTCGCCGATCGCCCGAGCATCGATGGAAATGGCTCGTTCATCTTCCCCTTCCCCTTCCCCTCCACACGAATCATTTCATACGCATGGAATGAATGTGCACGGGACTTCGTTCGAGCGCACAACCCGGAACGTTTTTGCTGCACTTCGCTTTGATGCTGGGAATGATATCGGCGGGACGAACCTTTTGCCATTCATCCCACGCGAGCGACGTTTCTTTTTCGGGTGCGTGCAATGCGCCGAGCGACAAGGCTTGAATGCGGAGCAAATCGTGATCGCGCGGTTGAACCTCGAGGCCCCGACGAACGGCTTCGAGCGCCCCGCGAGAATCTCCGGCGCTGGCCCTGGCCGTCGCCAGCATGACCCAAACGGCGTCATCGCCGGGCGTTTTTTCCGCAGCTTCGGCGAGGGGCACGGCGGATTGGTCAAAACGCCAGACTTGCGACAATGCTTCGCCTCGCAAATACGAAATGGCCGGATGATCGGGCAGGATCTTTGCTATCGCGTCGACCCATTTCAAGGCTTCATCCACGCGTCCTTGACGCCCCGCGAGCATGGCCAAAGCGCCCATGACCACGGCTTTGGGACGAGGATCGGAGGAACCTTCGAGCGTCGCCAATGCCGCCGCAAAACTCGGCCCCGCTTCATCACGACGTTCTTGCAATGCCCCGACGAACCCCAAGCCATGATCGTACAAGCGCCGCCAAGCGGGTTTGCGCGGTTTGTCCGAATGACTCGGGGCGTCGCCCGGACCGATCCACGATTCGGCTTCGGCGATCAGCGTAATGGGCTGCGGCGCGCACGCATCGAGCTTGATGCCGGCTTTTTGAAATGCGGCCCCGCGCGCATTTCGCGTCGCTTCGCACGCCACCTTTTGCACGGGAAGATTACGTGTGCGGTGATTCAAGCGCGCGATGACCTGCAACGGAAACACCACATTGGCCGGAACGTCGAGCGCATATTCGACGACTTGCGCCGCCCGCGGAGGCAACGTGTGATTAAAGACGGCCGTGCGGAATTGTTCTGTTTGTCGTTCCAGACGCGGCGTGCCGTCTTCTCCCAATTGCAAGGCCCGCAAACGATGTGCTGTCGGATCGTCGCCCGTTCGTCCGTGATCGAGGCCCGCTTCGGCGATCAATCGACCTTTCGCATCGTGAATTTCGACTTCGATCCACGCATCTTGCGCATCCATCACGCCGCCCGGAAAACGATGACCGACGCTTTCATTCCGCAAAGCCACATCCACGACGATGTGTTCTCCGGCTTTGATCGCGGCTCCGTCGGCCGGTAAGAAACGCTTTCCCCCTTCCCCGACGATTGCGGCGATGTCGATGGATACCGACCCTTTGAGCATTTTTTGCACGAGGGCCATGGTCTTTTCGTCGCCACGCATCGCCGCCAGCCACGTATGTGCCCCGACGAACCTGTGCGAGGCAATTTTCCCATCTTTCGCCCCGGGGTCATTTCGTTCCGCGACTTCTTTGGGCATGTGGCAGCCGCGACAATCCTGTCGAGGGATCTCTTCGTCGAGCAGATGCGCCGTCGATCCCGCATAAGCGGATTGTTGCCAAGGCGTGACGTCGTCTTGACCAATCAAGAAATGGGCGTTCCCCGTACCTTCGTGAAGAAATGCTCGGTGGCACGAGACGCACAACGCATTGCTGCGCAAAATATCCGTCGCCGCGGCTTTTTTATGAATCGCAACGGTCTCCGGTTTGCCCTGTACCGGCACGGGAAGCGGTTCGGCGGAAAGCTCATAACTGGCATTACCGTCGACGCGAACGGCCACGATTCCGTGACATGTTTTGCACCCGATCCCCGCATGCGCTCGCATATCCGTGGGCTCGATTTTCGTGTCCATCGCGCCGTCGACGAGCAACGAAATGTCATGGCACCCGCCGCAAAAACGACTGGGTTTTTCGCCGACGTCGGATCGAAATCGGTCTACCGAACCACGGTATATGGGATTGTTGAACGTCGCCAACGTATGCGCGCTCGTTTGAAATCCCGCGGCAACATCGAGGTGACAACCTTCGCACTCTTCGACGTCGGCCAGCTTTTTGCCGGAGATATGTCCACGCACCGTCGTCTCGGACGGCGCAAACGCGGCGCTCCACGTGGGAGTCTTCACCTGCAACGAAATGGGTGACGGCGGTTCGTCTTTCGGAACGGAAACTCGAGTGGGAACTTCGGTGTTTTCGGTCGACGCTCCATGCGTGCACGCCCCCGCGACGGCGGCAAAAGCCAAAACGCCGAACCCAAAGACCTGACGTGTCATCACGCGCCCCATCACGAACGGGCATAACACGAGTGCGGACGCCGGGGCAACGAGAATCAACCCGGAGGTGCGCTTTTGTCAGAAACAGCCTTTGCCCAATTTGGGATAGCGGTAGAAGCCCGCAAAACACATTTCGGCATTGGAGCTGTCGCCGAAGTAGACCGTTTGCGATGTCGTGTTTTGGTATTGGCATTCAATGAGCATTTCCTCGCCGGCCTTCACGGGCAGAGGGTCGATCAAGTAATTGATTTGCTCCTCGAAGCTGTACGGTCCGTCATGCAAAACCTTGTTCCCGGACGCACCCACGTGCGTGATTTTCATGTTCGTGCCGTATTTGTGCATGTGGGCCCAGACGCTGAAGACGGTGGTATCTCCGGGGAAAATGCACGATCCTTCGACGGTTTGACTGCCATTCGGCGGAATCTGAATATCCGTCGGACCGCCGAGAATCATTTCCGCTTCGTGTTTTACATCGGCCGCAGCGGTCGTTTTGACCATGGTCCCGGACACCCCTTCGAGCGTCTGCGATCCGGTATTGAATAAATGCAAATTGAGCAAGAGCTGCGATCCGGCGGGAATCTTGATGGCGACACCTTCGGGAAGTTGGAAATCCGGCGTCCCGAGACCCGACGCAAAAATCATATTGGTTCCAAGCACGGGACCGCAATCTTCTTCGCTGTCGGGAAGCCCGCCTTCGGTGACGAGCAAAAGGGTATGATGCGTCCCCGTCGGCGCCACTG
>CAYSYX010000226.1:0-14597 GCA_964435055.1 uncultured Polyangium sp. | reverse complement strand
GAACAGTATCGTCCTGCGCTTCTTCAATCGGCTGCGCCAGCGCTCCCTTCAATTCATCCCAAAACGTTCGCGCCGATGTGTATCTCGCTCGAGGCTCCACGGCGAGCGCTTTTTGAAATACATCTTCGACCGCCTGACTCGTGCGGACGCCCCGCGTGCGCGGCGTCGGACGAATCGTGATATCCGTTGCGGCAATGTACAATTGCGTCACATCGTCGCCTTCGAGCGGACTTTGTCCGGAAACCATTTCGACGAGCACGAGCGCCAAGGCGAAGACATCGGTCCACGGCCCGGTTGCTCCAAATCGACGATTGAATTGTTCCGGCGCCCCATAAAACGGCGTGAACATCGACGGCGCTTTTCCGGTCTGTTCGAACGCTCGAGTAATGGACGCGTTGTCGGCGATGACCTTCGCAATCCCGAAATCCAAGACCTTCATCGTCAACACGCCGTCGACGTCGGTCGTATAAAAATTGGCGGGCTTGATGTCCCGATGCGCGACACCTTCGTCATGCGCGGCCGCGATCGCCAATGCGGCAGGTTCGAGCAACGCGACCGCGTCGGCGAGCGGCATTTTCCCGGGACCATTCTGACGCAACTTGACGAGGTGATCCTCGAGGCATTCTCCGCGCAGCCATTCCAATACGAGATAAGGTGCCCATGCGCCATTGGGTGCGAATGCCGCGCCCACATCGAGCGCTTGGACGACGGCGGCCGTTGTTCGAGACAAACGGCGCAATATGCGGCCTTCTTCGAGGAAACTCTGGTGGAATTTGTCCCGTTCTTCCGGGGACAACGCCGGCGGGATCTTCAAACACTTGACCGCAACCGACTCGCCGAGGCCAAGGTGTTGAGCGCGATAAACGACGCCAAAACCCCCTTCGCCAACGACTTCCTCGACACGAAACTTACCATCGATGGTTTGTCCCACCCAGGCAAAAGGATCATTGTGCGTCGCGGACATCCGAAGTCGCCACGCTACCCGAGGTTTTTGGGCCGATCAAAGAGATTCGTCGTGGTGACGACGAGCGCGGTGCTTTTTCCGCTCTCCCGTCTGCTTCTTTTGATCGAGCCGTTTTTCGACGGCGCGTTTCGTGGGACGCGTGGGCTTTCGAGGCTTCGGTACGACCAACGCGGCCGCGATGAGCACCCGGATCTTTTCGTACGCGTCCAAAATGTTTTTCGCCTGGTCCCGCGTTTTCTGGCTGGTAACGCGCACGTTTCCCTCCGCGTCGATCCGCGCGGCGGCTTTGTGCATCAGGCGTTGTCGCGCGTCTTCATCGAGGCCCACAATGCCCGCCACGTTCAGACGAATATCCACTTTCGACGCGACTTTGTTGACGTTTTGACCACCGGGCCCCGATGCGCGCACGGCCGTCATCGTCAACGCGTTTTCCAAGACAAACACGTCGGCCGTGACGGCGATGGCAATGCTTTCCGCGTTGGGAGTTCTCGGGCCCATGATTCGATGACGCGCAAGGTACTCGCCCCCCGAACGACGTTCAATGTATTCCTTGCACCGGGTCGCCGAATGCGTTTATGCTGCAAGTGAGGAACCCCTGTATGAGTAGATATTCGCTTTTCCTAGGACTGCTCGTATGCGCCATGTTTGCGCCGGGTTGTGGACCGGACATTCGAGCGATGTGCGAGGATCAAGAAAACTGTCTCGGCGGCAATGATGCCGACATCGATGCCTGCGTGGTCTCTTATGACGGCACGCGCGACAATGCTTATGACATCGGCTGCGGCGAGGAATACGATCTGCTCATCGAGTGCCTCATGCCGAAATTGGACTGCACTACAGGCGGAGCCTGTGCCAACAACGGTGATTGCAATGGCAGCGCCTGCATCAACGGCGAATGCAAGCGTTATGAAGTCGACAACGGCAATGGGAATGTTTGCGAAGTGGAAGTAAACGCGTATTCGCGGTGTGATTGAGGAGGCCCATGATGAAACGATCCATTCTTGCCGGTGCGTTCTTATTGTTCGGAGCTGCGTCATGGGCCACGGGATGCTCACGCGCCGCTGCGGTATGCGAAATCATCTGCGATTGCGAACATTGCAATGATCAAGCGAAGATCGAAGCCTGCAATCAACTGGGGACGGCCGAGGACATCGCCGCGACCTACGATTGCAGCACGCAATGGGACGCATACTCCACTTGCTTCGAAGAGCGCGGCGTTTGCGATACCAAAGAGTCGCGTTTTTCCACACGCGACGATATGGGCAACGACAAATGCCAAGACGAATCCGATGATCTGAAGAAATGTATCGACAGCGCCTCGGCCCACGACGGGACGAGCGGCCAATTCAATTGATCCCGGGCCGATTCAATTCGCCGGCCAACGGAGCGCGAGCAACGTCCATTTGGCCTTGGGATAACGCGACACCTTGACCGAATTGCTCTGATTCCCACCCAAAAGCACGTAGTGCGTCTTCGTTTCTTCGACGAGAAATCCCACATGGTTTCCCGTCGCCGTCAAACTCGACCGCGCCATGGCCGGATTGAAGATCACTGCAATGGCGCCATAACGTGCCGCCGTCGCTTTGCCCCATTTCTTCCAGCTCGCCGCTCCCGCCGAATTCGTGCCGCGAATTCCACATTGTTTCAAACACCAATTCACAAACGATGAACACCACGCGACCTCATCCGACCGCGATCGTAAATCCGTCGTCGCGTGGTATGCAAGAATGCGCGGATTGGCCGATCGTCCCCGGACTTCGTGCGTCCCTTCTTCCTTCTTGGCCACGCTCATCCACGCAGGCGTCGCACCCACCGGCGCAGCTCGGGCCGGGTTTTCCTCAGGCATCGCTTCGACCGGACGCGTGTCGACGTGCGGATCGACAAACGAGCCCCCCACATTCCTCGCGTCCGCCACGAGCAACGCGTCCCATGTGCCCGGACCAACCACTCCGTCCACGTGCAGCCCGCGCTTTTTCTGAAAATCGCGCACGACCTTGTCCGTTCGCGGACCGAAATCACCGTCTGTCGGGACCGAATACCCCCAACGCCGAAGCTGGTGTTGCAATTGCCGAACCTCGTCGCGCAAATAAGGACGAGCATTCTGAGTTCCACAAGGCATACGCAATGTGTGTCGAATCATGGCTCCTCACGTCGGCGGTTGGAGGGGACGGACAAACCAGGTCATCAGTTCTTCGAGATATTTGCGATCTACATCGTCGAAGGTATCGGGTTTGTCGGAATCGATATCGAGCACGGCCAGCAGGTTCATCGCCGCATCGAAAACGGGCACGACAATCTCCGAACGCGAACGGCCGTCACACGTGATGTGCCCGGGGAATGCGTGAACATCGGGCACGACGACCGTTCGGCGCTCTTTGGCCGATGTTCCGCACACGCCTTTGCCGAATGCGATTTCCAAACACCCCAGCGTACCTTGGTATGGCCCGACGCGCAGAAGTTCAGGCCCGACGACGCGATAGAATCCAGTCCACAAATGCCCAAAGCCGTGATGCAGCAATGCGCTCATCGTCGCCATTGCCGCAATCGGATCGGTGATTCCCTCGAGCGTCGCGTGACAAGCTCCGACGATTTCTTCATAAGCCGCGGGCTTGGGGAGATGACGTACGTCGGGAGTCGTTTCGGCCATGTTCGAGTTGCCTCCGCCATAGTTTGCGGGAAAGAGCGCGAGCTTGGAAAGAGTGGATCTCGACAGAAGACGCAATTGTGTGCGTCAATGAAAAAGTCACCTGACGATCGTCGAATGAAAGAGTGCCCGAGGGTGCGTCGCGGATGCTTTGCAATGTCCGCAAGTCACGGGGCGCCGAGAGAGGATGACCCATGAGTCCGAATGTGAAAAAGCTTGGTTCCTACGTTATTGCCGCAATTGCGCTTTCCGGCTGCATCATTGTGAAAGTACCCCCGCCGGCGCGTAATGATCCATTTCAGCCGCCCGGGCCGAACCCCATCGCCATCCAAAAAGGATCGAGCCATCGCATGCGCTTGAACTGCGGCGCTCAAGCGAATTTCCGATCCTCCATGATGGGCGCTCTCGAAAACCTCGTGATCGAGTTCCACGGCGATAACTTGAGCCCCGCCGGTCAAAGCCCGTCCGTTCCGATACGTCTCACCTGGGCGGGACCCAACACCGCGTGGGACCTGCCGTTCAACGTCGGCAGCCAAAACGCACGCAAAGCGATGGGAAGCATCACCGTCAACGGGCCCGGCGGCACGCACAACTTCACGGTGGCCATGCCAAACGGTCCCGACTGCGGACCCGCAAACGTGCGCATCGAGTTCCGCTGATCTGGTTTGAGCTCAAACGAGATCTCGAAGTAGCCACACCCGCCCTCGACTCGTCGCCCGAGTCTCGACCTTCAGCCCTCAGCTGAAAATCTCACGCGGTTCATGCGCGACAAACGCTACAAAACCGAAAGGTCCGAAGGACTTGCATCCTTCGGACCTTGTCGGGGCGAGTGGATTTGAACCACCGACCCCTTGACCCCCAGTCAAGTGCGCTAACCAGGCTGCGCTACGCCCCGGGCCGCTCCAAACAGTCATCCCGTGCAGAGCGACCGGCACGCTAGCCGAATCGCGACGGAATGCAAGCCTTTAGAAAAGTTCTGTCCGCACGCTTTTCTCCGCTGCTGTCGTTTGCCTTGCAATCATCGCCGCGATCGCCGCTCCGAGCGCCTCCGCGTGCGCCTCGACGAGCACGATGCCCGGGTCTTTTTGCGCCCACATCGACAAGTCGCCGCTCGGCGTCGCCACCACCGAAACCCCCAGCGCCCGCGCTTCACGCACCACCGTGGGCGCCGCCTCCGCACGCGAAGGATGCACGAGCACGCGCGAGGCCGCGATCCACGCGAGCGTCTCCGTTCGAGAAAGCAGGCCCTTGAACGTGATCCGCGCGTCTCGCTCGCGAGCTCGTCGTTCAAGCTCGCCGCGCAACGGACCATCACCGATCACCACGAGCGGCACGCGCGCACCAGCTGCGGCATCGATGGCCAGATGAAATCGTTTGAGCTCAATCAATCGGCCGACGGCAACGACAAACCCACGTTCATGCTCGCTCATCAAGGCGCGAATTTCGGCCGCGCGCTGCGTGATGTCCGGCAGCTCGAACGCCGCCGGTTCGATCCGCGAAGCGTGCACCAGACGTTCTCTCAGCTGCGGCGACAGCTTCTCGACGAGCGTTTGGAATGACGCACGAGCCACAAAACGAAAGTTCGTTCGGCGGTCGAGAAGCATCGAAATGACCGCGTGACGCACAGGGTTTGGCATGGCACATAAGAGCCGAACATCGGCGCCATGGGCGACCAGCTCGAGCGGGGCGGGGTGGTCGAAAAGCACGGGAAAACCTGCGGGAACGATCCAATGACCGATCACGCGATCCACAGCTCCGAGCGAGGCGATGCGTCGACGAGCATGCAGGACAAACCGCGGAGCGTGAACGAAGTGCAGGGGGTTTGTCTTGATTCGAGCGACGGCTCCCGGCCAACCAAAGAGCTCGGCTCCTCCCACGCGATGCAGCGCGAGAGACGGCACGCGTTTGTCTTGCTCAACGGGCCGGCCGGCGAGCGGCGCGACGACGTGAACTTCGTGCCCCGCACGCGCGAGCTCACGCGCTTCCGCCCGCACGAAGTGCCCCGAGGGATCGTCATCCGACGCGGGATACGACGTCGTTACGAGGAGGATTCTCAACGCTCGAACACCGGGGTCATCGTGGTGAAGCTAGGGCGAGTTTCTCGCGCGTTACAAAACGAAAAACGCCGCATCGTGCTCGAAACGAGTCGACGACGGGCGTCTTGCGGATGGTTGGATGAAGGAAGCGTCGGTCTATTGCACGACGTCCATCTTCGACCGCTTGCGACGACGGCGAGCAGCCTCGGATGCCTTCTTGCGACGCTTCACCGAGGGCTTCATGTAGTGCCGGCGCCTCTTGAGCTCGCGGAGAATTCCCTCAGCGGCCATCTTCCGCTTGAGGTGCTTGATCGCGCGCTCGATTCCTTTGTCACCCACGGCGACTTCGAGCGGTTTGCACTGAATGGCGTCGGTCGGCATTTCTGAACGCGTCCTCTCGGTTCTCTCGTTGTTACTACAAAGTCTTGTTGAGTTCGGCTTCCTCGGAAGCCGTTCGTTGGTTACCAGCTGCTCACTCGGTTTCACCACCGCGAGCCGCGAGCACAAACTCGCATACGCATGGGTAACCTTGCGGGGGGCGGAGTATGTCAGGGCCTATTTCTTATGGCAAGTCACCTGTTGCATGTTTTTGCGCCCAAGATCCAAGCCAAACCGCCCCGTTTTTCCGCGTTCGTCCAGAACGAGCGCTCGATTTTGTAAGAAGGATAACTTTAATGATTATTTCTTTACAACCTCTTGCAACTGAGAAACTTTCTAATTAAGATGCCGATCGTTGGTGTTGGGACGAGACGACCTGTGGGCCTGACAAGCTCGAGAGGATGACCGCGTGCACGCGACGAAGATGCAGATGGATGGTGAAGGACGCGTAGCGGAAATGTTCGCGCGTGTTCGAGCGTCCGGTCTGAAGCTGACGCCGCAGCGCATGGCGATTGTCCGGGAAATCGCGCTCGATCCGACGCATCCCACGGCGCAGGAGCTGTTCGAGCGCTTGCGTGCATCGATGCCGACGATGAGTTTCGCGACCGTCTACAACACGCTCGACGCTCTCTCTTCCGCGGGCTTGTGCGTGTCGTTGAGCCTGTCGCCGGGAGCGGCTCGGTTCGATCCGAACATGCAGCCGCATCATCACGCCGTGTGTGATCGGTGCGGGCTCGTCCGGGACGTTCCGTGCACCGATGATGTTGGGACAAACGCCGGAGACATCGATGGATCGATCGGTGTCGTGCCCGGTTTTTCATTACGCGCCGTGGAACGAATTTATCGCGGCCTTTGCGCCTCGTGCGCAGAGGAAAAACCTGCGAAACATTCCGACCCCGCGTGACGTTTTCCAGAGATCTTTTCGTCCGCTTGCGACATTGTGCGCAATCGGTCGAACCAAGCAGTAGATGTTCGTCAAACAGAACCGTCGCAGAGTAGGAGATAGATCCGTCATGCCGACACTTGCAGGAACGAAGACCCATCAGAATCTCAAGGACGCGTTTGCCGGCGAGTCCCAAGCGAATCGCCGATACCTTTATTTCGCAAAAATTGCGGACGTGGAAGGTCGCCCCGATGTCGCGGGCCTCTTCAAGGACACCGCCGACGGTGAAACGGGCCATGCGCACGGTCACCTCGACTACTTGAAGCAAGCCGGTGATCCCGCGACGGGTTTGCCCATCGGTAACACCGAGAAAAACCTCAAGGCTTCGGTGGCCGGTGAAACGCACGAGTACGAAACGATGTACCCGGGCCTGGCCAAGCAAGCTCGCGAAGAGGGCTTCGACGACATCGCCGAGTGGTTCGAGACGCTCGCGAAAGCCGAGAAGTCGCACGCGGGACGCTTTGCCAAAGCGCTCGACGCTCTCGATTTCTGAGCGTCATCTCTGAAAACGCGAGCGTCGGCTTCATCTCCGGCGCTCGCGTTGTCGTTTCATGATCGTTGCTGTTCAAACGTTTTTGCCGTCGAGGAACTACCGTGAGTGTCATCCCGCGCAAACCGTCATCTCCCCCGGCCGTAAGCCCTCACGATCCCCGTTATTACGATCCTCGCGACCTGGAATCCGAGCTGCGTCGCGCCTTTCAGATTTGTCACGAATGCCGCATGTGCGTGAACTACTGCGGCTCGTTTCCTCTCTTGTTCAAACACATCGACGCCGACATCGAAGCGGGCCGCGCCGAAGGCGCCGAGAAGATCAACGATGCGGTGATCGAAGGGGTCAGCGACGAGTGTTGGCAATGCAAACTTTGCTACATCAAGTGCCCGTACACCCCGGATGAAAGCGCCTCCGAAATGCTCGACTTTCCGCGCCTGATGGCGCGGGAAAAGGCCAATCGAGCAGCGCGTAAAGGCATCCCGTTCGTCGATCAAATCCTGGGCGAACCGCAGGTGATCGGCGCGCTCGGCGGCGGCCTCATGGCCCCCATGTCGAACTTCGTCCTCGCCAGTCGCCTCGTGCGCAAAGTGCAAGAGAAGGTCACGGGCATCTCGGCCGAGTTCCCGCTTCCTCCCATGGCGCAGAAGTCGTTTTCGTCGTGGTTGTCCGGACATACGCCCGGCGAACGTGCCGGGACAAACGGCGAGGTCGTCCTCTTTGCGACGTGTTACGGCGAGTACAACGTGCCCAACGTCGCCCAAGCCGCGACGCTGGTCCTCGAGCACAACGGCTACCGTGTTCGTTTTCCGGGAGTCGGGGACGATGAAGGCGACAGCTTGACTTGTTGCGGAATGCCAAACCTCGACGGCGGCGATGTCAAAGCGGCGACGGACAAGATTCGCCACAACGTCGAGCTCTTGCTCCCGCATGTGCGTGCGGGACGGCATGTCGTCGTTCTCGGTCCGACCTGCGGCTACACGATGAAGAAGGAATGGGCCGAATACCTGCCCACGGACGAGACGAAAACCGTTGCTGGTGCAACGATCGACCTCATGGAGTTCATGGTCAAACTCGGCAAAGAGAAGAAGCTCGTGCGCGAGTTCCCCAAGAGCCTCGGCAAAGTCTCGTACCACGCGTCGTGTCACCTGCGCGCGCAGAAGATCGGCGTGCCGGGAGCGCGTGTTCTCGGCGTCGTGCCGAAGACCGACGTGAGCATCGTCGAACAGTGTTCGGCCGTCGACGGCACGTGGGGCATGAAAGCCAAACACTACGAAACCGGAAAAAAATACGCGCAGAAGCTCGTGCGTGAGGTTTCGGATGCCGAACCCGAGCTCGTCGTGAGTGATTGCACGCTCGCTGGTTTGCGCGTCGTCAAAGAGACCGGTCGCCACGTGATGCATCCCATCGAAGCTTTGGCGCAAGCGTACGGACTCGTTGATGCTCAAACGAAATCAGGATGGTCAGGAGGAGGATGACGATGCAGCCGATCGTTCGAAATGAAGTTCTGCCGATTGGCGAGTACGAACAGATTCGCCCGCGGTTTCGGGCGCGCGTGATTGAAGAGAAGCGCAGTCGGCGCACGACCGTGGGACCGCATATCTCCGTGATCTTCGAGAATCGCGACACGGTGCTCTTGCAGATCCAAGAGATGCTGCGTGCCGAGCGGATCACCAAAGAGAGCGCCATTCAGCACGAGATCGACACGTACAACGATCTTCTTCCGGGCGCGTATGAACTGAGCATGACGCTCTTCATCGAGATCGCGGACGCGGTGTTGCGCGAGCAAACGCTGATCGCGCTGCAGGGCCTCGAGACGATGGTGGCGCTCGAAGTCGACGGCGTGAAGTTTTCCGCGACGCACCCGCCGCATGGAGTGATGCCCGATCGCACGACCGCGGTGCATTACTTCAAGATCAAACTATCTGCGCAGGCGTGCGCTTCGATTCAAGCCAAGACGGCTGTCGTGGCTGTTTGCGTCGAGCACCCGAAGTACGAAACGCGGGTCGAGCTTTCGAAAGCCGTCGTGGCGAGTCTCGCTGAAGACTTCGTCTGACGATGATTCCCTACGCTCGCCCCATCAAATTCGAGGACGTCGATGCCGCGGCGATTGTCTTTTTCGCGCGGTTTCTCGGGTACGCACACGAGGCGATGGAGCATTTCTTCAGCGGCCTCGAAGGTGGATACCCGCACCTCATCGTGCATCGACGCGTGGGTTTGCCCGCGGTCAAAGTGAACATGTCCTTTCACGCACCGGCCAGGTACGGCGACGTGTTGCGGGTCGAAACATCGACGGCGCATCTCGGCAACCGCAGCGCAACGCTGCGCTACCGCATGGTTCGGCAGCACGATGGAGTGCTTGCGGCCGAGGTCGAACACACGATCGTAACGACAAACCTCGCGACGATGACGTCCTGTCCCATGCCGGACGATGTGCGCGCGATCTTCGCCGCGCATCTCGAGAAAACGGCGGACACCGAGTGAATGCTCCAAGTCGTCGCGTCGAGCTGAAGCTCATTCGGGATCGCGATCACTACGACGTGCTCGTGCAGCGCGTGATGGCCAGAGCGCGGGTGAGCTTGTGGATCGCGACGGCGAACGTGAAGGAGCTGCGCATCGAAGCGCCGGTGGGATCACGAGCGCGGGCGCGTGGGCGTTACGTGTCGCTGCTCGACTTGTTCGCGGATCTTTCGGCGCGAGGTGTCGAGTTGCGTCTGCTTCATGCGGGCGTGCCTTCGCGAGCGTTTCGCGCGGAGCTCGAGCGTCATGACAAACTCGCGGCAGGAGCGCTCGAGATGCGTTGTTGTCCGCGGGTGCATTTGAAGATGATCGCGGTGGATGGTTCGTCGTTGTATTTGGGTTCGGCGAACCTGACCGGTGCGGGGCTTGGGGCGAAAGGCGAGGGGCGGAGGAATTTCGAAGTGGGTGTATTGCTTGATGACGACGTGATGCTGGATGAAATGCAGGGCGTCTTCGATCGGATTTGGACCGGCAAAGAATGCAAAGGGTGTCGGGTGCGGGATGTTTGTCCGCGACCGCTCGACCAGCCGCCATTCAAGAAGAAATGAGCAATCGTGTCGATAACGTGACGCGATGACATTCTGCGCGTGATTGAGATTGGTGCGTCTCGGTAAAACGATAACGAAACCTCTGGAAATTGATGGGCGCTGATTGGGTCGTCGGCGGTCCGATGGCCCATTGGATTGTCTTGTAAAACAAGCGTATTGTGTGAAAAGAGGTTTGGCGCGGTAGGCGCATCACGCAGGTGTGCGCTCGTGTCCGAACGATAGGCAATGACGTCTGGGAAACGGTTACGAGCGTCACGGTTTCGAGCAGAGCGCTCTGAATCGTGGAGTCGGTGGGGTATGGGACGATCTGGGTGATTGGCGATCCACGTCTTTTTGCCAGGTGAGGCCGCAAGGATCCAGTGTCTCGTGGGAACGATTCATCATGATTGATGAATGCAGGCGGTATGGCCTTTGCTTCGCGTGTAATCCGAGGAATCGGAAAGGACGTGGCCGATGCGTTTTTCGTTGATGACTACTGTGAGTTTGCTGCTTTCAATGCCTGCTTGCGTAGCGGATACCGAGCCACCAACGGATCCATCCAACGGTGATGCCAACGTGCAGGATACGCTGGATTTGGTATCGACGTCGCAGGCCCTCGCCCCGGGCTCCGTGGTGAATGCGGCTTCGTACGAAACCCCCGTTGCTCCGGGAAGTTTGATTGCGATTTTTGGAACCGATTTTGCGCCGGGGGCAAATCCCGCATCGGTAAAACCATTGCCCACGAGTTTGGGCGGCGTTACCGTAAAACTCAATGGCCGGGCGATTCCGCTTCTTTACGTGGGAACCGGCCAAATCAATGCCCAAATTCCCTACAACACGGCTCCCGGCCCGACCAGCTTGGTCGTGACCAAGTCCAATGGAACGACGGAAACGTTTACCGCAAGCGTGGTCGCCGCCGGACCCGGGGTATTTACTGCGGATGGGAGCGGCAGGGACAATCCTTTGGTCTTTCGCCCGGACTTTTCACGCATCCCCAAATCGTCGCAGCCGGTGGCCTCGAATCGTGCGGCTCCGGGCGATGCATTGGTGTTTTTGATGAATGGCCTCGGCAACGCAACCAATGATGGAGCCGTGACAGGGGCTCCTCCGACGGGCCTTGTGAACGTCGTAAGTCCCACGTTCATGATTGGCGGAAAACCGGCCGAAGTCCTATTTGCCGGAATGGCGCCGGGATTGGTGGCGGTCAACCAAGTCAATTTTGTGGTTCCACAAGGCGTAACGGGTCGCGTACCCGTGGAGATTTGCTCGCAAGGCACGTGCGCAACCGTTTCGATTCCGATTGAAACCAATTGCAAGGAACCACAAATCGCCAATCCGCTTGGTTCGCCGATTACCGTTGGTGCCAATATGGCCCCTGTTTGGCTTGGCGACGCGCGACCCGAAGTGGTGCGATCCCCGAAATATGGTATTCCGATCCAAACCAATGGTTATCATCGCGCCGATATTCATTGCCAATATCGGGTACGTACCGAATGGATCGACAAGAGCTGGGATTTTGCCGTTCAATCGCTCGAAGAATCGCTGAACAATCCTCCTCCGGCATTGGAGCAAACGGTGAACAAGGTGGTGATCATGCCTTCGTACGGATATGCCAAAGATTCGATCGACCAAGGTTCGAGCTATTATCGAGCCGCCTATCGAACCTGCAAGCCGGAAGAGAAAGAAGCGGGCCGCGGTGGCTATTGCATTGATGATGTGGGGTATTATCGCGATCCGAAGGCGGAACTCCATCTGTGCCAGAATGCGGTGGAGCTCGAGATGATCAAGGCGATTGGGCAATCCATCGGCCTTACGCAACTTGTCAACATCACCCAACTGAATGGTCAGGTTGCGCAAGTGCCTTGTTATTCGGTGCTCGACGATTACGTCGGTTGGGATTGCAAACCAAACGATCAAACGGCCAAACCCGTGGTGCTGCGCAACGTCTGCGACGACTGAACGATTCCCACCGCCGGCGCCGGTCGATCACTTCGGGCCGGCGCCGCCCCCGACGAGGCATTAGATTGGATCACGCGCGTTCATTTCCGGTGCGGAATGTGCGACCGTGGCTGTTGGTTCTGCAATCGTTGAAAAATGAGGCTCCATGTCGATAACGCGGCGTGATTACATCCTGCGTCTGATTGAGCAATTTGCCGAGATGCTCGGGCGTATTGTGGGATTACGAAAATCCGGCAAACTCGATGAAGCGGAGAAGATGGTCCGCGCCGTCGGGGATGGTTTGCTCGGTTCGTCGCGGACGATGATTGACAGCGTCGATTCTTCCACGGCGGCGAATCTTTTGGGATCGCGGGAAAAAATTGCCGCATACGCGGCATTGACGGTTGAGGAAGCGGAAATCGCCGAAGCACGAGGACAAACGTCCAAGGCTGCCGGACGGCGACGGCGGGCATTGGAATTGTATTTGGAGGCGTCGCGGTTGGGCGCGCTGGATGCGCACGCGCAGGCGAACGTGGGGGTATTGCGGACGCGTGTCGGCAGCGAAAAATTGGATGTGCGTTATCGTGAGTTGATTGACAAAATTCCGGCGAAAACGAATTGAGTTCGCATGTCGTTCCCGGTTGATTTCTGCGCGCGGATGGACCAAGGAAGCGCGCATGACGATGGCCCAAGGACCGGATCCCGCTGCTCTTGATCGCGTTGCATTCATCGCCCTGAATCGCGTTGCCGACGGCATGACCGTTGGGCTCGGGACCGGGCGTGCTGCGGAAGCATTTATTCAGAAACTCGGCGAAAAGGTTCGTCGGGGTATGCGTATTCGCGGCGTTCCGACGTCGAAGCGTTCGGAGGAGCTGGCGCAGCGCGTGCAAATCGAATGCGTGTCGCTCGATGCGGTTGATGGACTCGATATCGCGTTTGACGGGGCGGATGAAGTCACGCCGGACTTGGCATTGACCAAGGGCCTTGGTGGTGCGCTTTTGCGTGAGCGCGTGGTGGCGTACGAGGCCGAGCGGCTCGTTATTTTGGTGACGCCGGAAAAACTCGTGCCGAAGCTTGGAACACGGACGGCGATTCCGATTGAAGTGGTTCCGTTTGCCGTGGCGACGGCGTCGAAGCATTTGCGGGCGATGGGCGGCGAGCCGACGATCCGGAAAAAGCCGGACGGATTTACGTTTGTCACGGACAATATGAATTGGATCCTCGATGTGAAATTCGCGCCGATGGACGATCCGGCGCGGATTCACGACGAAGCGCGGCGAATTCCCGGGGTCGTGGATACGGGGATTTTTGTGAAAATGGCCGACGTGGTGCTCGTCGGGACCGATTCCGGGGTTACCGAGATGCGGTGAGTGAATTCAGGCGCGCGGCAATCCGATCCAACCTCAAATCCCCCGGCGCTCCCGGCGATGTTCGATCCGCCAAACTATTTTTGGCATCGCCCGATTCCAATGTCGCCAATTCCTCCGCCACGCGGCGATACGCATCTCGAAATGGTATGCCCGCGGCGGTCAATTCAACCGCGCGATCCGTCGCAAAACATTCCGGCGTAATCGCCGAAAGCATTCGCTCGCGATTCCATTGCAATCCACCAATCAAGCGCGGAACCAAACGCATCGTCGAAAGCGTCTCGTCAATGCCTCGGAGCAGCGGCGATTTCGTCAATTGCAAATCACGGTGATACCCCGAAGGCAAGGCGACAATCGTCTGCACTTCCACAAGCGCGCCTTGCACCACCGAGCACGCTGCGCGCATTAGCTCGACGACATCCGGATTGCGCTTCTGCGGCATGATCGACGAACCCGTCGTGAATGCTTCGGGGAGTTTTACGAAACCAAACTCGCTCGTCGTGAACAGACTCAAGTCCCACGCCAATCGACGCACCGTCGCCATGACGTGCCACGCAGCGGAAAGAATCGTCGCCTCGACGATGCCGCGCGATGTTTGGGACCCCAACGGATTCCACGCGACGTCCGCAAAGCCGAGCTCTTGCGCCACGCCCTCGCGATCCAGCGGCAAGTTCACGCCGTAACCGGCTGCGGCTCCAAGCGGTGAGCGATTCACGAGCTCACGCGCGGCTCGTAGCGGAATCAGCGCATCGAGCAATCCTTCGGCAAAACTACCCGCCCACAAACCCAC
>CAYSYX010000225.1:12694-14673 GCA_964435055.1 uncultured Polyangium sp. | reverse complement strand
GTCTTGATCTTCGCAGACGAGCACTCGCATGGGTTTTACTCGCTAGGACCCCGACTTCTGGGGTCGCTTTCTTCCACCACTTCTACATCGGGTCGTCCCGCTGGGCCAGAATGTGGCGACATCGTTCGACGTTTCGACGCACGACGCGTCAGGGTGAACTGGATTTTCGCTTGCTTCAAGGCACCATGGCCCACGCATGTCCCTGCCGATCGAGCCCGTTTTGCCACAGATCTGTGACGTTCTCGCCAAACACGGGCGGCTCGTGCTGGAAGCTCCACCCGGCGCGGGAAAAACGACCCGGGTCCCTCGCGCCCTCTTCGAACACGGTTTCGCTCGAGACGGCGAAGTGCTGGTGCTCGAACCAAGGCGCCTGGCCGCTCGTATGGCAGCACGTCGTGTCGCGGAAGAGATGGGACAAACCGTCGGGGAAACCGTCGGCTACACGATGCGTTACGAAGATGTCGCGAGTGCTTCGACACGCATTCGGTTCGTAACGGAAGGTGTTCTCACTCGACGCTTGGTACGGGATCCGCAGCTGTCGGGCGTCTCCGTCGTGGTGCTGGACGAGTTTCACGAACGGCACTTGCATGCCGATGTTTCGCTCGCGCTGCTCGAACGGCTGGCCCGAACAACCCTTCCGGACCTGCGCCTCGTCGTGATGTCCGCGACGCTCGAAACACGTGCGGTATCGACGTTTCTCGATGCGCCGATCGTTCAGTCCATGGGGCGACTTTTCGATGTGGACATCGAACACCTGGAACGATCCGAAGACCGACCGCTCGAATCGCAAGTCGCTTCCGCGGTTCGTCGTTTGGTACGCGAAGGTCTCGATGGTGATGTGCTCGTGTTTCTTCCGGGCTCGGCGGAGATTCGTAAAGCTGCCGAGGCGTTACGGGCGATCGCCGAAGCCGAACGGCTGCTCGTGCTGCCGCTTCACGGGATGCTGAGTCCGGCAGAACAAGATCGCGCGGTCAAACCCGCAGCCGATCGGAAAATCATTTTGGCCACCAACGTTGCCGAATCGAGCATCACGATCGATGGCGTCGTCGCCGTGATCGACAGCGGTCTCGCCCGCGTTGCATCGCACTCACCGTGGTCGGGTTTGCCCACGCTCGAAGTTGCAAAGATCTCCAAAGCATCGGCGACGCAACGTGCCGGACGTGCCGGACGAACTCGCCCGGGTCGCTGCTTGCGTTTGTACACACGCGGCGATTTTCAAAGTCGCGCCGAACACGACACGCCCGAGATCCTCCGCATGGATCTCGCCGAAACGTTGCTCGATCTGTACGCCTCGAACGTTCGCCTGGACGAACTTCGGATGCTCGATGCGCCACCGAAGGCTGCCGTGACGAGCGCCGAAGAACTGTTGCGACGCCTCGAAGCGATCGATACGCGAGGCACTTTGACGAACGTGGGCCGACGGATGCTCCGATTTCCCGCGCATCCACGACAAGCGCGCATCATCGTGGAAGCCGAAGCGCGAGGTGTAGCGGCGGAGGGCTGCACCTTGGCGGCGCTTCTTGGCGAGCGAGACGTGACACTCGCGACCAACGCACCGCATCGTTCGCGACAAACAGGACTGCATCGATCGGATCTTCTTTGCGCACTGGACGAACTCGAACGGGCCGAAGGAGTTTCCCCCGATCGTTTACGTTCGTACGGATTGGATCCGATGCGCGTCGCTTCCGTGGAACGAGCCTCGAAGCAACTTGCGCGCTCGACTGATCGTCGTGCAGCGCCACGTCCGCCGAATCCGGAAGCCTTCGAACGAGCGCTGCTCATGGCGACGTTGGCCGGTTATCCCGACCGCGTGGGCCGGGTTCGTCGTCCTGAAACATCGACGGGACGAGCGGGACGCGAGGTTGTTTTTGCGTTTGGAGGTTCGGCGATTCTTGCCGAGTCGAGCGTCATCGGCGCGGAAGAGTTTGTCGTGGCGGTAGACGTGGAAGAACGTGCGGAAGGCACGCGCAACCGTGTGC
>CAYSYX010000225.1:0-12684 GCA_964435055.1 uncultured Polyangium sp. | reverse complement strand
GTGGTCGATGCAGTGCGTGTGGAATGGAACGACAAACAGGAACGCGTCGAGGTCACGCGTGGGCTCGCGTATGGAAGTTTGGTGCTCGAAGAATCTCGCGTGACGACGTTCGACGAAGCGCTGGAAAAACAGGTCGCCGATGTGTTGGCGAAAGCGGCCTGTGCGAAGGGCATGACGGCGTTCATTTCCGGCGATGGACTGGATCGATGGTTTGCGCGCGTAAGGTTCGTCCAGAAGCACTGTCCGGAATTGGGCCTGCCGAACACGAGCGAAGAACTGCTCGAACGCGCAGTGCGGGAAGCGTCGCTGGGTCGAAGGAGTTTCGCGGAGCTGCGCGATGCCGATGTTGGCGCGGCGATTCGCAGCGTCCTCACGCCCGAGCAAACGCGAGCTTTGAACGACGCGGCACCGGACTTCATCGTTCTTCCGGGCGGGCGAAAATTGACACTCGAGTACGGCCCTGACGGTGCTGTTTCGGGCACGTCACGGATGCAGGATTTTTTTGGGATGGCGCGAGGTCCGGTGATTGCGCGAGGTCGTGTGCCTGTCGTGTTGCATCTCTGCGCGCCGAACCATCGACCGGTGCAAGTGACGACGGATCTCGCTGGGTTTTGGGAGCGGCATTATCCGACGCTGGCGAAGGAGCTACGTCGCAAGTACCCGAAACACAGTTTCCCGGACGATCCCCGCACGGCTCAGCCCCCGGCACCGCGCGGGCCTCGGCCTGGATGAACGGGTTTTTCAAAAAGGCACGTACTTCTGCTTGACATGCGGAACGACTTCCGCCACTTTCCCGGCCCCCGAGCGAGCAAAGCGCGCAAGCTTGCGCGTAAGGCCATTTGAGGAAGTCATGGCGAAGAGCGATATCACTGGGAAACGCAAGCTTTTGGCGCAAAACGTGTCCCACTCGAACATCAAGACGAAGCGTTGGCAGAACATCAACATCCAGACGCGTCGTATGTGGGTGCCGGAGCTCAAGCGATTCGTGACGTTGCAACTCACGACGCGCGACATCCGGAACATCGACAAACTTGGCGTCGTTGAATACGCCAAGCGCCACGGGATCGCGCTGTAACCAGCGAAGCGATCAATCGGACAGCCCGGCGTCTTCGGCAGTTCGCAACGCGCGTGCATCACGAGCGTCGCGAAGCAAAGCCAAGACTGACCGGGCTTTCGTTTGTGTTCGAACTTCTTCGAGCTTGCCTTCGGTCGACCACGCGTCGACGACACCGGCGAGCGATTCCGCGTCAATCGTAGACTTTCCGAGCAACGCGACGAGCGTCGTCGTTCCCGCAGACGTCGTCACGGCAATCGGCGCGGACATATCCAACACGGTTCCCGGTTTGGTTCGGGGGATGCCTCGACGAACGGGATGAGCGTGTTTGCCGAGAACAACTCCGAGCTCGGGAACGGACAAACCGTCTTCCACGCCGACGGGCATGTAGGCCAACGCAACGACGATGCCGCGGCCATCGCACGCCAGGACCACGTGAGCCCGGGGAAAACGCCCCAGAGGTGCGTCCCAGGGCAAACCGATGACCGTCGCGTCACCATGCACCTGTGTGGACTTTGCAGGGAGATCATCAGGCAACGCCGAATCGAAGTCTTCCGCCGTCAAGACGCCGCCGACGACCGGTCCGGCCGCTCCGATCATCGCACTGACAAACTCGTCCGAACGTAAAGCAGTTTGCCCCGACCGACCGATGCGTCGAAGCAGGCCTGCTCGCGCCGATGCGCCCATTTCTTCCGCCGCGGCAACGCCGGGTTTTACCAATTGCCCAAGGCTCGTTTTTCCACGCGAAGCATGGAGCAACGTCAACGCGCCGACCGAACGAGGAACGCCGATCCTCGCGGCGTCGGGGACCTCCGATTCGGACTTCCACCCGCGCGGCCGTGCGGCGCCTTTACCGGGCTGCAAGGCGCGTCCATCGACCACCCGCGCGCCTGCGCCCACGCCGGCGACGATGGCCACCACAGGCGAAAGCAACACGCCGGGGTCCGCGCCGGCATGGGCGAAAAAGCCGGCAATCACCGCATCCGCGGCGGATCCGACACTATCGAGCGCCGCAGACGCAGCCTGTTCGGCGCCTTTGTGACTGCCGATCGCGAGAGCACCACGAATCACTGTTCCTCGTCTTCAGCGACCAGGGGCCGCGGAATGGGCGTTGCAGCATGCGGCGCAATGCCCGCCTCACGCGCGGGGTTGTGCCGCGCCAACGCCGCAACGACGCCACTTTTCACGCGCAACGCCGTGCCTCGTGAACCTTCGAGCACGACAAACACTTCACGCCGACCATGCACGCGTTTGGCGACACGTTCGAGCGCCGCCGAGCTGGGAGTCGTTTGAGCACCAAGGGCTCGCAAGCGCGTGTACAGCACTTGACCGCTCGCCGGTTCTTCACGAGCCACGTCGAACACGGGAAGAGCGCCCGCAGAACGCGCCGTATCGATGATGTCTTCGCGTTCCCACATCCCGTAGGGCTCCCAAAAACGAAGCGTTCCTTCGGGCGGAATACGCGCAAAGAGCGCGGCGATCTTCTTGCGATTCGCCGCCGTCGGACGAACGTCCGCAGGCGTCTGCAACACGATGCATCGCGCTTCGAGCACCGTCGCCACTTCGAGAGACTTCGCCAAAGCCTCCTCGAACGCTTTGCCTGTCCCGAGCTCACCCACGACACGCGGCAGAACAACGCTGAACACGAACGTCGGCGCCGTGGCTTTCCGCCATCGACGAAGCCCGGCGGGCGCAGGCAAAGATGCATCCACCGGATGCAATTCGACCAAGTCCAAGTCGGCTTGGTACTTCTTGATATCGCCTGGAAGTGCGTGGAGACCTACGTGCAGTCGAGTCATGCCGGGGCTCTCTTTACACGAAGTCCGTCCGGCGGGAGGTCTTCCTGTGCAGATGCCTCATTTCCCGCAGTATTCCGGCCATCTTTAGAAGCGTTTGAAACATCGCTCACATCATCGACGCCCTCGGCAGACTGTAGGACCGTGTTCAGCATCGGCTTATCAAGACAAACCGCTGAACGTGTCTCCAGGATCCTCTTCGACGCATCACGAGCGACCTCGCGCACGACCGGATCGTCATGCTCGACCGCGGCTTGGATCGTGTGCCGCCAGTCCTGAGCCTCAGGATCTTCCGGCCGCCTGACGAGACGATTCGTCGCCACGATCACCGCGTTCCGCGCCAAACCTCCCCTGCCCGCTCGCGACAACGGTGTCCCCTGGGTTTGTCTTTCGAACATCTCCGCATCCATCGCCACGAGGTCCGACAGACGCATGTCTTTCCATCGTTCGAGCGGCCGAAATCCGTCCGTTCGTTCGGGCAAAGGTCGCGAAGACTTATTGTACGGACAAACATCCTGGCAATCGTCGCAACCGAAAAAATGTTCGCCGATGGCCTCGCGCACGTCTTCCGGAGGCGCGCCCGGATGCTCGATCGTGAAGTACGAGATGCATTTGCGAGCATCCAAGACGAACGGCGCGACAAACGCGTTCGTCGGACAAGCATCGAGGCACCTCGTGCATGAACCACAACGCTCCGTCATCGGTTCGTCCGGGACGAGCTCGAGCGTCGTGACGACTTCGGCGAGGAGCAGAAAACTTCCGCGCCCCGGAGCAATGACCAGACCGTTTTTTCCTACGAACCCAAGCCCCGCCCGCATCGCAAAAGCTCGTTCCAAGATCGGCTCGACATCGCACAACGGCCGCGCTTCGGCATCCGGCCAAGTGCGGCGAATGAATGCCGCCAGCTTGCGGACCTTCTTGCGGACAAACCCGTGGTAGTCCTGTCCTCGGGCGTACCGAGCGATCGTCTGTGCAAACGGCGGATCGTTTTTCTCGTCCTGCGCTGTGCGTGCGTACACCTTGCCCAGACAAACAACACTGCGCGCACCATCCAAAATGAACGGCGTATCGAGGCGCCTACGCGCTTCGACGTGATCCGCCAAGTACTGCATCGATCCGTGCATGCCCGCGTCGACGAACGCGCGATACCGATCGTGTTCGATGCCCAATGGTTCGTCGGCGCGAGCAATCCCGACGACGTCGAAGCCCAGGTCGAGCGCCTTTGTTCGAATCAGGCGATCGGCTTCTACATCGGCCATGCCAAACCGCCTTCAACCAAAGAGTCGATCCAGCACGATCGCGCACGCCGCTCGCACGCTGAGGTGGTTGTACCCGGAGTCGACCCGCGCATGAATCGGCGCAAGACGCACGTCCGCAGAAGCGACGAGGTCCCCCGCCAAACCCCAACCCGTTCCAAATGCGATGAGCACAGGTTTGTCGGATTGCTCCACACGTGCGCGAGCATCTGCATATCCCGTGACGGGTCCACG
This sequence comes from uncultured Polyangium sp., assembly GCA_964435055.1. Lineage (GTDB taxonomy): Bacteria > Myxococcota_A > Polyangia > Polyangiales > Polyangiaceae > Polyangium. The sequence goes on along the minus strand of CAYSYX010000225.1, from coordinate 8,344 downwards.
CCGGGCCGACGCAGCCGTCGTCCACAACTCGAGCCCGGTTCGTCCGGACTCACCCGCGAGGGACTGATACACGTCTTCCAAACTGGGCACGATCCGCAGCACTTCAAGGGCGTTGGCGCGATCCGGAATGCGCCGTTTGCCCGAGCCTTCGACCCAATGATCACGAATACGCGTCGCCAAGAGTCGCTGCGCTTCGACGGGATGCACGACGTACAACTCGTGCACACCGTACGTCCGAGCGCTCCGCGCCATGTCGTGCAAGTCGAGGTTCGTGATCGCGGTGGTCACGACGCCGCCGTCACGATCGAGCACGGGATGATGAACGAGAGCGAGAGCGACTCGAGTCACGATTTCTTCCGTTCTTCGCGGAGTTCCAAGGCGCGAGCATACAGGTCGGGGCGCCGCTGACGCGTGCGTTCTTCCGCGGCTTCGCGACGAAACGTATCGATCGCGGCGTGGTTTCCACCTTTGAGCACATCGGGCACGTTCATCCCGCGAAACGTCTCCGGCCGTGTGTAGTGCGGATATTCGAGCAGGCCGTCGAGCGCGCTGCTGTGGGACTCATGCATCGCCGAATCGGCGCTTCCAAGCACACCGGGCAACAAGCGCGAACACGCATCGACGATCGCCATCGCGGCGACTTCACCGCCAGCCATGACGAAATCACCGAGCGAGAGCTCTTCATCGATGAACGTATGTACACGTGCGTCGAAGCCTTCGTAGCGTCCGCACACGAGCATCACCCAAGGCTTTTCCATCAACGCTTCGACACGTCGTTGGTTCAGCACATCGCCGGCGGGCGAAAGCAACACGCGATGGGGCAACGTTTGTCCAGGCACGGCGTTTGGATCCTGCGCCATCCTTTGAGCAGCAACCATTTCCATCGCGGCGACGATGACATCGACGCGGATCACCATGCCGGAGCCGCCGCCGTAAGGCGTGTCGTCGACGCTGCGATGTTTACCGATCCCGCATTCGCGAAAGTTCCAGCACTGGGCATCGAGGGCGCCATCGCGGATGGCGCGACCCACCATGCCGGTCGTGAGAAACGGAGCGAAGAGTTCGGGAAAAAGGGTGAGGATGTCGAAACGCATGGGAGCGGCGTTTACTCGAGCCCCTCGATCGTCACGAGGTGCACGACGCCGGCGTTTGTATCGACAGACCCGACGAATTGCTCGAGCAGCGGAATCTCGAGTTTGCCTCCGCCCGTTCGATCGACGGCGAGGGCATCGCAGGTCGGATACGAAACGAGTCCCGTCACGCGACCGACGACTTCCCCGGAAGGCAGAACGGCTTTGGCGCCTTCGACATCGCACGCGTAGAACTCGCCTTCTTCCAGCTGGGGGAATTCTTCCCGCGGGACGGAGAGGATGCAGCCGCGTAACGCTTCGGCGTCGTTACGATCGTTTGTCTCGGTGAACTTCACGAGCAACCCGTTGTTGGTGTTGCGGGCGAGGTCTATTTCGACAAACCGTTCTTCGCCTTCGGGCGTGCGCAGGCGGATCGTGGGGTTTTGCGCGAAGATATCGGATTCTTCGTGGTAGAGCTTGAGACGCACTTCGCCACGAATGCCATGCGCACGTGCGACTTCCGCGATCGGGACGAACCGTCGCGGGTCGGTGTTTGTCGGGGCAGAACGACGGGAGGTCAATCCAGGATGTCGAGGTAAGCGCGGGTGCCGGCTTTGTGGGCGGCGGCGTTCACGAGCGCGCGAATGGATTGAGCCGTACGGCCGTCTTTGCCGATCACTTTACCGATGTCGTCTCGCGCGACGGCGAGCTCGATTCGGGGAAAGCGATCGCCGGGTACTTCCCGGACTTTCACTTGATCGGGGTGATCAACGAGGGCCTGCGCGATGAGCCGGACCAAATTGACCAGCATCGCAGGTGCAGACGGGGATGCAGTGGCCATGGTCGACTACTTCGCAGCTGCCGGGGTCGTGGCGGCAACAACGTCCGGGCGCTTCAAGAGCAACTCGACGGTGTGCGAGGGCAACGCGCCTTGATCACGCCAGTGCTTCACGCGATCGCCTTTGAGGCTGATCACGTTGGTGCGCGGGTCAAACGTGCCCAAACGTTCGATGAACCGACCCCCGCGAGCAGCGCGCTGATCGGCAACGACAATTCGGTAAAACGGGGTCTTCTTCGTGCCCGCCCGGGCAAGGCGGATGTGAACGGCCATCGGTAAACCTCGAACCTTTTCAAATTTGTCCGGCAACTGCCGGGCCTACGACGCGCTCTGCCGAAGCGGCGAACCGGAAAGGAAGCGCCGTAGGGAGTCACGGGGCGCGAAAGTTACGCAAGAGGTCGCGGGCGGTCAAGGGTCGCGATGCGTTTTTCCTCGCGTCGGTCCGAGAACGTGCCTGTCTCGACCAACGACGGGGCGATGGGCGCGGCAAACAGGTGGGGAAGGAAGTGAAAATGAAGGACCACGCGCGTTTGTCAAAACGCACGTACGGAAGGGAAAACTCAAACGATATCCAGAATGATCACGCCACGATTGGCATCATCGTCGTCCACGACGCCGGGGGTTTGACCCGCCGGACGGCGTGGCGCCGGATAACGTTCGAGCGGCAATTCCAGACGTGGGCGGATTTCCTCACGCCGGCTGCGCTCCCTTTCTTCTCTTTGGCGAATCTGCTCGATGATGAAAGGAGGTAGCATCTGAACTCCTCCGTAGCGCTAGAGTGCCGTCGCCCGATGCGAACAAGCCGAAAGAACATCGGCTGGTTCACGAGTCGAATCTAGCAATGCAAGTAGCGGGGTCAAGCTTATCGCCGGAGAGAAGGTTATGCTGCGCGTCCTCATGACGCAGCACGGCGCTCGCGCGCCCTGGAAACCAAGGCGAATCCATGACGACGCCCGACGCCACGTCCCCAACACGATGAGCCCGCGTCAAGCATCTCGCTTCGTCTCCTCCGCGCTTTTGATCGCGCTGCTTGCATACGCTCACGTCGCGCACAGCGACGCGTTCGACATCAACGACGCAAGCTGGGAAGGCTGCTCCGCGCTCTACGATGTCGCCACGAACGAACTTGGCAGCGATCGCGTGAAAGTCGTCGCGGTCCTCGATTGGAGCACCGTCACGCTCAACGACGGCATCCTCGTTTTGCATCCGATGCAAAGCATGGATCCCGAGGAAACCGAGGCGTTTGTCCGAGCAGGTGGACGTTTGGCCATCGCCGACGACTACGGCCGGGGCGAAGAGACTCTCCGCCGTTTCAGCATCGAACGAACGATTCTCCCTTCGCGTCCCGTCGAAGCGTTGCGCAACAATCCGCAACTTGCGATCGCGAAGCCCGTCCTCGTCGATGAAAAAGGTCAAGCCACAGGCCCGCATCCGGTCGTGCTGAACGTGCAGCAGTTCGTGACAAACCATGGAACCGGACTGCGTTCGTCCAAGAAGCTGACGAGTGTTCTGGAAATACCCGCCGTCGGAGAACCACCCGCGACGTTGGCTCTGGCGGGGATGGTCGATCAAGGTCGTGTGTTTGCCCTGGGCGACCCTTCCGGTCTGATGAATCAGATGTTGCGGTATCCGGGAAATCGCGCGTTTGCGACGGCGCTTTGTCACTACTTGGTCGATGAAGACGGGGGCAAACGACACGGGGGCAAACTCTTCATCGTCGCCAATCGTTTCACCGAAGTGAACTCGTTCTCGGGCAACGATTCCTTGCGCAAGGATCTCGAGACGTACGCGCGAAACCTCGCCGATGCGCTCGCGGAAGCGCGTCAGCATGGAGCTCCGGCGGCGCTCCATTGGGCGATGGCGCTCTTTGCGTTGCTGGCACTCGGCGCGTGGATTCTTCGTTCGTCCGCGCGACCGTACAAAAGTCCAAACCCAAGGTTTGCCCGACCGACACCGCTCGTTGCGCAAGGCGGCGTCGCGGGTCGTTTTGCGCTCCTCGCCGCACCGTCGTCACCGCGAAGCCTCGTGTTGCTCGAACTGAAGAGCGCTCTCGTCGAAGCGCTGGGACACAAGCTCGGCTCCCCCGTGGAAGCTTCGACCGAGGGGATCATGTCGGCGGCGCGTAAAGCGGGGAAGCTTGATGAAGCGCAAAGCGCGGCGTTGAAAGACGCCTTGCGAGAAATGCAGAAGGCCGAAGCGTCGGTGGTTGCGGGACGACCGACCTACATTTCGCGAAAAGTGCAGCGAAAAACCGCTTCGATCGTGTACGAAGTTCTCGATGCCGCCGGGGGGATCAACGCCCACTCGCCCGGCATGAAGTCCGAACGCGCGACCGGTACGTCGCCTTCGACAAACCACGCACCCGACAAACCATCGTCCACCGTAGCTCCCGAACCAGAGGAGAAGTCGCCTTGACCCAGGCCGTTGCCATCGAGGAGATCAGTGCCGCCAAAGACCGACTCGACACGCTTCGTCGCGAGATCAGTCAGGTCTACATCGGCCCCACGCGAACCTTGGACCTCATGCTCACGGCCCTTCTTGCGCAAGGTCACGTGTTGCTCGAAGGCGTTCCCGGAGTCGCCAAAACGACGTTGGTCAAAGCCTATGCGTCGGCACTCGGAGCATCCGTGCGGCGTATTCAGTTCACGCCCGATCTGCTCCCGGCAGATATTACGGGTACGTACGTTCTGTCGCCGAAAGACGGAACGTTTTCTCTGCGCCCCGGACCGATCTTCGCGAACGTGGTGCTCGCCGACGAGATCAACCGGGCGCCCGCAAAAACCCAGTCCGCGTTGCTCGAAGCGATGCAAGAACGCCAAGTGACGATCGAAGGCGATCGTTTCGAGCTGCCTGCGCCGTTCATGGTGCTCGCGACGCAAAATCCGATCGATCTCGAAGGCACGTATCCCCTGCCCGAAGCGCAGATCGATCGCTTCCTCGTGCGTGTGCCGATCGGATATCCGACGGCCAAAGACGAGGTCGCGATGCTCCGCACGCACAACGCGGAGACGCCCAAAGCGCGGGCGATTCTCTCCGTGGAACAACTGCTCAGTTTGCAAAGCATCGCGCGACGTATTCACGTCGATGAAGACCTTTACGAATACGCCGTGGGCCTCACGTCGTTCACGCGATCGCACGGCAAGGTTCTTCTCGGCGCATCACCTCGCGCCACGCTGGGCCTCATTCAGGCAGCCAAAAGCGCGGCGGTGATCGGCGGTCGACCGTTTGTCACGCCGGACGACATTCGCGGCGTTGCTTCGTCGGTCATCGGGCATCGTTTGGTGCTCACGCCGGAAGCCGAAGGCGATACGCGGACACGCGACGCGATCGTTGAAGAAGCCATTTCGCGGGTTGCGTATCGACGCGCGGTGCGTCCGGTCTGAACGATGCAGATCTTCCCCACGCGATCGGCTGCGCACGTAAGCATTGGAGCCCTGGCGATTGCCGGTGTGGGTCTCATTGCGCGCGAGCCGGCGATCGTGGGTTGGGCCGGCGCGATGGTCGTGGCGATGGCGCTCGCTCGCGCCGTGACGCTCGTGTCGATTTCCCGCATTCGCGCCGCGGGTTTCGAGATGCTTTGGACCGGGCACAAGCGACTCATACGTACAGGTCGTGGAAGTACGATCGAAGTCGAAGCGGAAGTGCGCAACCGCGACACGCTCGCCGCAAGGTTTGTCCGACTGCGCCCCATCGCTTCTTCGCAACTGGAGATCAAGATCATCCCCGAAGCGGGTGAAGTGCCGGCGTCGGGGCGCCTCAAGGTGAAAGTCTCGGTGCACACGCCGCGTGTCGGCCAACATGGCTTGCATGGTTTGGCGCTGGAAGTGCACGGAGCGCCGGGGCTCTTCGAAGTACCTCTGACGTTCGCAAATCCTTTCGGCATCGAAGTCATGCCGCGATCTTTCGCCGCGTGGTTGCCGTCGCCGCGAGGTGGACGAAGCAAACTCTTGGCGCACACGGGTCGTCCGGGTCGCGCGCGTGGCGACGGAAGTGATCTGCGGGAGCTGCGGGAGCATCGACCGGGTGATCCGTTCCGACGGATCGCGTGGAAAGCGAGTGCTCGCCGCGGGCAGCTGTTGGTGCGCGACTTCGAACGCGAAGAGCGTGACGTCGTGTGGGTGGTGCTCGATGCATCGGTCGAGTTGTGGTCGGGTCCTTTGGGTCGAGCGCCTTTGGATTTGGCGATCGATGAAGCCGCTTCGATTTGCCAACGCTACTTGTCGCGTGGCGATCGCGTGGGTCTCGTCGTGTACGCCGCGACGGTGCGCGCGTTTCTCCCGCCAGACCAAGGCCCGGTGCATGGACACAAGATCGTGCAGGCGCTGCTTGGGGCTACGAGCACCTACGATGCGGCACGAAGTGATCTCGACGAAGCGGATGTAGCGGTGCGCGTTCTCGAGCACATGCGTCCGCTCGATGGCCGCGGTTTGTCCGACCTGCGTCGTGGGGATCTGGATCGATTGTCGATGCGGGCCGATGCCGTCCGTTCGCGCGCTCCTTTCAATCCACCGGTGCCGGAAGCTCGTTCGTCGCGGGAACGAACGCTGCGTCGTTACTTGGCTTCGTACGGGATCGAATCACCGCCACGATCCGAGCCGGATCGTCATCAGGCGGGACAGGTTCTTGCGGACGTACTTCAGCAAATCGGCAAGCACAAACCGACGTCGAGCATCGTGCACGTGGTGGCTCCGGCGCCGAGTGAAGTTGCGCATGAAAAACCTTTGCACGAGAGCTTGCGGCGACTGGCTCGTCATGGCGTGACGCTGCACTGGTCCGTGGCGCAGTTCGAACCGGCCCTCATGCCGCCGTATGATCCGCCGCGACGTACCGACGGTTCGGCCTTGTTGACCGACGCGGACGACGTTGTGAATTGGGAAGATGATGCCGGTGATGCGGCGCGAGCCGTCCTCGTACGAACCCGCGTGGCTGTAACGCGTTGTGAAGCGACGTTGCGCGCGATGGGCGTACGCATCACGCGTCTGCGCACGACGGTGCCCCGTCGGCCGGATATCCCGGACGAACCTGCGGCGAAATGACGTCGTGCACTTTCGTTTGACCTCCGATTGTTTCACCTCCAACGAGTCGAGTTCATGTCGATAGCCGAGCGGTTGCGGGAACGAGGGCTGAGTCCGAAGAAGCGATTCGGTCAGAACTTTCTCGTCGACGTCCATGCGCAGAAGATGATCGCGGAAGCAGCAACGACGCCGGTTGGAGGCACGGTGCTGGAGATCGGTCCGGGCATGGGAGCGCTCACGCGACCGCTGCTCGAACGTGCAGGGCATGTCGTGGCGCTCGAACGAGATCGCGACTTGGTGCCGCTGTTGAGTGAAGACTTCGCGGAGCCGATCGCGCAGGGTCGACTGCACATCGTGGAAGGCGACGCGATGGCGCAGGACTGGGCGGCGCTCTTGCAGGGTCATCCGAAGCCGCACGTGATCGCGGGGAACCTGCCGTACTTGCTGACGGGACCGTTGCTCGAACGAGCGACCATGTTGGTGGATCACGTCGATCGCGTGGTGTTCATGGTGCAGCTCGAAGTGGCCGAGCGTTTGATGGCGAAGCCGTCGACGAAGGAATACGGCGCGTTGACGGTGTTTGTCCAAGCGGCCTTCGATGTTCGTCGGGTACTCACGGTGCGGGCGGGAGCATTCTATCCGCGGCCGGATGTGGACTCGGCCGTCGTGGCGTTGGATCCGGTCAAACCCAAGCGCGCGGAGGAGACGGATGCGTTTCGTGACGCGGTGCGAGCGGCGTTTGGAACGCGTCGAAAGACGCTGCGGAATGCGTGGAAATCGATCTACGGGTGGTCGAAAGAAGAGCTGGAGACGCACGCGGCGGCGGCGGGGATTTCGCTCGATGCGCGTGGGGAAACGTTGAGTGTCGAAGCGTTTGCGCGGTTTGCAGCGCAGCGGCGCGCGACGTGAAGACGCTTTGATTCGGCCTGTTTTGGTGATGTTTCGGGGACAAACGGAAAACGGGGCGGGAAAATCAAACCAAGACTTGAACCTTGGAGCGACTCGCACTAAGCAGTTCGCCGCGTGCCCGAGGGTCGTTGCATATTGCCCCCTCGACAAGCCTTTGTGGTTGTGGTAGTGGCCGCGCGCGTTCGTTCGTGACGTCCGCTCATAGGAGTCCCGCCCCATGGTGGTTGGAAAAATCTCGCAAATTATCGGCCCCGTCGTCGACGTTGAATTCCCCGCGGGCCAGCTTCCTCAGATCCTGAATGCGCTCAAAGTGACCAACCCGAGCATTTCCTCGGCAGCGGACAACTTGACCCTCGAGGTCGCGCAACATCTTGGTGAATCCAGCGTCCGCGCCGTCGCGATGGACACGACCGACGGTCTCGTTCGCGGCATGGAAGTTCGCGACACGGGCAAGGCGATCATGATGCCCGTCGGACCGGAATGCCTCGGCCGCATTCTGAACGTCGTTGGAG
>CAYSYX010000224.1:0-14704 GCA_964435055.1 uncultured Polyangium sp. | reverse complement strand
CGGGGAACTTGCGTCAATGGCACTTTGATGCAGGAGGCCGATAACGAAGATCTGCCGGACGACAAGCAATCATGCACCGACGATACCTGTGTGGCCGGCGTGCCTACGCATGTAAAACGCGGCGACGGGGAGGCGTGCACTATCGGAGATGCCGCGGGGCAGTGTGATATGGGCGCATGCGCAGTCGAATGCGATGCGCAGAAGTCTTGCGACGACAAGCGGCCGTGCACCCAGGATACGTGCAATGCAAGCACGGGCAAATGCTTGTTCTCACCATTGGATGGTTTGCCCACGCCGGGAGTCGTGCAGGTCGCCGGCGATTGCAAACAGCAAATATGTGTTGCCGGCGAGGACATGACGCTGGTCGACAATGCGGATGTGCTCAATGACGACAACTCGTGCACCAAAGATTCGTGTGTGAATGGGGATCCCGTACAGAAGCTCGAGTTGGAGGGGACCCTGTGCATTGCGGCGGGCATCATGGGGGTCTGCACCATGACGGGCGCCTGCGTGCAATGCAATGCGACTCAAGAGTGCCCCGACATCCCGTGCAAGCAGAAAATGTGCACGAATAATGCGTGCGAATATGCGAACCTTCCGGCGATGGACCTGCCCGCGGCCAGCGACGGAGATTGCAGGAAGCCCGCATGCGACGGCAACGGCAACCTCGTCATGTTGGCGGACAACAAGGACGTTCCGATTGACGGCAACGTATGCACGGCGGATGTGTGTACCAACGGAACGCCGTCCAATCCGCCCGAACCGAATACCGCGAAATGCGGCCCTACAATGATGCAAACGTGCGACGGCAATGGCCAATGCACTGGATGTATGGGTCCGACGGATTGCGGCGTGAGCGACGATTGCAAGACGTACAGCTGCGTGATGAGCAAATGCGCCATTTCGTACGCGGCCAACGGTACTCCGCTGCCGAAAAACATGCAGACCGATGGGGATTGCATGATCGTGGAGTGCGATGGCGCGGGCAATACGATTGCATCCATCGATCCCATCGACGCTCCCCCGGACAGCAATCCATGCACGCAGAATTTGTGCGACATGATGGGCATGCCGACGTATCCGCCTGAACCGCTCAATACGATGTGTGTCGATAAAGGCGGAACGCTTTGTGATGGATTGGGGAATTGTCTGAAAGCGCCAGGCACCGGTTGCGGGGCCGGGGCCGAATGCGTCACGGGTTTTTGTGTCGATGGCGTATGCTGCAATGAATCCTGCACCGCCGATTGCAAAGCGTGCAACGTGACCGGTTCATTCGGCACGTGCGCCAATCTTCCGTCAGGCACTGCTGACGGAGCAGCGTGCTCGGGCATGAACTCGTGCGACGGAATGGGCGCGTGTAAACGCGGCAATGGCCAAGGGTGCGGCATGAATACGGAATGTGCGAGCGGCAACTGCGTCGAGGGCGTCTGTTGCAATTCGCCGTGCATGGAGACGTGTAAAACGTGTATGCGCTCCGGGTTTGTCGGTCAATGCATTGATCTGCCGAATGAACAGCTCGATACCACGGCGACCATGGTGTGTACGGGTGAATTTCGTTGCGACGGTATCGGAAATTGCAAAAAGCTCACGGGTTACTCCTGCACCATGGGTGCGCAATGCTTGAGCGGTTATTGCGCCGACGGGTATTGCTGCGGGAATATTTGCAATCAACTTTGCATGGCCTGCTCGATGAACCTGACCGGCGCCACAAACGGGTCGTGTCAACCGATTCTAAACGGCTTGGATCCAATCGACGAATGCGCCGGCAACAAGACCTGCAACGGCGCGGGGTCGTGCAAGCCATAAGACGATTTTTTAGACGAGACAGCTCACGGTGACTCGTGCGATGATGGCCTAAACTAGGCAAACGAGTCACAAATGTCCTTACGCCCGCGCTTTTTGTCCACCCTCGTCGCCCTCTTGGCTGTTGCCGGAGTGACTTCGCAAGTTGCTTCTTGCGGCTTGGAAACTACGGGCACGCAACCGCCCGAAGCGGTAACGCCTTGCGCGACGGATGCAAATTGCGAAGACGGCAATCCTTGCACCGTCGACACATGCCAGCCCGACAATACGTGCGCGCGAAGCAATGCCGATAATGGACCGCTAAAAGACCAGGTGGCCGGCGATTGTCGACGTGACGATTGTCTCGACGGTGAGGTTGTCCAGACAAACGACGACGCCGACACCAAGGACGATAATGAACCGTGTACGACGGACAGTTGCAATGCGGGAACGCCCGTGCATCCGCCGCTTGCCGACGACACGATGTGCAGCGTCGGTGTATCGCCGGGCAAGTGCGTCATGGGTGTTTGCACGGTCGAGTGTAGTCCGACGAAACCCTGCGACGACAACAATCCGTGCACGGAGGACTCGTGCAACGCAAGTCTTGGAACGTGCACCTATGTAAAGCTCGACGGTTTGCCCACGCCGGGGTTCACCGAGCCTGTCGGCGATTGCAAGATCCATATTTGCTCCGCCGGCGTGGATGCTCCCCTCAATGACGACGCCGACACGGCCGACGACATGAATTCCTGCACGTTCGACGTGTGCATGAATGGAGTCGGTTCGCACCCGGGCGTGTCCATGGGGACGCCGTGCATGGTGGGACAACCTGAAGTCTGCAATGGTCAAGGTACGTGTGTCGAATGCAACGTCCCCGCCGATTGCGTCAAATTGCCGACGGATGACGATTGTCAGACGCGTACCTGCACCAACAACAAATGCGGGCAAGACTTTGCGGCTGCGGGCACGCCGATATCGACTCAAATTGCCGGTGATTGCAAACAGACGGTTTGTAATGGCACCGGCAAAACCATGATCGTCAACCTCGATACGGACGTACCGGAGGACAACAACCCTTGTACGGACAACGTCTGTACCACCGGCAGCCCGTCGAATCCGAACATCGCGGCCGGTGTGTCCTGCGGCAATCCGCTCATTTGCAATGGCAATGGGCAGTGTATCGGATGCATCACCCCGGCGGATTGCGTCGATTTGCCCCCGAACGATTTCTGCAAAACGCGTACGTGCATCAATCAAACGTGCGGTTTGTCCTTGACGCCGGCAGGTACGGATACACCCGACAACCAAACCGCCGAAAATTGCAAGGTATTCGAATGTGATGCCATGGGGAATATCGTCGAATCGGTCGATCCGAACGACAAACCCGTGGACGACAATCAATGCACGAAAGATCTTTGCAGCGCTGTCGGCGATCCATCGAATCCGCCCGAGCCGGTGAATGCCGCGTGTATGCAAATGGGCGGGACTGTCTGCAATGGCGCGGGGGTTTGCAAAGTCAACAACGGCGATGCGTGTGCCGCCGCCGGCGACTGTTTGAGCGGTTTTTGTGTGGACGGCGTTTGTTGCAATGCTGCGTGTGGTACGTCATGCCAATCGTGCAACGTGCCCGGCAAACTCGGCCAATGCGTCAATGTGCCGAAAGGGAGCGAAGACCTTCCCGGTTGCACGGGGACAAACTCGTGTGACGGCGCGGGCGTTTGCAAGAAGGACGACGCGCAAGGGTGCGGCCTCGCGTCGGAATGCGTCAGCAACTTCTGTATCGACGGCGTTTGTTGCGCGGCTGCATGCACCGCCGCGTGCAATGCGTGCAATGTCATGGGCAGCGTGGGTATTTGCACGCCGCTCACCTCGGGCGAAGACAACGTGCCCGCCAACGCCTGCAACGGCTCCAAGGGATGTGATGCCTCCGGGGCCTGCAAATCCGACAATGGGCAGCCGTGCACGTCGGGCGGCGAATGCGTCAGCGGTCAATGCTTCGACGGCGTTTGCTGCAACGCCGTGTGCAGCGGGACGTGCAAATCTTGCAACATCACCGGTGCTGTCGGCATCTGCTCCAACGTCGCCGCCGGTTTGGACGACACCAATGGTGTGCCCGCGTGTTCCGGGGTAAACCAGTCGTGCGACGGCAACGGGGTCTGCAAAAAGGAAAACGGCCAAACCTGCTCGGCGACGACCGAGTGCTTGAGCGGCTTCTGTGTCGACGGCGTTTGTTGCAATGCCGCCTGTACGGGAACGTGCGTAGCCTGCAACATCGGCACCGTCGGGACATGCTCGAACGTTGCCGTCGGTCAAGACGACGTCGGGACATGTGCCGGGACAGACGTCTCTTGTGACGGCGCCGGTGCATGCAAGTCCACCCTCGGTGTCGCTTGCTCGGCGAATGCCGAGTGTTTGAGCGCCTTCTGCGTCGACGGGTTCTGCTGCAATACGGCCTGCAACGGGTCATGCCAAGCGTGTTCGCTGCTGCTCCAGGGCCAAGGAACCAACGGTACCTGCGGCCCCATCCTCACCGGAACGGATCCCAGCAATGAATGCGCCATGGGATCCTGCAACGGCTCGAGCGCGTGCAAGTTGGATCTCGGGGTTGCTTGCGCTACGGGAACGGACTGTTTGTCCGGGAACTGCGTCGACGGCGTTTGTTGCAACAGCGCGTGCGGCGGCACGGTGACCGGCGATTGCCAAGCTTGCAGCACGGCGGCGGGTGCTTCGGCGAACGGAACATGCACGACCCTCGCCGCAGGTACGGTGTGTCGAGCGCAGAATGGCGTGTGTGACGTCGCCGAGACCTGCAATGGAATGGCCACGACCTGTCCGGCGGACGGCGTGGCGAACACCAGTACGGTTTGTCGCGTCCAGAACGGCCTTTGCGACGTCGCCGAACACTGCAACGGCACTGCAAAGACCTGTCCCAACGACGGTTTCAGCGCGATGGGCACGGTTTGTCGTGCTTCTGCCGGCGTTTGCGATGCCGCCGAGACGTGCACCGGCAGCTCGGCCACCTGTCCCAACGACGCATTTCTGCCGTCGTCGACTGTTTGTCGTGCCGCAACGGCGAACGGTTGTGACGTTGCCGAACACTGCCCCGGAAACGCGGCCGCGTGTCCCATGGATGCTTTCAGCCCGATGGGTACCGTTTGTCGAGCCGCATCGATGGGCGGCTGTGATGTCGCCGAAACGTGCTCGGGCTCATCCGACGTCTGCCCCATCGACGGCTTTATGACGGCGGGTACGGTTTGTCGACCGGTCGCTGATATCTGCGACCAAGCCGAATCTTGCACGGGTTTGTCCGGAAACTGTCCGATCGATACGTTCAAAACCGGCGCTACGGTTTGTCGCACCGCCGTCGACGTTTGCGATGAGGCCGAAACCTGTACCGGGTCGTCCGCCGCTTGCCCGATGGACGCGTTCAAACCGGCCGCGACCGTGTGTCATCCGCAAATGGGCGCATGCGACGCGGAGGAAACGTGCACCGGCACCGGCGTCGCTTGTCCGACCGACATGCCCAAGGCGGCGAACACCCCGTGTCGTACGAGCATGGGCAGCTGTGACGTCACCGAGGTTTGCGACGGCATGTCCAACGCGTGCCCCATGGACGTCCTCGTCGCGATGGGCACGGTTTGTCGCCCCGCTGTCACCGGCGGTTGCGACATCGAGGAAAAGTGCTCCGGCTCTTCCCCGACCTGTCCCAACGACGTCGTCGAGCCGGCGGGAACGGTTTGTCGCTCTGCGGATGACCTCTGCGATCTCGCCGAAGTGTGCAACGGAACGCCGTCGTGCCCTGTCGACGCGTTCAAAACAGCCGGGACCGTGTGCCGACCCGCCATGGGCATCTGTGATGTCGCGGAACAGTGCGCAGGCGGCACGGCGGCGTGCCCCGCAGATGCTTTCGAACCCATGGGCACCAACTGCGGTGATGTGCTGAGCTGCACGGGCGAGACGCAGACAAACGCGGATCTTTGCAACGGAACCGGTACGTGCGTCGATGGTGGAACAACGTCATGCGATGCGTACGTCTGCGGCGCGAACTCGTGCCTCACCAGTTGCACTGCCACGGCGCAATGCTCGGGCACGAACATTTGCGTCGGAATGATGTGCATCCCGCCCTAGCAGCCCGACGATTTCGGGTGCGAGCAGATAAATCAACAGGCCGCCGGCCACACGCCGCATTCCCGCCACGAACTTGACCCCGGCCGTATCTACGTGATCTTGTCCTGCCGCGAGCCACCCCTCGCGGCCGGTCATCATGTCGCCCCTCGTTCGTGCCGTTTGTCTCTCCGTTCCCCTCGCGTTCGTCGCGTGCGGTGACATTGAAGATCCCCCCGGACGAGCGCTCGATCGATCCCCCGTCGTCACCAAACTCGAGCTTCCGGCGCCTGCGGTCGCGAGTTCCGAACCGGCGATCGAAAAAAAGTCCGTCGACGACGAACCCGGCGAGGGCGCCAAGATCGCCAGCATCGCGATGCGCACGTGGATCTACGTCGCGCCGAATGATCGCTCGACCAAACTCGGGTACTTGCGCGCGGGCGCGGTCGTCGATCGCGCTCGAAATTCCGCCGGCACCAAGAACTGCGAAGGCGGTTGGTACCGCATCGCTCCGCGGGGATACGTCTGCGTGGGCAAAGGCGCGTCGCTCGATACGAATCACGAGGTCGTACAAGCCGCGTTACGCGGGCCCGATCGGGCAAACACGCTGCCGTACAACTACGTCATGTCGCGTTCGCCGCCGCCGCACCTCTATTTTCGGCTGCCATCCAGCGAAGATCAGAAGCGCACCGAAGGCGACATGAGCGGTCGTGCGCCTCGAATCCCCGATGTCCGTATCGACGAAGTGCCGGCGTTTTTGGCGCAAGGTCACGATCTTCCCAAGCCTTACGGGGCCGCGGAAGCCTTGCACTACAGCGTCCACGCGGGGAAGGCCAAAGAGGCTTCCGCGTTCGGGCTCATCACGGCGTTTAACTGGACAAACCGCACGTTCGGCCTGACCACCGAGCTCGATCTCATCGCCCTGGATCGCACCAAGCCGGCCAAGATCAGCACGCTGCACGGAGCGGTGGTGGAGAAAGACAAACCCGGCATCCCTGCGGTCGTCATTCACTACGATGTCCCCAAGCTGATTGTCGGTACGAACGGGCGCATGCAGGAAGACGGGAAAATCGGCTTTCGGACGGGCGTCGTTCTTACGGGAAAAACCCACGGAGGCGAGCGGGGTCTTTGGGAGACCGTCGATGGTTATTGGCTTCCCGCCGAATCCATGAACATCGCCGAGGTGCGTCAAGACCAACACAACTACGCCAAGAGCGGCAAGAAGTGGATCGACGTTTCGATTCGGAAACAACTGCTCGTTGCTTACGAAGGAACGCAGCCGGTCTTCGCCACGATCATCTCGTCGGGGCGCGGCGGTATGAGCGATCCGAGCAACTCGACGGCCACGATTCGCGGCACGTTCTTCGTCCATGCCAAACACGTCTCGGGCACGATGGACGGTGAAGAAGGTTCGGACAGTTTTGACTTACGCGACGTCCCGTACATCCAATATTTTCACGAAGGGTACGCGCTGCACGGGGCGTATTGGCATGACGAGTTTGGCAAGGCACGTAGCCACGGCTGCGTCAACCTTGCGCCTGCGGATGCCAAATGGCTGTTTGACTGGACAGACCCTGTCGTTCCCCCCGAATGGCACGGTGCGGTGAACATGGAAGGCGGCACGATGATCTGGGTCCACGGCGGCTAGGTTCCGATGGAAAAACCGTCGACGCGGGATCGATGCGGGCGCGATGGTGTTTGGACTTCAGAACTGCAAACGCAGCGATCCGCCGAGCGGTCCGATCGTGAGCGTCGTCGTGGCGTATCGGCGCGAATTTTGGACGAGCCCGATCGTGACGAGCGTCGTTCCCGCGAGGAACATCGCCCCGCCAATCGCCATCAAGGTGACCGGAAAAACGGCCGACTTTTGAGCGCACGGCGTGCAGTTCGTTTTTCCCGACGCTTCATTGGCCATGTACACGGCCGCGCCGGCGCCCGTCGTGATCATGCCGGCCATGATGAAGACAAACCCGGACTTGACCTTCGTGGCTCCCGGCGGGGGAAGTGGTTCGAGGGCAAACGATGTGGAGGGGAGACAAACCAGGAGGATGGTGATGACAAACGATCGAATCCACGCCCGTGTTCGCGTTCCGAGACGAACCTCGGTAAAACGGGCGTGAATTGGCGTCACTTGCAGCTCGCCGGCATGTTCGCGCCCTTGAGCATCCCGCGAACGGCCGACAATGCTTGCTTGCCTTGCGGCGAATTCACGAGGCCGTCGCACATCGCCGCCGCGCTGAGCAACGTACCTTTTTGATCGAGCGGCGCCGAGTTCGCGTTTTGACGAAGCGCATTGCAACACGCGCGAACACCCGTGGGATCGCCACCGCCGCCGGTCTTCACCGCGGCATCCGCAGCGGCATCTTCAGCCGCGTCGGCGCCGGCATCTTCTTCGGTCTTGAGCGTCAACGGAGCAGCCGACGGGGTCGGCGTCGGCGTGGGCGTGGGCGTGGGAGCAGCCGACGGCGTAGCCGGTGTTTCTTCTTCTTTCTTGTCGCAACCTTGGAGGGCAATCGCCAAGGCAAACGGCATGACGGCAGCACAGAGGGCGGTGATGAAGCGCGAGTGGTTCATGTTGGTCCTGGAATATCGCGTTCGCCCGAGATGGGCGAGTTTTTGACGTTCACCGCGGTGCTCCGATCCGACTGAAACACAGCCGGCGACGAGCCACGATGCCACGCTTTGTCTGGGGCACGATGTTTGGCTGAAATGCGTGCGGCCCGCAAGACCCTACGCACGTCATCGCCTCGCACGGATCGTGCTTCGCCCACGCGTGAACTTCCTCGACGCCGCGCTGCATCTACTGGCATGCGGCGGGCCAACCCACGGGCGTCAGGATCTCGCGCACCTTGTCCAAATCCTTGCGGCCGTTGTTTTTCTCGATCGCTTCATTGCACGCTTGAAGCGCGGTTTTCCACGTGGTTTTATGTTTGTCTGGTACGCTCGCCATCGTGTCGCCGATCTCTTTGCAACAGCGCCGCACGCCGGTTGGATCGTGCTGCGGATCGGCTTGCGCTGCTTGCGCTGAAAGAGGCATCGTCGAGGCCGCCGACGGGGCCGGATTCGTATCGATCCCGCGTACGGGCTGACCCGCGGTCGCCGAAGGTACGGGCGCGGCGGGCAAAGCCGCAGGTGCCGGCGCTTCGATCGTTTGTCCTTCGCAACCACGACATCCGTTGCATCCGGACAATCCCATCGTGATGCAAACGAAGAGGACCCTTGCGCCGGTTGGGATTCGAGCGTCCGCCATGGGTTCTCAATAGCCACATTTTTCGAGCGAACCGAGCAAATATTGCTACTGTCGTTCCCGCCGTGACCCTCGTTCAAATTCGAAAAAATGCCCACGCTTCGGCCCGAGACCTTCGTCGGTTTTTGCCTACGACCAAAGCCGAAATGGAGGCGCGAGGTTGGTCCGAGCTCGACGTCCTCATCGTCAATGGCGATGCTTATGTCGATCATCCCGCTTTCGGAGGCGCGCTCATCGGCCGATTTCTCGAAGCGCGTGGACTACGCGTCGGCATGATCTCGCAGCCCGACTATCAATCGACCGACGACCTTCTCCGCATGGGAGCTCCGCGTCTGTTTGTCGGGATAACCGCAGGCAATCTCGACAGCATGCTCAACAAACTCACCGCGCAGAAAAAGGTGCGCAGCGAGGATCAATATTCGCCCGGAGGTCGTACGGGCTTGCGTCCGAATCGCGCGAGCATCGTGTACGGCAATTTGTGTCGCCGCGCCTTCCCCGGAGTGCCGATCGTCCTTGGCGGCATCGAAGCGTCATTGCGCCGCATCGCCCATTACGATTATTGGTCCGACCAGGTTCGTCGCAGCATATTGTTCGATTCCAAAGCGGATTTGCTCATCTTCGGTATGGGGGAAAGACCCGTCTGGGAAGTCGCGCGAAGATTGGCGAAAGGCGAAGACATTCGATCGATTCGTGACGTGCGCGGAACCGCGTACGTCATGCGCAAAGGCGAATGGGAGGCGATCGAAGGTTCGCGGTACGTGGGCGACGGTAAACCCGTTATTTTGCCGAGTTACGAACAGGTTTTACAAGACAAAGAGCTGTTTGCGGAAATGAGCCGAAAGTTTCAATACGAAACGAATCCCGGCAATGGACGGCCGTTGCTCCAGGCGCATGGCGACGGCGCCGCGTGGTTCAATCCGCCCGCCATGCCGCTCGAAACCGACGACATGGACAAGCTGTATGATTTGCCTTTTGCCCGGGAAGCTCATTTTTCGTACGACGAGCCGATTCCCGCGTTCGAGACGGTCAAGCATTCCATCGTGACGATGCGTGGTTGTTTTGGCGGTTGCACGTTTTGTTCGATCACCGAACATGAAGGGCGTGTGATTCAATCGCGATCGGCGGAGAGCATTTTGAAAGAAATTCGCGCCTTGCGCCGAATGGATGATTTTCGCGGCACCATCACGGATCTCGGCGGCCCGACCGCGAACATGTACATGATGAAATGCAAGGACGACGAAATCGAGCGCAAATGCCGGCGTTTGTCCTGCGTGCACCCCGATGTCTGCGAAAACTTGAACGCCGATCACGAGCCTTTGCTGAAACTCATGCGCGCCGCGCGTGAAGAAAAAGGCGTCAACAAAGTCCTCATTGCGTCCGGTATTCGATACGACTTGGCCGAACGTTCGCCGGAATTCGTCAAAGAGCTGGCGAAATGGCATGTGGGCGGGCAATTGTCGGTGGCGCCCGAGCATTCCAAGAAAGAAGTCCTCGATCGCATGAAGAAGCCGGCGGTTGGTTCGTACGAGCGCTTTGCGGATCAATTCGCGTGCGCGAGTGAGAATGCCGGGAAAAACCAATTCTTGGTGCCGTATTTCATTTCCGGTCATCCGGGGTCGACCCTGGCCGATATGATCGATTTGGCGTTATGGCTGAAGAAGAAGGGAATGCGCCCGCGTCAGGTGCAAGATTTCATTCCCACGCCGATGTCGATGGCGACGTGCATGTATTACACGGGAATCGATCCATTTACGAAAAAGGAAGTGTACACGGCCAAAGACATGCACGAAAAACGCCTGCAAAAGGCGCTGCTTTTGTATTGGGATCCGGCGCATCACGACGAAGTGCGCGAGGCTCTGATGAAAGCCGGGCGCGCGGATCTCATCGGTTCGAAAGCGCATTGTTTGGTTCCTCCCGCGTCGGGCAAGGGCGCGTTGCCCATTGCGATGCGTCGTGGATTTGGAGGACCTTCCTCGGGGGCCAAGCGGCCTTCCGGGCATCGAGGACCGGAGAAAAGCGGTCATGAAAAACGAGGCCGGCAGTGAGCGTTTCGGCGTTGGCGAGCGCCGGGCCCGATGAAATCGGTCGGTGGTTTTATCGGCAAATTTTGAAAATTTACATACTTGCGGCGTTATTCTTTACGTTTTTCGGAGCGCTATTTTTCATATTCGGTCTGGATTTCACGCCCGAACAAATGTTCGTCGTGCTTGCGTTCGTCGCGCCTGCGTCGTCGATTCCCCAAATCGTGGCGGATATTTGGACCATTCATCGACATGTTCGTCCGGTTCGCGAATTCTTCGACGCTGTTTCGCCCTCCACTGGTCGTCCTTCGGCGGCGGTCGCGTTGTC
This sequence comes from uncultured Polyangium sp., assembly GCA_964435055.1. Taxonomy (GTDB): domain Bacteria; phylum Myxococcota_A; class Polyangia; order Polyangiales; family Polyangiaceae; genus Polyangium. Next base: position 3,222 of record CAYSYX010000224.1, on the reverse strand, counting down.
GCGACTTGTGGACTTGCCGCGCCTCACGGCGGCACGCATTCTCTTCGTGCACGTGCCAATCATGGCTATCGCGCTGACGGTGAACAGCCTCATTGCCAATCGATATTGGGAACTCGGCCTGGCTCGTTGGCAATTTTGGATGATCTACCTGGTGGTGGCGATGTTCGGCTCGGGACATGCCATCTATGAATATTATGCCGTCAAACGAGTTTGTCGTGATACCTTGCCGCACGCTCTTCAATACGCAACCGAATCCGAGCGAGACGCGATTACCACGGCACGACGTTTGCGCTTACGAACGCAATTGCTTGTCGTATTTGCGTTTTCGGCTGTCGTTCCGCTCGTTGCGCTCGGGGCGACCGCATTGCTCAAATTGAACAAATTACTCGAAGTGATGGGAGTCTGCGGATCGGCGTCCATTGAAATTCCCATGGCCGGATGGGTGGCGCTGCTCGTCGTCGGCGGCTCTGCAGGCGCTCTTTTCTTGTCCACGATGCTCGCGCGGGATCTGGTTGCTTCGGCCGGGGAGCTCGTCGATGCCATGCGCAAAGTGGAGCGTGGCGACGTCTTGGCGCAGCTGGTCGTCTCATCCGCGGACGAATTTGCGGATGCTTATCGCGGATTCAATCGCATGACCAAAGGGTTGGTCGAACGCGAACGATTACGAGATGCATTCGGCCGCTATGTTGCTCCGGAAGTCGCCGAACAAGTCATGAAGCATGGCGTATCCATGGGCGGGACGCAGGTTCGCGCGACGGTGATTTTCGTCGATATTCGAGGTTTTACGACCATATCCGAGGAAATGGAGCCGGCCGTCGTCGTGAGCCTGCTCAATCGATATTTCGCCGCGGTGGGGCCTCCGATTCGTGAACGTGGAGGGTTCATCAACAAGTTTGGCGGGGACAGCCTGCTGGCTGTTTTCGGGGCTCCCGTGCCGCTCGAGGATCACGAATTGCGGGCCGTTTTGGCCGCGCTCGATATACGCGCGGCGCTCGCGGCGTTTAATGAGCGTGAAGTCGCCGAAGGGCGCAAACCGCTGCGAATCGGCACGGGGATTCACGTCGGCGAGATCATCGCCGGAAGCGTCGGAAGCCCCGACCGCATGGAATACACCGTCATCGGCGATGTCGTGAACGTCGCCTCCAGGTTGCAATCGCTCACCAAAGATCTCGGCGTGGATGTCTTGTTCAGTCGAGACATCTACGAAAAGGTTCAAGGCACCGTATCCGCTCGTGCCTTGCCCCCCGTTTCGGTTCGAGGCAAAGCCGAACCGCTCGAGGTGTACGCGCTGGACGAACTCCATCGCGCGTGAGCGACGTGTTTGGCGTGCCGAACGATCGGTCGATGAAGCGTCGAGCGTGGTTTGGAGGGACGCACAGCAGGACGTGGTTCGTTAGGACGAACGAGTCATGCCGTGTCGAAAGGAGCCGTGTCAGAAGGTGCCGTGGATGAGTGCGCCGGTCATGTTGGGACCGACCGCCGGGGAGACACGAACGCGTCCGGTGGTGGGTTTGTCTGGTTCTTGAGCGACGGGTTGGTTGGCGAGGAACTCCCAGATGAGTCCGCCGACGATGGCTGCGCCGCCGATACCGAGGGCCACTTTGCCGGCAGGGACCAAGATCTGGCCGACTTTGGCATTTTCGACGTCTTGCTGCGTCGCACAGTTGTACCGCGTCGGCTCTGTCGCATCGGGTTTGCAAGCTGGATCGTTCGCCTTGCCCAACCCGATGGGCAGCATGATCGCCCCGACGACACCAACTGCGGCGCCTACGCCGACCACGGCCCAAGGGGTTGTCCCGTAGGGTTTGACCATGACGGGGGGCGTCGTCGCGCTTGGAGGCGGTGGCGGAGCGCTCGCGCTGGGTGGCGGCGGAGCATTGGCGGAAGCCGCTGCGGATGCCGACGCTGCCGCTTCGGCTTGCAAAGCTTTCAGGTTTTGGATGCGGGTTTGGACTTTCGTAACATCCGTTCCTTCAGGAACGCGCTTGACGTACACCTCGAGCGCGAAAATGGCGTTCTGCCGATCGCCGAGCCGCTCGTATGCATTGGCGATGTTGAGCAACGTTCCGATCGCGTTGCAGTCGAAGTTGAAGACGTCGCGCCAGTACTGAATCGCGCGAGCGTATTCGGCTCGCTCGTAGAACTGCTTGGCCGCCTGATGGGCGCCGCGAGCACCTTCGACCTCTTCGGGCGTTGCCGTGCGATTACATTCTCCGGCAAACGGGTTTTGAGGGTCTTGAGCGAGTGCCATTCCGGCGATCAATGATCCGCCGGCGATGAGCCCTGCCAGAGTGACCCCCTGCGCGCGAGTTCCCCACATGATCCGTGTATCCGTCCTTTGCCCCGAGCATAGGGCATGAGCCGCCGTTCGTGAAAAAAAGCGCCGACACGTCGAGCGAGCAAAGCTAACTCTGGGTGCCACGTAGCGCCTTGTATGTCGAGAGAAATTCCCTGGATCGGACACCCAATGACCGACGCCTACTTGGATCGGGCCCCGATTTTCAGCGCGCTCTGATACGCTCGCCATGGTGTTTCCCGAGAAGAAGCAAATCCTCGTCGTTGACGATGAAGCCAACCTACGTCGCGTGCTCAGCGCGCAGTTGAGTCGCGACGGATACGAAGTCCACACGGCCGAAGACGGCGAAGAGGCTCTCGCCTTTCTCAAAGACCATCACATCGACTTGGTCATCACCGACCTTCGCATGCCCAAAGTCGATGGCATGGATCTTTTGCGTGCCGCAGTTCGCGATGATCCGAATCGACCCGTCGTCATGTTGACGGCGCACGGTACGGTCGACAATGCCGTCGAAGCCTTGAAAACAGGCGCATTCGACTACATCACCAAACCCTTCGATCAACACGAAGTGCGCATGGTCGTCCGCAAGGCCCTGCGCACGCGCGATCTCGCCAGCGCCGACGCTTCACGCGAAGTTGCCGCATCAGCACCGCGCGAAGGCAACGCTCGCTTCGGCATCATCGGTGAGAGTCAGCCGATCCACGACCTCTACTCGATCATCGAACGCGTCGCCGATACGCCCACCACCGTGCTCATCACGGGCGAAAGCGGCACCGGCAAAGAGCTCGTTGCCCGAGCTTTGCACGACAATTCGAGTCGTCGCGATCGTCCCTTCATCAAAGTCAATTGCGCCGCGATTCCCAAGGACCTCATGGAGTCCGAACTCTTCGGCTACGAACGAGGCGCATTCTCCGGCGCGGTCGCTG
>CAYSYX010000223.1:0-14745 GCA_964435055.1 uncultured Polyangium sp. | reverse complement strand
CCTTCGATGAGTTCGGCGTTTTCCTTTGGAGCGGTGACCATTTCGCGCAGCAGGCTTTCGCGGGCCACTCCGACAAACGCGTTTAGTTCGTCGACGGTGCCGTACGCGTCGATGCGTGAATCGTCTTTCGGGACGCGCTGGCCACCGACGAGCGCGGTGTCGCCGCTGTCCCCTTTCTTCGTATAAACCCGATTGATCGTGATGCGGGGCTTGTTGAACGTGCGGCTGCCCGCGTTTTCGGGGCTGTTCTCGGCTTTCGACTCGTCGGACATGGTCGTCGGGTCGTAGGTCGTTCAACCGAAGTGGTCAAGACGCGCAGGATGATTCGCACGCAAGTTGACGTTGGACGCAACGCGATCGAAAGTGCCGAGCCATGCGAATGAGCTTCTTGTCTGGTTCCGAGTCCATACGTCGTCTCGTGATCGCCGGCGCGCGGTTGACGACGCTGCTTTGGCTGGGTGCATCGCTGACGGCGTGTCCTCCGCCGCCACCGCCGAAGAAGGTCGAATCTGCCGAAGAACGAGCGGAAAAAGAGAAGTACAACAAGGCCAAACAGCTGATCGACAAGGCCAATGTCGCGTTTGGCGACAAGGAGTTCGACAAGGCTCGCAAGCTTCTTCGTGAAGCCAATGAGATGCAGATCGACTCGCTCACGTTCCAGCTTAAAGAAGAGATGGAGAAGGTCGACAAGCGTCACGCGAAGTTGTGGGCGAACGAAGCGGAAGACGCACTGCAAGAAGGCGATTGCAAAGCGGCGTTCGCGCAGCTCGCTTCGCCGATGCGCGACCTCGAGAGCGACGTCTTCGACAAGGAGCTCCGCAAGAACGTCGGCTCGGCGCTCGTGAAGTGCCTGCAGGGCAAACTCGATTCGCTCACGGGGTCGGGTAACTACGCAGCTGCGCGCAAGATGATGCTCGACGATGACGTCAAGACGGTGCTGGGCCCCGGCGCCCACAAGAAGATGCTCACGACGCTCGAGGAAGGCATTTTGGAAGCGCTCAAGGCGGGCATTTCCGAGCCGATTTCGGCGAAGCGTTGGGTCGACGCGATGCGTGTCGTCGACGATGCGGCCAAGAATGGTGAGACAAGCGCGGAAGGTGCCAAGGTTTTACTCGGCTTGGTTCGTCAGGGCATCACTCCGGAGGTCGCAGGTTTGGCGCAGCGTAACGTCGGACAACGCGACGCTGCAAAAGCCCTCGGTGACGTCGATTCGCTCATCAAGCTCGCCGGTTGGGAGATCGAAGGAGCTGCGCCGGAAAATGCGCCGCCCGAGATCGTCTCTCGCAAGCGTTCGGCGCTCACCGCTTGGATCGAAGCGCAACGCGTCAAGTTCAAGCCTGACAAGAAGCCCGAGAAGCGTTTCACCCACGGCAAGGTCGCTCTGATCCCCGCAGGCAATACGCAAGCGCCGTCGAAGCGCGATCTCGGCCCGGCAACGGCCGTGTGGATCATCGGCCGGACGAAAGATCTCGCGCTCGTCATCGAGACGGATCCCGGAACGGCCGCGAACGAAGCGTTGTTCGAACGCACGGTCGGGTGGGCACCTCTCGCTCGATTGGCCACGAAAAACACCGCCGATTGGCTCCCGCCGGATGATCAGATGCCCGGGCTTCGCGTTTGGGCACCCATGCGTACGGACGAGCCAAACCTCGAGCTGGGCACGGTCGTGTCGGTCAAAGGCCAGGACGTCGTCGTCAAACGCCTCGCCGACGACAAAGAGATCTCCGTCAAACGCAACCTGTTGCGCTTGGGTCGTCTCGAGGCCGGCATGCGCATCCTCAACAACTGCCAGGCCAAGGTGCAGGTCACGTTGATCGAAGAGGTCTACAAGGATCAGCGCACCGTGAAGCTCGTGTGTGAAGGCGGCTTGCGCAAAGACGAAGTCCTCCCCGGTTTGCGCGTCCGTCCCGAAGACATGCCCGCTCCGAAGATGTGATCGACGTTCTTCGACGTCGTCCGCCCTTGACGTTCGACTCCTTCGCTCGAACAAGAACGAGCCTCGAACTTCCAATCGTTCTCTAGAAAGAAACCTCCATGGCAGCGACCTACACCGAGCTTCTCGACGAAACGCGCAAGACGATTCCCACGGTCACCCTCGAAGAGATCAAACGCCGCATCGACGCCAAGGAGCCGATGGTGCTCGTGGACGTTCGCGAAAAAGACGAAACGCGAGCGGGCTACATCCCCGGGGCGATCTGCGTGCCGCGGGGATTTTTGGAGATGCAGATCGAATCGAAGGTGCCCGACCGCAACGCGCCGATCGTGTTGTATTGCGCCGGTGGGGTGCGTTCGGTCTTCGCTGCCAAGACGTTGCGCGAACTTGGCTACACGAACGTGGAGAGCGCGAGCTTGGGGTTTGTCCGATGGAAGGACCTCAAGTACCCGATCGAGATGCCTCCGCAACTGACGGATGCGCAGCGTGAACGCTACTCGCGGCACTTGCTCTTGCCGGAGGTTGGTGAAGTTGGTCAGGCCAAACTTCTCAACGCGAAGGTTCTTCTGCTCGGAGCGGGCGGTTTGGGCAGCCCTGCGGCGCTGTATCTGGCAGCGGCCGGCATCGGCACGATCGGTCTCGTGGATGCCGACGTCGTCGATGCTTCGAACTTGCAGCGTCAGGTCCTGCACGCGACGTCGCGCGTGGGCATGCCGAAGGTCGAGAGCGGTGAGAAAGCGATTCGCGATCTCAACCCCGATGTGAACGTCATCAAGTTCGAAGAGCGCGTGATGAGCGACAACATCGAGCGCATTTTCTCGGGCTTCGACGTCATCGTCGATGGTTGCGACAACTTCCCTACCCGCTACTTGGTGAACGACGCGTCGGTTTGGATGAAGAAACCCGTCGTGCACGGATCGATCGTCCGCTTCGACGGCCAAGTGACCACGTTCCATCCGGCCGCCGGTGGACCTTGTTATCGCTGCCTTTATCCGGAACCTCCGCCGCCGCACTTGGCGCCGAGCTGCCAAGAAGCCGGCGTGCTCGGGATCCTGCCCGGCGTGGTTGGAACGCTTCAGGCGACGGAAGCCATCAAGCTGGTGTTGGGCCAGGGCAACCCGCTCATCGGTCGGCTGCTGACCTACGATTCATTGCGGATGAAGTTTGGCGAATTGAAACTACGCCGCGACAAGAACTGTCCGGTTTGTGGTGACGCACCGACGATCACCAGCTACGTCGACTACGAAGGTTTCTGCAACCTCGGCTGATCCGTTCTCAGGGACAAACTGCTCCCATTCCGTACGAATGGGAGCCCCGCCAAACCCTGCCTCACGAATACATCGCTACGGTATTTCGCGACGGTCGTTCGATCGCTTCGACGCGGCTCGTCACGATCTGATGGCTCGATTCGATCGACTTGGTCAAACAAAGCGCATCGCCGACTTCGGGCTTTTCCGACTTGGGAAGTCGCAATCCGTTCGGCGTCATGTTCACGCCACCGACGAGCTTCATGCCGAGCGCCACGTGTCCGGTGAGAAATTGTCCCGTTCGTCGATCTCGAACCCCGACGCAAACGCCGTCGTGAAAGTGGTACTCGGTGTTGCGAGTGACGTACGTGAAAAACCTGCGACGTTCGACGCCTTCGTAACTCATGACTCTGCTCCTCGATCGACCTACCGAGACTTCGTGGTCTGTGTTGTGTCGAGGCGAAGGTCGCAAAGGAGCCTTTCGTGGGCCAAGTTCGTGGAAGTCGGCCCAAGACATGGATCGATGGATCCGGTCAAGTTTGATCACGATCGCCGCACCTTTTTCGGTCTCGGCGCGATCGATCCCTACGATCGCGAGTGATGTCGTCATTTCCTCACTCACCGCGTTTCGGACCGGGGCTCGCCAAAGCCAAGACTCGAAGCCTCGTTCGTCGTCGACGCATGGAGTTCGTGGCTACCGAAGACGGGCCGATTCGGTTGCTCGTCGAGTCGGCGGATGTCGTGAGTGAAGGGCTGCCGCGGATCGAAGGCGCCGGGTCTGTGTATTACGGCACCACGAGCGTGCTGCTCACGGCTGCTTCGCGTGGCGGAAATGTGCCCGACGAGGATGTGGAAAACCTGTCGATACTTTTGGCCAATGATCCGCATTTGCGGCTGCGAGTTCTGCGGATCGCGGTGCGTGAAGCTCGAGCGCGAGCGCAAGGTGAACTTGGTCGCGTATCGGCGGAGATGGACGTGCGTTCATCTTCTGCGGGAGTCGTGGTGACTGTAGATGTCGTCGCGGTGGTTCTCGCTCAGGCGTCGGGCCAGGCATCGAGCTAGACTCGCCCCGGGTTGTGGGGCGTGGTTCCATTGGGAAGAACGGCGTGTTTGTCTGGAGCGCACGCCGGTAGTGTCGTCATCGAAGACTTTTGCGTCGCGCCATGAACGAAAAAGAACGTCGCGAATCTACTGTCGGCAACGTTATTCACGTGGTCTTTGGCCGAGGTGGCGGGCGGGTTCCCGAGCCTCCTCGTCCGCCTGCGCCCGTGAACGATGCGTATCCGGTGGAGTCGCTCGAGCCTCCGCCGGTACCTCGCGAACCTGCGACGGATGTGTACACGAGCGCGGAAGTTTGTCGGCTCTTGGGTTTGACCGCGGCGCGTCTTCGTTCTTTGTCCAAAGCCGGGATTGTCCCGCCAACCGGGCGCCACAAAGGTCGCCCGGCGTATACGTTTTCGGATCTGATTGCGTTGCGTGCGGCCCGGGATCTTTTGGCGAAGAAGGTTCGTCTGCGGGATGTCGCCAAGGCGATCGAGAACATCCGCACTACGTTGCCCAAGGTCACGCGGCCGTTGGCCGAGCTGCGCGTAGTGTCCGACGGCAAAGGCGGAGTCGTCGTCAAGAGCGCCGCAGGAAACTTCGAACCGATCACGGGTCAGATGTTGATCGACTTCGACGTGAAAGCTCTGCGCGACGATGTCGTGCGCGTGCTCCGTCCGATGGTCGGCCGCGATCGCGCCAAGACGGCGTACGACCACTACGTACGCGGCACGCAGCTCGATGAAAACCCCGCGACGATGAACGATGCCGAAGCGCTCTATCGACGCGCCATCGAGATCGATCCGTGGCTCGCGATTGCCTACACGAACCTGGGCAACATCTGCTTTCGGCGCGGCAATGTCGACGAAGCCGAGGAGCTTTACCGTCGCGCACTCGAGATCGATCAGCGTCAGCCCGAAGCGCAATACAACCTCGGGTACGTCATGCTCGAGTACGGGCATTCGTACGAAGCCGTAAGTTTTTTCCGTGGAGCGATCGAAAGCGATCCGCGGTTCGCCGATGCGTACTTCAACTTGGCGATGGCGTACGAGCAGGCGGGGGATCGAGCGAAGGCGCTGCCGTGTTGGCGCAAGTATCTCGAGATCGAGCCGACGGGAACTTGGGCGGAAATCGCGCGCAAGCACCTCTAGTTTGGAACGTCAAACGATCGGTCAGTTGTCGCGTTTGATCGTGATCGGACGATCGCTTTTGACGGTTTGGTAGTCACCGGGTTGCACCACGATCGTCATCGTTCGTGGACCGCCGACTTCGTCGTCGAACGTCACATCGTGCGAACCGGGAGTGACTTTCACCTTCTTGATCGGGGTTTTTCCTGCCGATTTGCCGTCGACGAGGATGTCGCAAGGCGGATCGGAGAGGATCTCGAGGTAGCTCGAGTCATCCGACGATTCTGCTTGGCCAAACCCTTCGGACGTGAACGTTTCGATCGGGGCCGGGGTGGTGTCTTTGTTTTCCGCCTGGGAAGCCCCGCCACATCCCACTGCGGCGAACACGCCGATGAGCACAGTGGAAGCAAAAACGACGAGAAGTGGCTGGAAGCTGCGTGATGCCGAGGTTCGTGCGTTCATTGTTCCGGCATCGTAGCAGTCCTTGGAGTTCGCCTGGGATTGTCAGTGCGTATCTTCTTATGCGTTTGTTGCCAAAAGCGATCCCGTTTGCGGCATACTCCCGCGCCATGATGCAGCAACCGAGCGGCGATCCGCAGATGGCACAAGGGTATCCTCCGGGGGGCGGCCTTCCTCCTCCCGCTGCTCCTCCTGGTGGAGCAGGTTTTTCCGGGGGAGCCCCGGACGGTGGTGGGTTTGGCGGCGGACCTCCGCCCGGTGGGTTTGGCGGGGGCGCACCTCCTCCCGGCGGGTTTGGCGGGGGCGCACCTCCTCCCGGTGGGTTTGGCGGCGGCGGACCTCCCGGTGGTTATGGACCTCCCGGTGGAGCGCCTCCCGGTGGATTCGGCGGACCTCCCGGCGGTGGTGGATTTGGTGGACCTCCCGGCGGCGGTGGATTCGGTGGACCTCCCGGTGGTGGACCTCCTCCCGGCGGATTTGGTGGACCTCCCGGTGGTGGACCTCCCGGTGGTGACGGTTATGGCGCACCTCCCGGAGGGTTTGGCGGACCGCCCCAAGGTGGGTTTGGCGGACCGCCCCAGGGTGGGTTTGGCGGACCGCCCCAAGGTGGGTTTGGCGGACCTCCGCAAGGTGGATATGGCGGACCTCCGATGGGTGCTCCCATGGGCGGACCGCAACAGCCGCAAAAGAAGTCCAATACCGGCATGATCATCGGTATCGGCTGTCTGTCGATCTTCCTTCTCCTCACCGGCGCGATTGGCGTCGGCTGTTGGTGAACGAAGAAGCAGGCGGAAAAAGCTGCCGCCGCGATCGCGTCCGCGTTCCCCATCGACTCGACGGGCAAGCTCACCGGCGATCCATTTGACCTCAAACCACCTTCGGATGCGAACCTCAAGGCCGAGCTGAAGGATCTGCGCAACTTCAAGGCGGACTTCGGCAGCACGATCCACTTCGTCGGCGAAATTCACAACACCGGCGGTGATCCCATCGGTTATCCGACGGCCAAGATCACGTTCTTCGATGCATCGAAGACGGCGATCGACAGCGGCACGTGCTCCAGCATGATCCGTGATCTCGCGCCTGCGGAAAAAGTCCCCTGCTCGTTCTCGCTCTTCAAGACGAAGTCGTGGGACTCGTACAAGATCGAGATCGAACCGAAGCGTCCGTTCTTCACGGGCAAAGCGGCGAAGCTCAAGATCTCCGACACGAAGTTCACGGCGAAGAAGGGCTACAACCCGCACCAAGTCGAAGGCAAAATCACAAACGAAAGTGCCTTCAAAGCCAAGGGCGTTTGGGCGCTCGTTTCGCTCTACGACAAGGACGGCAAGATCTGCGGCGCGGACAATGCGCTCGTGGCCGGAAACGATCTCGATGCCGGTGCCGGCGGCGTGTTCACCGCGAAGGTCTACAACGTCGCGGGTACACCCGACACGTTCCGCGTCGTGGCCATCGGCTACGGTGATCCGTGACGGTACGTCCTGCGCGTCTGCGGAAACGTGGACGTGCAGGACAAACCCAGCGGTCGGAGTGATGCATGAGCGACGTGGGATCAGCTCGAAAAGCCAAAGAGCAGCTCAAGGCGGAAATCGGTGCCGAACCTTGGTGCGCGGGCGTTGGAGTCGAACGTGAAGACGGCGTTGGTTTCGTCGTTCGCGTAAGCGTCCGTTCGGACCGATTGTCCGATGCGAAAAACCGAATTCCCGCTCGTGTCGGAGATGTCGTCGTCAAAATTGTCGAGACAGACGCCTGACCGTTCCTTCCCCTGCCCCTCCTTCAAAAACGCGGTAAACTCGCTCCACTGTGAATGCTCCGAACCTCTCCAGGAGGCTCGCCACACGCATCATCGACGGACTGCTGGGACGCGGCCGGATCGTCGTGGTTCGAGGTGGAACATCCGCGCTCGTGCGAGCCGTCGACGATTCGATCGCCGCGTTTGTCTCGCCAATCGTCGATCGGTTCGACCATGAAATATCTCCCGCCGAGGATCCCGCGCTACGCGAAGCTCTGACGCATCTGGGTTCGCTCGTCGCGCAAACGTTGCTCGCGTCCGAACATCTGGAAGATGTGTTTGCCGATCGATCCTTGGTCGAACGTGAAGTGTTCGAAACCGCGACGCAGACGTTTGCCGATGCCTCCGCGGACGAACGCGCGCACGTGATGCTGATCGAAGTCGACATGCTGGGATACGTGGCGTCTACGGTCGCCAAGTTCGCCCCGGAAGAGATCGTCGTCGAAGCGCTCGAGCACGCGGCTGACTCGTTGGTGGTCAAACTTTCACGATACGACGTCGATTCGCGCGAAGCTTTGTTCGAGTTTGGCGAGGATGTTTGTCCCGACCTACGTTTGGAGCTCGAGGAAGCCGTCGCGGATGAACTCTCGGGGCTCGTTGCCGACGGCGTCGTGTCGCTGCCGGCGATCGAGCGAACGCGCCCGCTTTTGCATCACGCAGCGGTGGCGCATCGTGGACGTCTCCTGCGCCAGATCGATCGCGCTGCAACGCACACGCTGTGTCGCACGGGATGTTCCGCGCGTTGGGATTTTCCAGAGGATCGATCCGTGCGCGTCGTGTTCACGCCCCTGTCGGAACAAGATGCGCGCGAAGTCGATGACTACGTCGCCGAGTTTGCGATCGCGGTCGATTCGATCCTGGCGCATGCCGGCGCGCCGCTCGTGACGCACGTCGCGCGCGAAGTTGACGCAGTGCGTATCGAAGGAAACGGAGCGGACAAGGGGGACGGGTCGGTGGGCGAGCCGGAATTGCCGCCCGAGTCCGAGACTGAGCCGGTGGCGGTTCCGAAGCGAGCGCCGAGGAGCGGATTGCGGCCGAAGCGTACGGCGGCGGCGGCGCCGAAGCGGGCATCATCGAAGCGGGCGACGAAGCGGACCGAGGTCAAAGCGGCGGAAAAGTCGTCGCCGCGGAAGAAGAGTACGTCGAAACGAACGACGACGAAAAAGGCGCGAGCGATTAAGAAGAGCGGTTGAACTCGTCGGCCTGGGATTTGGACGTTCGCCGTTCAAAACGGGTTTGGCGAAGTAAACGTTTTCATGGTTGCGCCGGCGTGACGCGTTCACGTACCATCGCTGCATGAAAAAATACATGTTGTCGGGTTGTGTGTTTGGCGTCTTGATCGGTTTGTCTTCGCAATCGAACGCGCAAAGCACGCGTGGACTTTGGATTGCGGGCGGAGCGGAGGTGTTGCGCGTGGATCGAACGACCGTTCCCGCGGGCGGTTTAGGTAATTTCACCTCGACGACGGTCGCGATTGGTTTGTACGGAGGCGATGTCGGTATTGGTTATCAGTTCAACGATCGTTTTCTTTTCGGCGGTCGTTTTGGGTTTGGAATTGTCAGCCCCGAAAACAGTGACACGGTCGTTGCGGGGCATTTGGGGGCTCATTTCGAGATTCTATTCGGTGCGGAAAAGGTGCGGCCCTTTTTGCTCTTGGAGCCCGGACTTGAATTTGTTGGAAATAATTCTTTTACGTCGCGCAGTAATGTCGGCTTTCACGGCCAAGTTGGGGGCGGCGCGCATCTGTTCGTGACGGACTCGTTTTCAATTTCCCCTTATGGGGCGTTTCAATTCGTAGAGGTTCCGGATTGGAATCGCCGGACATTTGCGCTTGTCGTCGGGGCGATGATTTCGGGCTGGGTTTGGAAGAAGTGATCTGTGGATGCCGCCCGCGCCGAACGTCAGCGTTTGACGTGACAATCCGTCACTTCCGCCGATACACCCAAATCACGGGCACTCCATCGAGCCCCGCGACATGCGCCGGTGTCGTCGTTCCGTACGCCACCCACGCTTGATATTCCTGCCCCAGCATGTGCTGCTCGTGGTGATACAAAGCGAATTGCGCTTCGTGCACCGCGCCGACCGCGCGAATATCCTTGCGAATTCGCCCGTCGCGCAAAAACATCTCCCACGCTTGCCACGCCGTGTCGTGAATGTACACCGTGCCGTTTTTTGGAACTTCACGATTCAAGTATTCCGCCACGGAGCCTGTGGTAAATCCCCAAAATCCGCGATTGAGTCCAAACGTCGCGCCGCCTTTGGCTCCGCCGACCAAAGGTGTATAGTTAGACAAAACCCACCGATGCGAACCCAACGTCTCCGTGATCGGCGCCAGCATCAGCAGCCCGACAAACCCCACTCCCGTAAGTCGGTTATGCGCAATTCGGCGCAAATGATCCACATTCATGCGCCGGAGTTCCATCCGTAAAACCGTTGCCAAGTACGATGCTCCAACGCCGGCAAACAAGGCGAAAAATGGATACGCCGTCATCCAATGCTTCGTCCCGCCAAAAATCGGCGTCGTGGGGAAAACCCAGGCCCCATAACAAATACCCGCGGCAAAGAGCCACAAAACATAAACCCCCGCGTCGTCACCTCGCGTATGCGTTCGCGTACGCAACGCGCGGACCTCCGCGCGGGCGCAATACAAAAATCCCACCAAACACAGCACGAGCGTGATCAACGGAACGGTCGCGACGGTCATGACGGGCGCATACAGTCGCGGCATCGGCGGCTTCCAATAGTTTTGCCCCAAAAACTCCATGTTGTAATAGTCGTGATGCAAGTGGAAATTCGCATACGCGCGCAATCGCGGCATCGTATCGTGCCAAATCCACGGCCAAAGCGCGTACATCACGATCGGCCCGAAAAACGCCATCGAACACAACGTCGTGAGCGCTCGTCCGGCGATCGGTCTGGTTTCTCGACCCGTACGCATGGCGCGCACGACGACCGCGCCCGCGTGGGCGACAAACAGTATGGGCAAGAACCAAGCATTGTGTTTGGTGTCCAGCGTCAAACCGAAACAGATGCCCGTCCAGATCGGCCAGAACCATCCGTCGCGTTCCATGCTTTTCCAATACGCGTATACGGTCAAGAAAAACATCGTCACGACGGGAACGTCGAAACATGCCAAGTGCGCGTGATAAAAATATCGCGGCATGAAGAAGAGCGCGAGCGCCGCACAAACGCCCGCCAACCGTCCGCGTATTTGTGCGCCGAACCGATACACGAAGGCCACGGCCAATCCGGAAAGAACGATGGCGGGAAATCGGTAGCTCGTTCCATCCAGCGGAAATAGCTTCAGCTTTTTCTGCAGAATCACGTGCGACAATGCAAAGAGCGACTTGATGAGCCCCGGATGTTCGCTGTTTGTCCGCCAGAACGAATCGACCGTTTTGGGATCGAACGCCGCTTTGGGATTCGAGAACAGGATTTCGAACCATCGCCCGTACGTATCCGCTGCGGCAAAGTAAAACCCTTCGTCGCGCGCATATCCGAGATCTCCGACGGTCGACAACAATAGCGCCATCGCCAGGAAGGCAAATGCGGCGGCGATCAGATCGTCTTTCCAATCGAGTTTCCGGGTACTCATTGGGAATGCGCCTCGAAACAAAAGTGCCGGTGCATGTAGTTTGGCGTGGAAATACGGAATTCAACCACCGCGTTCGTCGCGTTGGCGTGCGCTCCCAGCGGCATTTCGAACGCCGACCAACCATCGCCGTCCTTGTGTTCGTAGCGCCCGAGGTCCTCGCGATTGACGCGAACATTCACGTACACGGGCGCTCCGGGTTTGTCGCGCTCGATGATCCAATACATGCCGCCGTGGCCGCGAAGAACGCTGCCCAATCGCACGTCGGCAAATCGAATGACGACTTCGCCTTTGGCTTGCGGATGCGCCCAAATGCAGCGTCGCGGACGAAAGTCCTGATCGGCGATCACGGTCTCCGAAACATTGAAAAATTCGCTGCCCGGGCATTCGAATCGCGCCACCGGAAATGTCGGATGACCTCCAAGGCCGCCGGCGATAATTCGAGCGGTTTTGTTGAACAAACAGCGCGCTTCAGGGTCCGTCGTCTGAACTTCGGCCTGCCCGATAGCGATCCGATCGACGAAATCGACGGTCACCGGCGTGTAGGTCGGGTTTTCCAGCCTGCGCAAAACGAATGGGCCGACCTGTGTGCGGGAAACTTCACGAAATCCCGCCGCTTCGGGGGCTGTTTGTCCCAGCATTCCGATTTCGAGCGCCGAGGCGTAGCGGGACATATCCGACCGAGCGACATCGCGCATGGGGAAAACCCGGTCGCCCAGCGTCTTGCGCGCCCACGGCTCCGCCCACGCGGGAGCGACGACGACCACGTCGCCGTCACGTTTTTCTTGACGTACCGGTTCCACGAGCTGCGCCCAATCTTCGGGATTCGGCGACTTTTTCTTGTGGTACACGTGCAGGAGCAGCTCGGCCAAACCCAACGCCATCACGCCGAACACGAGCGCGCGAGCTTTCCGACGTTGCGGAGACAACGCCACGTTTGTCATCCCGTTACCTCGCCCGCTTCTTCGCGCCGTTCACGTCGCACCAGGAAAACACACGCGAGCAACGTGACGAGTCCAATGATGAAGCCCGAGACAAACCCCGGCGATCGATAACCCAATTTGACGTCGTGCGTTCCTGCAGGCAATCGAATGGCGATGCGATTGTCTTGGTTCACGCGCGTGCCAATCGAGGTCGACCAACCTTCGTCGAAATTCATGTTGAAGACGAGAAGCGCGCCTTCGGAGGCTCCGTCGACGTGGATCGTGGCGGTATTGAACGTTCGCCCGGTGATTTTGGCGGTTCCCTGCCCTTCGGCGAAAAAGACTTCCCCGCGGTATTGTTTGTCCGTGCGCGCCAAGGCGCCTTTTCTATCAAAAGGCGGCGTGCCGTAACAATTGATGACGCCGCGATTGGCGATCATCGCCAAATACATCGGCCCCACCCAATCGCGCTTTTTGTAATGGTATGGGACATCCTGATCGAACGAAAATTCGCCGGCACGCGGAAGATTGTCCGGAGGAACCATCCACATCGATTGGTTCATCGGCAGCTGCGAAATTCGCGCGACGTCTTGCGCCAGGAAAAACACGAGCACGGCCACGAACGCATCGGTCCAGCGCTGCTTTTTTCCAAGCTTTTCGATGAACCGACCCAAGCCCGCGGCGGCAACCAGGGCCAACACGAACACCGCGGGATACAAAAACCGCGAGGGAACATGTTGAGACTTGAATACCGGGACAAACGCGTGCATCAGCGTCCAGGGAGCTTGGGGATGAAACGCGCCAAACCCGAGGAGGCCCAGAAAAACCCCCGTGACCTTGAGCGCCGATTCGCGTTTACCTTGGACCAACAAGATACCGAGCCCGAGCAACAAGACGCCGGGCAGCGAAATGTACATGCCCCATTCATGCCAGCCGTACGGCGAAACGCGCGCGGGCCGCGAGAAGTAGCTCTGATCCGGCGACGTGAGCAGCGTGAAAAACGCTCCGAGATCCAGCGCCTCCGTCGATGGCACCAAACGCGGCGCTTTGCCGAAGACATCCAGCATCGGCAAGAGCTTGGGTGCGGCAAGACCAACCCCGCAAAGTCCGCCGATGCCGAGCACGACGAGCGGTCGCAAGCTTTTGTCGAAGATCGCCAGCATAAGGGCGTAAAGCCCGAGCGTCAGGATCGTGTGCGGCAAAGGATAAATGCCCCCTGCGTACACGAGGCTCGCGAAGGAAGCGCCGAGCAAAACGAAGTCGAGCTTTCGGGCCGAGGTTTGTCTCGAACGGTCGAAGAAGAACAACGCCCACGGCAGAAATGCGTACGCCAAGTGCCACGAGTGTCCGACGGCGGTTTGGAGTCCCCAACGGCCGTTGACCGCCCATACAGCCACGACAAACGCTCGCGCCGCGTGACTACGCGTGAACCGAGACGCCGCAGCATACGCGCCGAAGGCGCCGAGCAACGCCATGCCGAACACTTCGACACGCAACGCCCACGCCATCGGCAAAACGAGGTACGCGAGGAGCCACGGCGAAACGAGAATCGTGCCGGATTCGACGTACCCCCACGCGGGAAAACCTCCGCAGGCGTACGGATTCCAAAACGGCATCTCGTGGTGCTCGACGAGCGCTTGGCGCGTGAGGTACCGATGCGATGTTTGCGCGTCCCAGTCGTGAAAACCAAACGTATCGAGCGTGCGCAACCACGGCAGCATCACGATGACGACCGCCGACAAGATCGACGTGAGCGCGATCATCGCCGCAACTGCGCGGGGCGGATCATTCGCAAGCGCAGTGAGCCTTTGACGCAAAGATGTTTGGTTCGGCGCGGACGAGTTCACGTGTCGGGGCGACGTTAGCACGTTGCTCCTCGAACCGGGCTCGACTAAAGGCATGCGTCGTGCGACTTCTTCAGCAGGCGTTTTACGAGGTTCACCGCCGAACGGTTCAGTCTCCACGTACGCAACGGATCACCGATACGTTCGTACATCTTGCAGGAACAGCCGATTCGCTCCTCGATGTGGGCGCAGGCAACGGCAAAGTCGCTGCGGAAGTGGCTCGACGCGTGGGCGCGCATCGCGTCGCAGGTGTGGATGTGCTCGTGCAGCCGAACGCGGCGATCCCCGTGCAATCTTACGATGGTGAACGAATTCCGTTTGAGGACCAATCGTTCGAGGTCGTCACGATTTCCGACGTGCTGCATCACTGCGCCAAACCTCGGGATGTGCTCGCCGAATGTCTTCGCGTCGCGTCTCGGTGCGTCTTGGTGAAAGATCATTTCTGTTTCGGCCCGTTATCGAACGCGATGTTGTGGGCGCTCGATGTCGTAGGAAACGCCGAAGCGGGTGTGCTGGTGCGCGGAACGTATTTCTCGCCAAACCAATGGATCGAAATGGTTCGGGATGCGGGTGGGCGCATCGGGAAGCTCGAATGGCCCATGCAAATCCACGCGACGCCGATTCGGTGGATCACGCGGGACGAACTGCAATTCGCCATGCGCGTGGAGAAAGCGTAGTCGCTGTCGCTGGCGTCGCTGGCGTCGTCGTCGCCGCCGGGGCTTCACCCCGGACCCGAGGGGGGGGGGTGCGCCCCCCCCCCCCCCACCCCGCGCGCTGGCACAGGAATTTT
>CAYSYX010000222.1:0-14780 GCA_964435055.1 uncultured Polyangium sp. | reverse complement strand
CGAAGACTTGCAAGATTTCCCGCACTTTGGCCCGCGCGAATGGATCCTTCGGCAAGAGCGGATTTTCCGGATGCGCGTCTTCGATGTATTCGCAAATCACCGCGGATTCGCAGATGATCCCGTGCGGTGTTTCGAGGAACGGGGCTTTGCCCATGGGCGAACGGGCCAGGAATTCAGGCTTCTGCGAAGGAAAACACGTCGAATCCACTTCGTGCGCAATGCCTTTTTCGAGCAGCACGACGCGAACCTTGTTGTAATAGTTGCTGATGTTGAAGCCGCAAATTTTCATGGACTGGTGACTCCTGTCGTATCGATGGCCAATACCGGCTCGAAGCGGCCGCAAGAATGGCTCGAATCGCGGCGCATGTATAGTATTATTTTTGCAATCGCGCGGCGGGAGCGCCGGCCCCGACGCCCGCGCACGATCACGCAATCAGCCCCACCGCAAGGAGCTCGATGCGAGATTCGGAATGG
The DNA here is from genome assembly GCA_964435055.1 of uncultured Polyangium sp. Lineage (GTDB taxonomy): Bacteria > Myxococcota_A > Polyangia > Polyangiales > Polyangiaceae > Polyangium. The sequence continues at coordinate 14,306 of CAYSYX010000222.1, read as the reverse complement.
AATGAGGTAATGGCGGAGGCGGCCACGCCAGGTCGATCTCTTCCCACGCATAACCGGTCGCATCGAGCGGATACGCCATGGGATACATGCCTTCGGGATCCGGTCGATACACGCGAGGAGCCCAGCCGACCTCCCATCGCGCGCGTTGCGAATTCCAACGCAATGCGCCCCATGCATATCCGTGATCCCGTTCCGAGGGCGATCCGTGCGCCGCGCCCGCGACACACCGAACCGCACGCAACGATGCGCCAAATCGCTTGACGGCGCGTGCGGATGCGTCGTGCACGTGTCCGCACAAATGCACATGCGTTTTTCTCGACAACACGCTCGACAAAGTGTCCACGGAGGTGCGGTGATACCATTCCGGAGGATGGTGCGTCAGTAAAAACAGCAATTCTTCATCGGGTGTGCCGTCGATTTTCGACCGAATTTGTCCCGGGCCGAGCACCATATTCGGGACGAACGGCTCGGGCACGTGCACCGATTCCCGCCCGTCGGAGGCATCGCTGCACCATACCGACGACAAACCCACCATCCGCACGAGATACCCGTGCGGCTCGATTCGAAACGTGTCGGCCCAATCCAAATCCACACCGCCGCGTCGCCGACCGGCCACGCCATACTTTTTGGCGAAGGCGATATACGCGTCGAGCTTTTGCATCAACGTTTTGCGCGCGTCTTCATCCGCCAAGTGTTCGTCGAGGATCTCCGGATTCGCTCGAACCTGCGTATGCACGGCGCTGAGGAGCAGCTTCGATGCTTTGCCGCGATCGACATCGTGATTTCCAGGCACGAGACGAATACGTTCGCGATCCATGTTCAACGTCTTCGCCAATTCGTCGAACCACGTCGCCGCTTCTTTGTATTGCGCGGGTTTGGCGCTGAACGCAATATCGCCGGTGACGAAGACGAAATTCGGATTTTTGGGCGCATGCGCCTCGATATCCCGCAAAATCGATCGCGCCACGGCTTTCTGATCGAATCGATGCGCGATGCTCCCCGCACCGAAATGCAGATCCGACAGGTGGATCCACGAAAACACCGTGACGTTCGGCATATCGGGCAACGGCGTTTTTCTTCCCGAAATCGAAGCGCGTGGTTCCCAATGAACCTTGTCCGGATCGAATGGTAAACCCGGACCAACCGCTTGACCTTTGACCGGCTGAATATGGAAAGGATCTCCATACAAAACCGGATGCACCAAGTAATAGTCGGCATTCAAAGGGATCTGCGTGGACGTGCTTTCGTCGGGACGCAAAAAGCGTTGCACGAGATCCGGTTGATTGGCATCGGGAACGGGAAAACCCAGAAGCCCCAGCGTCACGAGCGCGCTCAGGGGATCCGTCAATGCGGGCTCTTGCCCGATACGTTGCGCGAAATCGCGATTGATGCGTCCCTGTTCGTCCTGGGGAATGATGTTATGGCGAACATAACGTTTTATAAAGTATTTCAACTAAATATCGTCGCCATGCAACGGCCAACGACTCTCCCCTTCGGCGAGATAACCATCTCGAATGACGCGACTTGCGGCATTGACGCCGTCGCGAATACGTCGGGCGCGGTTTTCGCCCGAACCGATGGGTGCTCGCAAGCGTTCGAGAATTTCATTGCCCACCACGATGAGGTCGCGGGGACGGCGCAACGTGTGCCGCAAGAGATAACTTTCGAGCCGCTCATGAATGGGTTCGTCCGTTTCGAGGTTCACGGTGCGAATGGATATTTTGCCGGTTTTCGCGTCGACGAGTTCATCCCCGAAAAACGCGTGCAAAGGATCCGACAAAGCCAATTCCGGGCGCGCCAACAAGCTTCGATGCAGATGCGAAGCCCGCGTGCGGAACAAGGCCATGAGCTCGTGGTCTTCCCACGCGAGCTGAAAGATATCGCGCGACCATTTCGGAAAATGCTGACTTTCGCGCAAGCGCCAAATGACTTCGGGGCGCAGTGTGAGCATGCAATGAATGCGACGATTCGTCAGCGCATGCAGTTCTTGAATGGCCAAAAATGCGCCGTACGCCGAAGCAATCCAATATTCCGGTTGTTCCTCGAATGCGTCGTCGTGATTGTCGATGAAAATGTACGTCGGAGGAAATTCATCGGCATGCCCGACGACGAAGCTGCGGAGCTCGGACAAACCATCCGGCACGAGCGCCCGGCCGCGCCGCTTGTTGAGCCCCGTATCCAGCTCGTGCAGGTAATCGAATACGAGCTCGAATGGATCGTGGCGCCGATCGACGATGAGCTCCGCCATCGTCTCCATGCGGGGAGTTTTGTCGTGATGCGTAAGTCGGTCGTGTTCATACCAACCGGCAATGATGGTGCGACAAAGAGCCCACGACCAAAGGCTGCCCCACAAGTGCATGACGGGTTTGTCATCCTTGAACAGGTGCCAAAAAGGAGCCGTGGAAAAATCGAGCGCCGGGCTGTAAGCCTTGACCGGATGGCGCGGAAGGACGATGACGCCGGGCTGGGCCCGCGCGTGCAGGAGGCGCTTGAAAAGCAGTAGACTTTTGCCGCTTCCTTTGGGTCCCGCGATGAACGGCCGCGTGGGCGAACGCGTTAAAAAGTCACGAATCGCATCGGTTTGGATGAAGAATTCGTCGATGATGTCATTCGTCCACGCCAGATCGTTCGATGCCGTCTCGTGGCCGAAGTCGAAATATTTGTTGTCGTCCGATGATCCACGCATCCCGAGTGGGTCTCCGCCGTCAGAACGCGCAGCATAAGCGAGACCTTCCGTTTGGACAAGAAAACAGACCTCGTCGCGGATCGACAGATGCGTTTGCCGTAGAACCGCGGACCTCAAACGCACGAAACGCGACATCTTCCCTTGGAAAAAGGTGATTCGGCGCTACCATGCCCCGCACATGGTTTCTCGCGCCCTTCACCGGCCCGCACTTGCGTTGATTCTCTTGGGCATGAGTTGCAGCAGCAATGAGGCCCCTCGAGAAATGGTCCCCGAGCTTGCGCCGGCGTTTGTCCCGCCCACCGCTTCTTTGGTGACGACCAAAGAAACGAAGATTGTCGCTCCAAACGGACAAGCCAGCGATTTGTTCGGCTTTTCCATCGCGCTCGACGACGACACGCTGGTCGTCGGTACGCCGTACGAAGATTCGGCCGCGCAAGACGCAGGAGCGGTGTACGTATTCGTTCGGACAAACGATACGTGGACATTCGATACGAAACTCGTGGCCTCGGATTTCGGCGCCGCACGATGGTTTGGTTATTCGGTGGCCGTCGATGGAGACACCGTCGTCGTCGGTTCGCCGCAAGCGGACGGGAAAACGCTGGGGGCCGGAGCGGCTTATGTATTCCGGCACGTCAATGGGGCATGGACGAGTCTGCCGAAAATCGTCGCCGGCGATGGCAAACCGGGCGATATGTTTGGACAAGCGGTCGACGTTTCGGGCGATTCGCTCTTGATTGGCAGCCCGAAATCCGATGTCAAAGGAGCGGACTCCGGAGCCGCGTATGTTTTTGTTTGGAATGGCAATACCTACGTCGAAGAAAAACGGCTCTTCGCGATTGACACGACCGCCGGAGATCATCTTGGCGCGGCGGTGGCCATGCACGGGGAAACGGCCATCATCGGCGCTCCGGAGGGTGATCTTTTCGGGCCGGATTCGGGCACGGCGTACATATTTTTTCGCGAAGGCAATTTGTGGAGCCAACAAAAGAAGCTCATCAGTCCCAATGGAGCAGCGGGCGATGGGTTTGGCTGGGCCGTCGATATCGAATTCGACACGGCGATCGTCGGTTCACCCATGGATGATACGTCGGGCGCGGATGCGGGCGCGGCGTATACCTACCAGCGTACGGGCGTCGTGTGGAATCCCGGCGGAAGTTTGTCCCCGAAGGGCATTGCGGCGGACGATCGCTTTGGATCGAGCGTCGCGATCAGCGGGCCGTCGGTGGTGGTCGGCGCGTTGCTCGACGATACGGCGGGGATGAACGCGGGAGCGGCATACATTTTTCGCGACAATGGTTTTTCTTGGTATCAAAGCCTGGAAGTGGTCGCGAGCGACGCCGCCGCCGGGGACGCGTTTGGGTTTGCCGTCGGTATTTCAGGGCAAACCACGGTCGTCAGCGCCTACCTCGACGACGACCTCGGCACGAGCTCGGGGGCGACATACGTGTACGAGCTGAAAAATGAAGGCGGAGAGCAATGCATTACCGGCGCGGAATGTTTGTCCGGGTTCTGCGCCGACGGAGTTTGCTGCGATTCGGCCTGTGATCAAGGGCCTTGCGATGCGTGCTCCGTCGCCGCGGGATCCATGTTCGCCGGCGTCTGCAAGCTGCTCGATGGAACGGCTTGCGACGACGGAAATGCCTGCACGCAGACCGATATTTGTTTGGCCGGGCAATGCACGGGCAGTGATCCTCGAACGTGCGGCAACAGCGCCGTTTGTGTCGGAGACGCCGTATGCGATCCCGCGACGGGGTTGTGCACCGGCGAAATGACGCCCAACGGCACGACGTGCGACGACGACAATGCTTGCACCTCCGGCGATGCGTGTACCGAAGGCGTTTGTCAAGGTACGGCAACGTTCGAGTGCCCCGCGCCCAAAGAGTGCCACGCCGAAGGTCTCTGCAATCCGGCGACCGGTACATGCGACCAACCCGCTCTGCCGGACGGATCCATTTGTCCGACAGGTGTTTGTCGTTCCGGTGAATGCGTGAACGACGGACGACTTTTGTTCACCGGCGGATGCGTTTGTCAAGGTACTTCGACCTTACCGAGTTCTTCGAATTTTTGGGGCGTCGGCGCCGTCGTGGCTTTGTGGTTTTGCGGCTGGAAACGCCGAAAAGCTCGCCCGGTCGGAATGTCTTGATCTCGATCGTCCGTTCGATTCGCCCCTTTTCACGGACCGTATCGGGCTCCATCCTCCCCTCATGCTGCTGGAAATGGCAACCGACGAAGCCCGAGAACTGAAATGGGCCCTCGATATTCGTTTGGTCGAAATGCGCAGCGAATTGGTCCGTTCGAGCGACCACGCATTTCGAGACGAACTGAAAATGTCCCTCACCCGCCTCGAAACCGTGGCTCAACGGGTCGAAGAAATGCTGGATCGAGTTGAAAACGCGGAAATCGAAGGCGCGCAAAGAATCGCATAAAAGGCGACGAACAGACGTTTCGAGCCGGATGCAACCATGGTAGGGTGCGCTCGACAAACGAGGCATCCTCCGTGAATACTGCCGCCATCTCGATTCCGACTCCCGATGACGTCGTCGCCGCAGCGCAACGATTGCAAAGCAAAGTCATCCGTACGCCGGTCTTACGTATTGCCGCCATCGATGCAATCGCCCACGCCGAAGTGTACATCAAAACGGAAAATCTTCAGCACATCGGCGCATTCAAAGCTCGAGGGGCATTACATGCCGTCGGACGGCTCGATCCGGACGTGCGTGCTCGCGGCGTCATTACGTACAGCTCGGGCAATCATGCCCAAGCTGTCGCGTTGGCGGCCCGAGAATACGGTATCACCGCCGATATCGCCATGCCGGTGGACGCTCCGAAAATCAAAGTGGACGGCGTTCGAGCGCTCGGGGCGAATATCGTTTTTGCCGGGACAACCTCGACCGAGCGACGCCTTGCAGCGTTCGCCATTCGTGAAAAAACGGGCGGGACGATCATCGAACCATTCGACAACAGTGAGGTCATTGCCGGACAAGGTACCGCGACGCTCGAACTGTTGGAAGAAGTCGAACGGCGAACGAACGGCGAAGCACTGGATGCGCTGTTTGTCCCTGTCGGAGGCGGAGGGTTGATTGCGGGCGCTTGTTTGGCGGCCGCAAATACGAAGACCAAGGTTTATAGTGTCGAACCCGAAGGGTGCGATGCTTTGGCCCAATCGCTCGAAGCGGGCCGACGCGTCGAGGTTCAACCAGGACCAACCTTGGCGGACGGCCTCAAACCCGTCATGGTGGGCGAGCGGAATTTTCATCTGGCGCAGCGGTATGTAAAAGGATGTTATCGAGTCAATGACGACGAAATTCGCCGGGCCCTGAAATTGCTGCTTTTCTCCGGCAAAGTCTTGGCCGAACCATCCGGCGCGGCGGCGCTCGCGGGTGCATTGAAACATGGTTTACCGGACCAACCCAAGCGAATCGGAGTGATCATCTCCGGCGGAAACGTGGACCCGGATGTGTTGTTGAATATTCTACACGAATCGTAGGAGGTGCGGCAACGATGCAATCCCCGTTGTCGTTCGTCTTGTCGAGCGCCTTCGTGATGGCCGAGGTCCTGGACAAACTCGAGTTTCCCTGGCAATTTCACCATTACGTGCCCATGCTCGGGGTGCTCGCGAGCGCGGGTGGACTTGCCGCGTCGAAACGTTCGTCGTTGCGGATCGTGGGCTTGTTGTCGGCGCTTCTTTGGATCCCGATTTCGTTGTTGACGGACCCATGGTTCACGTCGGACATCGGTCCGGCATTACGAGCGGAATTGAGTGATGTTCAGCGTGAGCGATGGTTGCGGACGATTCTCGAGCAAGCGCTCGTTCCGATTGCCGTGACGCTGCCGGTTTTTCTTTGGAGAACGTGGCAATCGGGACGGCGTGGTTAATCGGGATTTGGGGCGAGCCCATGCGCCAAAGGATCAGACCGGGCGCTCGGCCGTCACAATCCAAACGGAGGCCGGCATGGCCACGCCCTTGGGCGTTTCATAAGGCGCAATGGCGGCGCGAATGGACGAACGCGCGGCTTCCAAGAGCTCCGGACCGGCATTCGCCTCGCGCAAAGCAGCTCCCGCCGGACCAAGGCGCATCAACAAGGCGACGGCCCCATCGAGCGATTCGCCGCCGGCCACGGAAATGGGTTCGTGAACGGCTTCGTGCTTGATATTTACGAAACCCGCTGCTTCGAGAATGCCGCGCACACGCGCATAATCCGCGAATGCAAAGGGCCCCGGGGCATTGGGATCGGGCCTTTTGAGGGGCACGTGATTCGCAACCGCCATTGCCGGGACGGTCATCCAAAGATTTTCCACGAGAGCTCGCCAGCAAACGAAAGCTACGCGTCCCCCGGGACGTAATGCCTGAAGCAAATGCCCGAATGCAAGTTCGGGTTGCGCGAAAAACATCACGCCGAAACGCGAAAAGAGGCCGTCGAACACCTCCGTTTCAATCGGAGCGATTTGCGCATCGGCCACTCGAATTTCGGCATGATCGAATCCGGCAATGGCTTGACGAGCTTTTTCGGCGAGCGGTTCGGAAATGTCCAATCCGACGACGCGCCCGCCAGGCCCCACGCGACGCGCAAGCTCGGCCGTCGTTTCACCACATCCACAACCGATATCGAGGACTTTTTCGCCCGGACGAACGGCAAGGCGTTCCATCGCATACAGCCCGAAGGGCCGGATTTGCGCGGAAAGGGTTCCGTCCATGGCCGCCCATTGCGGCCCCATCACTTCATTCCAATACCGAATCTGCTCGGCGTTCGGACCTTCGTAAGCAATCACCGTGCACGTCCTTCGCGAGGTTTGGGGACGCGAAAGATACACGCGATTGGTCGGTTGGCAAGCGACTTGTGGGTTTTACTGGCACGGGGGCAACTGGAGCGAGGTAATCCATTCCGAGATCAACGCGATACCGGCTTGATCCGGGACGAGATTCGGGATCTCGGGCATTTTGATCTCCGGATCGGTCGATTTCATACGAAAAATCATGATGCTTTCTTCAGGTTTGCCCGGAACGACATCGTATTCGAGCGTGCCCGCCCCGGCGCCCGCGGCAACGGTCCCCTTGCAGACGCCGTTTTTCGTCGGTTCGGTTTCCCAATGCAAGAGCACCAGCCCGGACAAACCGCCGCCGCCACCCGGGCGATGACAATGCGAACAATTGGCGTGCAGATAGGCTCGCGCTCGAGCTTCGATGGGATCTTGGCCGGACGGATTGCTGAGCGCCGGAAGAGTGGTCACATCGGGCAGCTTCGCATCGAAGAGGCCTTCATTTTCCAAACGCGAGAGCTGATTTTTGATGGCTCCGCTATCATTCAAATCGAAATTGACTTGTTGCGTGACGAGCCCGAGCGCTTGGTACGTATCGTCGCGTTCATGGCAATTGCCGCATTGATTGGTATTCGGAATGATGTATTGCTGCGTGGCGGGAGCGCCCGATTCATCGATGAAATCCAGCGTGATGTGTTTGCCCGCTACCTTGCGGTACGCCTCCGTCTGTTCATCATTCCAAACGTACGTATGCGCGGTAAAACCTTCGGGGTCGGTGGAGTCGCGAATCAACAAGCGCGTTTCGACGTGTTGCAATGCGCCGAGGGGTTCGCGTTTGTCGCGCGGAAATGCAAAATGCTTGGCGATGATGGTTCCATCCGGAAAACTCCAGGTTTCGTCGGCGCCGAACGTTATTTTTTGATTCTCCGGCAGCGCGATGAACCGTTGTTTGTGGGCGCCATCCGACCAGAGAGGAGAAACCACTTCATAACGCACGACGCCGGGCGCCGGTTGCATGTCGGCGAGCGACCCGTCGAATAAATGGTATTCGCTCAGCGTTTCATAAGGAATGGTTGCCGGAGGCGGGGGCGGAGGAGGGGGCGGTGGATTCTGCTTTGCCGGCTCACCGCCGCAACCGGCGATCGCGCCGAGAAACGAAGTCGCGAAGACGATGGTTGAAATCGTCGATGTTATGGTCGTACATATTCGGCTTTTTCCCATGATTGAGATATGCCACGTTCATTGCATTGATGTCAACCGTTGCCCGCAGGATTCCCACGCTCATTTCATTCCGCGGCCGGGAAATCCGCCGCCGCGTTTTTCGACTCGCAAACGCGTCGATATTTCGCTTCTTACTTGACGAATTGTAAATTAATCTTCAAGGTCGAGCTTCCTTGATAAAAGCAACTGCCGAGGGACATGAGCCATGCGAAGAGCTTTTGATTTCACGTTGATCGGGTTATTGGGCTTATCCGTTCAAATCGTCGCCTGCGCGGAAGGCCAAAATCTTCCTACGGGCCAAGGCGGAAGCGGAAACCAAGGGGGAGTTGGGGGCGGCGACGGGGGCACGGGCGGAGACGGGGGAAACACGGGCGGCGCCGGAGGCAGTGAATGCTCGACCGAAGTCTGCGACGGCAAAGACAACGATTGTAATGGTCAAGTCGACGAAGGCTGCGAATGCATTCCAGGGCAAATGGAAGCGTGTTACACCGGCCCGGCCGAAACGAACAAGGTCGGCACATGCAGCCCCGGCACGCATGCTTGCGATCCCCAAACGAACACGTGGGGACCTTGCACCAACGAAGTCTTGCCCGCCATGGAACTCTGCAATGGCCTCGACGACGATTGCAATGGCACGGCCGACGACGGAATCGCTGAAATCGTATGCGGCGTCGGCGCCTGCATGGCTGCGGTCCCGGGCTGCGTGAACGGCATGGAGGGCGTCTGTGTACCGGGACAACCATCCATCGAATTATGCGACGGGCTCGACAACGATTGCGATCAACTGACGGACGAATCGTATCCCGAAAAAAATAAAATGTGCGATACCGGCATTCCCGGCATTTGCGCGACGGGGACCAGCAATTGCGTCATGGGCGTGTTGACCTGCGACCCGATGAACATGCCCGCCATGGAGGCGTGCGATTCGATCGATAACGATTGCAATGGCACGGTCGACGACAACATTCCCGGCACGGGCATTGCCTGTTCGACGGGACAAATGGGCGTCTGCTCGATGGGTATGACCGCTTGTCAAAACAATATGGTGGATTGTTATCCCATCACGGGGCCGTCCCCCGAATCGTGCGACGGGCTCGATAACGACTGCAATGGCATGGTCGACGAAAACAACCCCGGATCCGGCGGAACATGCATGACCGGCATGTCGGGCGTTTGCGCGCTCGGAACGGAGCAATGCATGGGAGGCGCGCTCATTTGCAGGCCCGACAACTTGGGTAAGCCGGAACTCTGCAATGGCATGGACGACAACTGTGACGGCGTGGCGGACGAAGGAAATCCAGGCAATGGATTGACGTGTACGTGCGGCGGAACGTCGACGTGCATGGCCGGGACCCTCGTGTGTTCGGGGTGCACCAGGGAGGTGATTTGCAATGACGGACAAAACGAGGACGGCGATAACAAAACCGATTGCATGGATGGCGATTGCGCTCTTGGTTGCTCCGCCATGATCAACCCCTGTGCGGCGGGAGAAAAACTGCTCGTCGCCACATCGGCAGACGTGCCCAAACCCATTCCGGATGCCGGCAACGTCTTGAGCACCCTCGTATTTACGGAACCGCTGACCGTCAAACGCGTCGTATTGCAAGTCAACGTCACGCATACGTTCGACAAAGACGTCGACCTTCGACTGATTTCGCCCGCGAATACGTCGGTGCTGATGACCGATGGCAATGGCAGCGTCGGCGACAACTACACGAATACGATCTTCAACGACGGATGCGCAATATCCATCACGCTCGGTCAGGCGCCGTTCAGCAATTGTTACATACCGGAACAAGCGTTGTCCGCATTCGTCAATCAGCCTGTGAGTGGGACTTGGACACTTCGAGCGGCGGACGCGGCGACGTTCGACACCGGAACGTTGAATTCGTGGACGCTCGCGATTTGTGCTCAATGACGACGAACGTCAAGAGCCCGGCATTTTGAAGCTCTCGATGGCTTGGCGAAAATCCGCTTCGCTTTTGCCGAAATTCTCTTCCGAGGCAAACGCGACGACCTGAAACGCTCGGCTGCCCTCGGCAAACAAACCATACAGATATTCCAACGATTGGTCCTGGACCATCACCCGCGCATGCAAGATCCGCCCGATCTTCGGCTGCGACTTGGACGGTTCACGCGAAAGCAATCGCCCCGTGCCGCCTTTTTTGACGTTCTCCGTGATGGCATCGGCATATTTGTCGATATCGATCACGGCGCCCGGGGCTTCTTCGGCAATGATGATGATATGCTGGTCTTTTTCCGGACGAACGAGCCACCGATCCGCGAGGGGATTGTCTTTTTTCGCCATGTCGTCGCGCCGCAAAAACCAGCCCTCCCCGGGCGCGGCGAGCGAATACTTTTGCAAAATCCCATCCACGCCGGTCACGGGCGACGGTTCGCAATCAGCCGGAGCGCCTCTCTTTTCATCCGTCGGCGGCTTGAACGATTCCACGATGCTGCGCAATTCGGATTCGACGCCGGCAAACGAATTGCGCCGCGCAAACGCGACCACTTGAAAACCATGCTCGTAATACCCGACGACCCCCACGAGGGATTCGATATCGAGCCCATTGACGGTCGATTGCGTGTGCAACATACGCCCGTCTTCCGGTCGCGTACGTAATGGATTGCGATCGATCAGCTTGAAATCTTTTGCGGCCGTGCGCGAATTCTTAATCACCGCATCCGCGAGAGGGTCGGGAAGAACCATCGCCCCGGGGACTTTCTCCGCAATGATGATCACGTGAGCATCGACATCCGGACGCGTGAGCCAACGATCGGCGAGCGGATTGTCTTTTTTTGCCGCTTCGCGTGTGCGCAACCGCCATTTGTCGTTCGGCGCGGTCACTTGATAATGCGAACTTTCCCCCGTCACGACGTTCGCCGGCCCCGCCTCGATTTGTCCCGACGCACCTTGTATGATCACCGCAAGAGGGTTTTTCCCGGTAACCTCGGCGCTGATTCCGGTCAGCGTGAGCAATCCGTACGTACCAAAAAGCGCGCCGGCTACGGCGATTCGGGGTTTGCCCGCATCACCGACCAGCAAAAGGAGCAGCGAACAGCTGACCGCGAGCTGCATGACGACCAACAACATGTCGCCTTGAACGGCGCGCAGCGCGACGAAAATAACGAGGCCGAGAGCTGCGCGAAAAATAGCCCACGGCAAGACTTTCTTGTTTTTCGAGAGCAATGCAATTCCAATGAAGATGTCGATCAACGCGGGAACGACGGAACGTCCGGGCGTACTAAAAGGATCTTTCGATGTCGGATCCGTCGGCATGAGCGCCATTTCGAGAAAAAGAATGATCGCGTTGGTGATCAGCAATCCGCCGGCAATACGTTGCCCCAAGGTTGTCTCGTACGGAGCCGTCACCGGCGCGGGCTCGGGCATCGGTGCGGTGGGCGGTGCGTACGCGTTGGCCTGAAAGGGTTGTTCGGCGTTGGGATCAGGGTTTGTCATGACAGGTGCGCACGATGCTACGCGATCCGGCGGGCGACTGTCGAGAGAAACGAAGAGACGCGGGAATGAAAAGCGCCCGAATCACTTCCCCGCCACGCGACTATCGTCCGACCCACGTTTCGTAACGCCTTCACGATCGAAGAGCTCCAGCAACGGAATGGCTTGCCGGCGCCCGAGACCCGACAGATCCTTGAATTCCGCAATGGTCATTCGGCCTTGTTTCTCCAAAAGCGCCTTGACCTTGTCGCGTAAATCATCGATGTCTTTCCGGTAAAACCAAAGCTCGCCGGCGTAAATGGCCAGTCCTTCGCGAACCAATTTCGCCAATATCGCCTTGACGTCTTTTGGAGCAGCCCCCGTCGCCTCTTTCACCATGAATTCCGTTTGGCCCTTCAAACCCGCTTTTTCGAGCGCATCGAGCGCCGCGCCGACCGGCCCCTCCCCTCCACTACGCGCTGAAGCCGCCGCAACCGATGGTGACCGAACGATATCCCCGTCAATCACAATGGGCTCGCCCGCCACCGTGCTGCTCGATGACGCCGCCATTTTGATGATTTCGTCCGCCGCTTCGGCCCCCGCCAAGTCCGCCAATCGCGTCCGCAACGTCTCTTTGACCATTCCGCGATCCAAAGGCGATTTGCGATGATGCTCGACCACCCACGCCCGAGCTTTCGTCGCCAATTCAATCAATGCCGTGCGCAGCATGAATCCATATTTTTTCACGCGCACGAGCTCGCCCTTGTCGCCCAGTTTGTCCCCCGCCCGCTCCAATTCGGAAGCCCATATCGAAAACCGCGACGGAAATTCATGCCGCGGAAATGGACTCGGCGCGACCTCATTCGCCAACGCTCGCACGACTTCCTGCGGATCGCGCGACGCCACCAATCCTTCGAGCACCGCCCGACGTAATGCTTTGGGACGTTTTCGCGGAGGCCGCGCATCCAAAACGATTCCTCCGCCAAGCACCGCCCCCGAAGGCCCATCGATATCCGAACCGCGAATCACATAACGATCCCCGCCGACGACCGCCAAGGCATCGGCCAATCGCAATCGCGCCAAATACCGACCGTCCTCCAATGGTTCACCCAACAAATCCAGTTTTCCGGACGAACGCGCCGTGCCCACATACACCGAAATGGTCATACCATGACGAACCTGCGCCACAGCCTCGAGCGACACATCGAGCCTGCGCGTCGGAACCACCGTCGCATCATCCGTGACGAGATCCCCTCGATGCACCGACTCGAGCGGCAAGCCCGCAAGGTTCAACGCCAATCGCGTCGGTGCTTCAGCCAGCTCGACGGGTTTGTCATGTACGTGAAGCCCTCGCGCCGCAGTCTTGTGCACTTCACCTTCGGCACTACGCTCTCCAGCTCGACCGGTGCCCACGACAAACAGCGGAGCCCCGAGCGCCATGCGCCCTGCGACGAGCGTTCCCGTCACGACCGTGCCCGCACCACGTACGGAAAAAACACGATCCACACTCAGACGAGCTCGCGGTGCCGCTGCCGGCGGAGGCAATTCGAGTAGGGCGCGACGAACCATCGCCCGCACCTTGTCGAGCCCTTCACCCGTTCGCGCCGAACACACGACGACATCCGCTTGCAAACGCCCCGCGAGAAGCTCCACCGCTTCATCGCCCGCGAGCTGCGCAAGCTCTTCGCCCACGCGATCCATCTTCGTCACCACAACGATCGCGCGACGAATCCCAAGCAATTCGCACGCGGCGATGTGCTCGCGCGTCTGCGGCATGACGCCTTCATCCGCGGCAACGACGAGCAACACGAGCTCCATGCCGACGGCGCCGGCGATCATCGTGTGCACGAAACGACGATGTCCCGGCACATCGATGATGCTCACCTCCATGCCGTCATCGAGGTGCCAAGGCGCAAAACCCAATTCGATCGTGATGCCTCGACGCTTTTCTTCGGGCAGCCGATCCGTATCGATGCCGGTCAAGGCTCGAACGAGCGTGGTTTTTCCATGATCAACATGTCCGGCGGTACCGAGAACGAAGCGGCGCACGCGGCGAGATTACCCTGGATTCATCACGACACGCAGCGTGACCAAGCTCGGCATTTCGATCGTGACGCTCATTTTCACGGATGACGTGGATGTCTACTTTGCGCGCGCACAGGCCAACGAGCGCCTCGCCCAGATTCGGAGCAGCATCCCCGAGGA
>CAYSYX010000221.1:0-14803 GCA_964435055.1 uncultured Polyangium sp. | reverse complement strand
TGAAATCATCGCGATTAGCCAACATCAAGTATGGATTGACGAACCATTCACGCTCGTGTGCGACCTGAACGGCGAAGTGACGGGAGACGATTTGCGGCAAATGCGCGAAGTATTGGACTATGTCGGCGCTGGAAACGGACCCATCATCGTGATGCAAAATTTGTCCAAAGCGACGTCGTTTTCATCGGCGGCCCGAAAAGGCATTTTGGACGATGAGCGCACCCGACGCGTCGTTTCGGTCATCTGCATAGCCGCAAGTTTTCAGATGCGGGTCATCATGACGATGATCATGAAGGCGATGAAACTCATCGACACGCCCGTGCCGAACATGTTGTTCGCGGACAACGAAACCAAAGCTCGTGAGCTTCTGGCTCAGGAACGGGCGCGACTGCAAAAATAGTCCCCATCGGAAAACCATGCCCCTGCGCACATCTGTTTTCATTGCCACGAGCCTCGACGGATTCATTTCCCGCGTCGACGGAAGTATCGATTGGCTCGACAAAGCCAATATGCTCGTCCCACCGGGCGAAGATTGCGGATACAAAGAATTCGCCAATTCGGTCGACGTGATGATCATGGGCCGAAACACGTTCGATTTGGTTCGCACCTTCGACGCCTGGCCTTATGGCGACAAACGATTGATCGTCTCGAGCCGCAACCCGGTCGAAATTCCCGACGAATTGCGGAAAACAGTTTCGGCGTCCTCCGAAGCCCCCGATGTACTGGTAAAACGCCTCGAATCGGAAGGTTTCGAGCACGCGTATATCGACGGAGGCGTCACGATTCAGCGATTTTTACACGCGGGCCTCATCGACGAGATCACGATTACGTTGATTCCGGTGCTGCTCGGTTCGGGACGACCGCTGTTTGGCGCATTGGAACAGGACCTGCCATTGCGGCTCGTGCAGTCGAAAGCATACGATTTTGGCTTCGTGCAATTGAAGTATACCTTGAGATGAACGGCTACGATTGCGTCGTCACTTGCGCTCGCACCCGTTCGACCACCTCGGCCCGGACAATCTCTTCCGATATCGCTTCTCCACGCGAAATCTTTTCGAGAACCTCCGCCTCGGACATGGTTTCCCATGACGCGCCGTCGGGCAAACAGGGTTCCGTCACCATCGCATTCATGGCCGGACAAACACCCGCTTCGCCGAAGACAAGCGGCGTAATTCTCAATTCGCCGGGCGCAAAAGCCAAAAAGCCTCGACGCACGTCCGCGTCGCCCGCTTGGCCCAAGACGACATGCGAACAACCATGGTTTTGACAGACAATCGCATCGAGAATCGCCGCCCGCCCACCCAAGGCAAACCCACCCGAGCTCGCTGATAAAACGACCCGCTTGGTCGGGAAATACTTTTGTATGAGCACGTCGTGACAGGACAAACGCGTCTCGAATGGCAAAGCCTTCGCCGCACCCACCACGTGCCACAACAAGGCCCCCGCAAGATCGAGCCCCACGCGCGCCACGTACTCCTCGGCGCGCCGCGGAAGCGTCCGCGTACGCAGGCCCGCGACAAACTCGAGGCCCAGCGCGTCGAACATGGCCCGCGTTTGTCCGGGCGTATGCCTGCGCGAATACTGCACAGACCCGCCGAAGACTCGAACCTTGCCACCGACAAAGTACCGGCTTCGCGCTCTCTGCCGCGTTATCTCGGGATCGGCCTCGCCAAACGGTCCGACAAGACGTCGCCCACGGAGGAGTTCTTCCAGACAATACACGTCGCTCACGTCGAGCACTGCCATGAGCCGCCCATCACGCGATCGAAGCGCGATCTCCGATCCCACGCGAAGATCCCGCGCCTGATCGTCGGGGATCGGCAAAACCACGGGCACCGGCCAGGGCAAACCGTTTTCGAGGCGCATTTCGGCGGCGACGCGCAACCAATCCTTTGAGGTCAAAAAACCTTCGAGCGGCGAATACGCGCCGGTCGCCAGCATTTCGAGATCCGCTTCGGCCTCCGCATCGAGGTCCACCACCGGCAACGTTCGCGCCACTTCTGCGAGCTTCGTGGCTCGTTCGCCGTCCACGCGACACGCGGCGAGCGCTCCGCCATGCGGGCGCACGAGCCTCGACGTCGACGCCTGGACAAACTCACCGGCCCGCTTGGGGACGTACCCCAATTCTTCGAGGCGGCCCAGGATCTTGGCCAGGCTTTCTTCCTTCGTTTCGCGGTCGGTGTAGACGACAACTTCGGGCGCGAGAGGCTCTTCGTAGGGATCATCGATCCCGGTAAAACCTTTGATCTCGCCGGCCAACGCTTTGCGGTACAAGCCCTTCGGATCCCGAGCGGCCAGCGCGTCGATGCTCGATTGACAATACACTTCGACAAACCGATCGATTTGCGCGCGTTGTTCGTCACGGATGGAGCGAAATGGACTGATCGCGGCCGTGATCGCGCACGCGCCGCTGCGCGCGAGAAGTTTGGCGACAAACCCGATGCGGCGAATGTTCGTATCGCGATCTTCGCGCGAAAACGTGAGGCCCTTGGAGAGATGCGTGCGCACTTCGTCGCCGTCCAGCACCTCGACGTGTACGCCGCGACCACGAAGCGCCGAGGCCAAAAGAGCCGCCAGGGTGCTTTTTCCCGCACCGGACAAACCCGTGAACCAGACGACGAAGCCGCTCACGAAGGTTCAACCATCCACGAGGGTGAAGTTTGACGTTACAAACGCTCGAGCATCTGCGTCCCAGACAAATAGACGATGTTCGGCGATTTTATGATCCCGGACGCTCGTCACCAAAAACGCCAGCGGCCAATTCGGTCCGGAGCCCATGACGATTTCGCCGCCTTCTTTCTCCGGAGGTTGTCCCATGCTCATGACCGCCGCGTCCGTGGGGCTGAAATACGCGCCCGCATCGAGGTGCGAATGGTAGAGGACTTTAATGGGTTTGCCTTGTGCAGCCGACTTGTGCACGGCATCGTCGAATTTCTTTTCATTGAATGAGAAAAACGTCCGTGCAGTGCGGAAATACGTCTCGGGATCGAGCGCATGGAGTTTATTGGCGACGTTGGTCATGACGACGCATTCGTCGCACACGAGCGGCGCATCCGCGGGACCGCGCAAATACCCGCAGGCTTCTTCGTCGGCGGCGTATCCACGCAAAGCATCTTTTTCCACCGCTTCGAGCACGCTGCGCGAAATGGTGAGATTGCCGTTCGTCCAGGGAAACTCGTTCACCATAAATACCGCTTCTCCCATTTCATCGGCGCAAAATACCGATCTCCACGATCACAGACGATGGTCACGACGCACCCGCCGCCTTGTTCTCGATGGAGTTTTTTGGCCACTTCGACCGCGGCAAAGACGGCCGCACCGCTCGAATGGCCGACGTGCAACGCTTCTTCGCGCGCCAGACGATCGGCCATATCCCAGCCGTCTTCAGTCGATACCCGCAAGGTTTCGTCATACGCGCTGCGGTCGTGGATTTCCGGCACGAGCGACGATTCCAGATGCTTGAGCCCTTCCAAACCATGAAATGGTTGGTCCGGCTCAACCGCGATGCACCGAATGGGCCGCGTGTGTTCCTTGAGCCTTCGCGACGTACCGACGATCGTGCCCGTCGTGCCCAAACCGGCGACGAAATGCGTGACGCGATCGCCCAATGCGTCCAGAATTTCGCGTCCCGTACCGTGATAATGAGCGAGCGGGTTGTTTTGGTTCGAGTATTGATCCGGATAATAATAGGTCTCCGGATCTTTGGCGACGATTTCGCGAACGAGTCGAATGGCGCCGTCCGATCCTTCCATGGGATCGCTGAAAATGATTTCCGTGCCAAACGCTCGCGCGATGTCTTTGCGGGCTTTGCTGACATTCGACGGCATGACGAGGCGCACGGGAATACCCAGCGCCGCGCCGAACAACGAATACGCTACGCCCGTATTGCCGCTCGTGGAATCAATGAGGATTTTGCCGCCGCCGAGTTTTCCTGCTTCGAGGGCTTTCGTGATCATGCGGGAAGCCGCGCGATCTTTGACCGAGCCACCGGGATTGCAAAACTCGAGTTTGGCATACACCTCGACGCTCGGCGCATCACGCGCAATACGTTCGAGCCGCACGAGGGGCGTATTTCCCACCGCCTCCAAAACGGACGAAAGACGGCGTGAACGCACGAGCGACGAACGCATCAGGCACCACCGGCAATGGCGGGAACGATGGAAATATGCTCGTTGCCCTTGAGTTCGGTCTTCAAGCCGTCGAGAAAACGAATGTCTTCATCACCGACGAAGATATTGATGAATCGACGCACGCCCTTTTCATCCAGCAATCGATCACGAATGCCCGGATATTTGGCTTCGAGGTTTTCCACGAGCTCGGCGATGGTGCCGCCCGATGCTTCGACTTCGTCTTTGCCTCCGGTGAGGGTCCGCAGGGGCGTGGGAATACGAACAGTAGCCATTTGATTCTCCTGGGGTTTTACGAGGGTCCTGGTTTGTCTACTTGAAATACTCGTCCAAACTGAAATATCGTTCGCCCGTATCACATAACACGGTAACGACGGTCGATGACGGACCGAGTTCACGCGCGACATCGAGCGCAATGCGTACGGCCGCGCCGGCGCTGATACCGACGAGCAATCCTTCGGTGCGCGCCAATTGCACTTTGGTCTCGTACGCCGCCTGATCGCTCACGGTGCGCACTTCATCGACGAATTCGCCATGATAATTGGCCGGGATAAACCCCGCGGCCAAACCTTGGATTTTCGTCGGGCCTTTTTCGCCGCGGGAAATCGTGGCGCAGGAATCCGGCTCGACGGCGATGATCTTGGGCGCGGGTTTGCGTTTTTTGAATACGCCGCCGATTCCGCTGATGGTCCCGCCCGTGCCGACGCCCGCGACGAAGGCATCGATCCGTTCATTCGCCAAAGCGTGCAAAATTTCGCGGGCCGTGCCGGCGGCGTGAATACGCGGATTTTGCGGATTGTCGAATTGCCCGGGGGAAAATGCTCCCGGCGTATTCGCAACGATTTCCCGAGCTTTTGCAATGGCGCCTTCCATTTGCAATTCCGGCGCGGTCAAAATGACTTCGGCCCCGTAGGCTTCGAGCAATTGGCGACGTTCGAGCGACATGCTTGCGGGCATCGTGAGAATGCAACGATATCCCTTCGCCGCACAAACCACGGCCAAACCGATTCCCGTATTTCCGCTCGTCGGTTCGACGACCACACCGCCTTTGACCAATGCGCCCGAAGCTTCGGCCTCTTCGATCATGGCCAAACAAATGCGATCTTTGACCGACCCGCCGGGATTGTATTGTTCCGCTTTGGCCAACACGCGACCGCGGGGGCTTTCCGTGTCGATGCGCCGCAATTCATACAGCGGCGTGTCGCCCACGAGATCGAGCACCGACGAAACGATACGGGGATGCGTGGGGAGCGGAGGCAATCGAGCGGGTTCATTCATGACGCGCACCTAAATCACATACGTCGCGCGATCGCGCCCACGACGAGGAAGCCCAAGGGACGAACCTTTTTCGCAAATATCTGCAATCGTTAACGAATCAAAGCAAGATTCGATGGAACCGGCGAGCTCTTTGAAGATCGCCGCCGGCGCATCCGGATCGGGTCGACTCTGGCGGGCTTCTTCTTCGGACGAACAGACGACAATGGGTCCTTCGAGCGCGCGAAACACATCACCAATCGATATTTCCGCCGCCGGACGGGCCAAATGATATCCCCCGTTCGGCCCGCGTTTGGCCCCGACGATACCGGCCTTTTTCAAATCCTGAAAAATCTGTTCCAAAAACCGAACCGGAATGGATTCCCGATCCGCAATTTCACGAATCTGCGTGGCTCGACCTTCGTTGTGAAACGCAATGTCGAACAACGCTCGAACTCCATACCTGCCCTTGTTGGACAACTTCACGAGGCTCTTTGTAAGTTGTTGCATCGGAAAAGTCAAGAACATATTTTTCGCGCAGATCTGCGGCGAATTCACGTCCTTTCGCCGGTTGAAGAAGGAAACGAGGTGCGCCGACGGGCAGGTTTGGGAGGTTCTCCCGGGCTCTTTACAATGCCCGGCGGGGCGAGTATCCTCCGCTCGCGGTTCGTTGTGGATCGCCAGCCCCGGACAAACCATGGCCTTCTATCAATCTCCACCGACGCTTGGAAATCAGTTCGACGACGATCGCGTGCTCCGCTCGTACCTCGACCGGACGCTCACGCCGGATGTGCACGCGCGCATCGTTCCGGAGCTGCGCGAAATGGGCGAGCTCGCGGGACATGATTTGTACCGATTGCAGCTCGAAGATCGTTTGAATGAGCCGCGCCTCGAATCGTGGGACGCTTGGGGTAAACGCAAAGACCATATCGAGGTGACGCCGCTGTGGAAACGAGCCGCCAAGGTGGCGTGTGAACACGGGCTGATCGGAGCAGCGTACGAAGCGCAAAATGGCGATGCCGCACGTATTCATCAATTCGCGATGGTGTATTTGTTCGATGCGTCGAGCGACGTGTACACGTGCCCCTTGGCGATGACCGACGGAGCGGCCAAGACGCTGAAGGTTCATCGAGACGTACAGGACGAAAAGAATTTCGCGGCGCACGCATTCAAGCGCCTCACGTCGCGCGATCCTGCGTTTGCCTGGACAAGCGGGCAATGGATGACCGAACGCACGGGCGGATCGGACGTGGGTTTGACCGAAACGGTGGCGAAAGAAGCCGAAGACGGGCGTTATCGATTGTACGGAACGAAATGGTTTACCTCGGCCACGACGTCGCAAATGGCGCTGACGTTGGGCAGGCCGGAAGGCAATCCCCCGGGTGGTCGAGGGCTCGCGCTGTTTTTCGTCGAAGTGTACGGCGCCGACGGAAAGATGAACGGCATTTTGGTCAATCGATTGAAGGACAAACTCGGAACGCGCAAAGTCCCGACCGCCGAATTGACGCTCGACGGAACCCTGGCGACCCCGGTGAACGGTACGAAGGACGGAATTCGCAATATTTCCCCGATGTTGAACATCACGCGCACGTGGAATGCCATTTGCGCTGCGGCGGGCATGCGTCGCGGCGTCGCGCTCGCCCGCGATTACGCGAAACGTCGCGTGCAGTTTGGCGCGGCATTGTCCGACAAACCATTGCATACGGATACGCTGGCCGGTTTGCAAGCCGAAACCGAAGGCGCATTTCATCTGGCTTTTCGCGCCGTCGAATTGCTCGGCCGCGAAGAAGCCGGAACGATGACCGAGGCAGAAGGACGGCTTTTGCGTCTCGTCACGCCCCTCGCCAAACTCACCACGGCAAAGCAGGCCGTCGCGGTAATCAGCGAAGTGCTCGAATGTTTCGGCGGCGCCGGATATGT
This sequence comes from uncultured Polyangium sp., assembly GCA_964435055.1. Taxonomy (GTDB): domain Bacteria; phylum Myxococcota_A; class Polyangia; order Polyangiales; family Polyangiaceae; genus Polyangium. Next base: position 7,502 of record CAYSYX010000221.1, on the reverse strand, counting down.
GGAAGATACGGGGATTCCGCGGCTTTACCGAGATGCACAGGTGTTGCCCATTTGGGAAGGCACGACCAACGTCTTGTCGCTCGATACATTGCGCGCCATTCAAAAAGAAGGGCCGCTCGAAGATTTGCTGGCTGAAATTCGAGGGCTCGCGGCTCTTGCCAATGACGATGCATTGCAGGCGGCGGGAAAATTGGCCATACAAGGCGCGGAACATGCCGCCGGGTGGCTCATGAAGACCTTTGCCAAAGATCCGCTGGGCGTGGAAGCCGGCGCGCGAAGGTTTGCCCTGACGCTCGGTCGATCCCTCGAGCTCGCGTTGCTCGTACGCAGCGCAGCATACGCGCTGGAGCACGGACGCGATCTGCGCCCGCGAGCGGCGGCCATTCGATTTGCGTCCCACGGCGTGAACCTCATTCGCGAAGAAAATCGCGATATGGCATCGGCACTGGCCAACGATTCGTTGCTCGACATTTAGCATGGCCGCAAGCATTACGGGGCTTTGCAGCGCGGGGCTTTGCAACGCGGGGCTTTGCCCCACACCCCACGAGGGCTCCCCGCCCTCGACCCGGCAAGGGGCGGAGGCCCCTTGACCCTTGCATTGCGCCGCTTACGCGACGCAACAACTGCGCAATCCGGATGGGTGTCGACGTTATGCTCGCGATTGATCCAACGCGTCGCGTCACAAAAATTTCCGGTTTTTTTTCAGCGAAACGGCGGCGGGAGGATTATGCTGGGCGGTGCGTGGGGACGAACTGGTTCGAGTGTCCCGAAAAATGTGACGAACGATCGAGAAAGGTAGCCGATCATGTTTGTGGCACGTTGGCATTTGACGGCCCGATTTGGGCGCAAAGATGAAACGCTGAAGCTACTTCAACGTTGGGAAATCGATGTGGCGCACCGTATTGGCTGGCGCCCCGGTTCATTGCGTATCGTTACGGGAAGCATTGGCGCGGGCGATACGGAAATCGAGATGGAAGTCAAGATCGACAGCCTGACCGATCTCGAGGCGGCGTGGGCGGATATGGCCCGAGTACCTTATCAAGCTGAATACCAGCAGAAGCTCAGCGAGCTGGTCGTTTCCGGCTCGAGCCGCTGGACGGTGCATCGCGTGCTCGATTCCGAGCTTTCCGCAAGCTGAAGCGGCGTTCAGATCCGCAACAAACGTACGGTTTTTCCCGCCTCAGTCACGCTTTCCCGCCATTTGAAGTTTTTCTCGGACGAACGTTTGCCACGTTTGTCGACGATCACGAGCGTACCGGATGTATGCGGGGCCTGCTGCAATGCGCCTTCGAGCCATTGCATGCCGTGCTTTTTGCTACCCGATTCGCCTTTGCGCCGGGCGACCATGACAAACACTTCGCGCTGGTCGACGTTGCTCTCTTCGGACGACTTCGGCAATGAAATGGTCATCGTGATGTCGATTCGGCCGCGCGCGGGACCATACTCGACGTCCACCCAACCGCACCCTTCGGCGAGCTGCAACAAGAAGCCCAGAAAAACGAGTTCTTCGGCGATCTTGGGATAAGGCATCGCCGCGACCAATTCCGTACCGTGCGTCGTGTAAAACGCGGCGAACGCCGACAGCGCCGATTGCAGGACGAGTTTTCCCTGTTCGTCGAAGCAAGCGGCGACATCGACCATATTCATTCGCAAAGCGGGTTTCGTCAACAATCGGGGAATGAGCGCATTGTGGAAGGCATCGGCGATACGAACCGGTTCGTCATGCGCCAACAGGCCCAGATCTCGAACGAATTGGATGTCGGACTCGGCAACGGACGCAATGGCCGCAGTGCCCGAAAAAACGGATTCGAGCACGCGGCGAACACGAGGTTCGGCGAGACGCACGGTAAGATCATCGACGGGAGAGATTTGCCGAGCGACGAGGTTTCGATGAGCGACGGCCAAGTCCGCGTTGGTCAAGCGTTTCGTCGACACGGCCATTGCCGCCAATTCACGACCGAGGGCCTGCACGAAGAATGGATGCCCGGCGGTCAAGTCGTGTACGAGATCCGGTAATTCCGGGACAAACGCCTGGTCGAGCGTGCCGAAATGTTGGGCATAAAGCGCGCGTATTTCTTCCACGGTGAAAGGGGAAAGGAGCCGCGAGCTCCAAAACGATTCGAACGGCCCGGTCGCGTGAACATCTGCGGAATCGTCGTCCTCCGACAAACGATTTCGTCGCAAATCGAGACGGCTCACGAGACCCACGGCCCAAGGAAAATGCTTCGGACGTCGCAAGAACCCCGTTTCGAGCTGCTGAAGAAGGTTCTCGAGCGTTACGGCGGCCAAGCTGTCCAGGTCATCGAAGAACAACACAATCGGAAGGGGGCAAACCTGGGCCCAATGGGACAAACTCTCCCAAATACGCGTCAATTCACCGGACGGAGAAAAAGGCGGCGGACGGAGCGCCGGCGGAAGATGTTGCTCGGCGGCGATCGTGATCGCGCAAAGAAGCGCATTCTGTGCGGAAACGACGTCGCCATGGGCCGAACCGGCGACTTTCGCGGAACACAAAAGCGCCGCATGAGACCCCTGCGCGGTCAGCTCCGCGGCGAGCGCCGACAATGCCGTGGTTTTTCCCGTACGATCGGGCGCATGAAGAATGAAATATGCGCCGCGATCAATCAAACTTCGCGCTTCGGCAAGCCTGGGTGCGGAGGGCAAAACATAGTGAGCCTCGACGTCACACGGGCCATCGGTCGTAAACGTTCGCATGCGCGCGAGAACGTACCGGAAAAAACGCGCTCCGCAAAGAGCGATCGTCAAGCATTGTGCGAACGACGGAAAACCTCGACGAGGAAAATCATCCACACTTGGTCTTGAAGAATCGACCACGGGGTTGTAGGGATGAAAGTCCACGTATCGCCTATCAGGCGCGCTTCATCTTGTTTCGTCGGAGGCATCATGCGCTCGAAGCATCTCGTTGGGATTATGCTCGCCGGTCTTGCCATTCTCGCGCTGAGCGGCGCCGGTTGTGACAACGATCCAAACCCGAACACGACGGGCGGCAATGGGGGCGACGGCGGCGGCGGAGGAAGCGGCGGTTCGTCCGGGATCGATTCCGACGGCAATACGAGCTGCGATACGGCTGCGCTCTTGACGCTCGGGTCGATGAACACGCTCGACGGGAAACTCGCCCCGGTAGGCGTGGATCGTGATTATTACAAGGTCGACCTGAAAAAAGGGCAAGTGGTTTTTCTCGGTGCGGACAGCAAACCGGAAGCGGATCCTTATGGCGAAACCTACCCCGACGCGGTGTTGACGCTCTATGGTTCGGACGGAAAAACGCAAATTGCGCGAAATGACGACGGCTCATCGAGTAACAACAGCGAACTTTATTATATCGTCCCGGCCGATGGCACATATTGCATCGAAGTGACCGATTGTTTCGTACTTTATGGCGCCGACGTCTGCACGTTGCCCGAGAACATCACGCACGATGACTATTCGGTCGGCGGAATTGAAATCGATCCTGCCCAGGCGCTGGTGACGGTCGACGCCGAGCCGAATGAAACCGCGGCCCAAGCCACGGCGACAAACTTGGTGGCTTTCCCGGATCCGCCGGAGCCCACCCAGGGTCATCAATCCGTGATGTGGGGCGGTTTTTCCAGCGAAACCGACAAAGACACCTTTTCGTTCACCGTGCAAAACGATTTTCAGGTGCAAGGCGACGGGCGACCTTTGTGTTACTTCAGCTTCTATCAAGCGGGTATCGAAGGCAATGGTTCGACCGCGGAGATGAACGTGCTGGCCCAAGTGGCCACGAAAGCCGCGCCGAATACGATCATTGCCTCGGCCGATGTTCAGCTCTGGGATTACACGTTCGGTTATCCCGAATTACCCACGATTACGATGCCCTGTACCAAAGGCACCGAATACGTGCTCACGATGTCGCGCAGCCCGGGCGCCGTCGCGGGAAACAATGATTTCTACTTCATGGACCATTTCCAATTCAGTTCGGGCACGAAGGAAATCGAACCGAACGACACCGCGGCTCAACCGCTGCAAACCACGCCGACGGACGATGGCACGGGGCAAGTCGCATCGGTGAATGGGGACATCTTGAAAGCGGGCCCGAGCGGCGATATGGATACGTTTCAAGTGAACGTGCCGGCAGGCATTGGGTTGGCGTCGGCGATTTGCAGCGGGCAGCGTGATGGTTCGGGCTTACGGGGCCTGCAAGTGTCGCTTTTGGACGACAAAGGCAATTACTTGAAGAATGGTTCGGGCATCGAAGGCGAAGATCACGTGATTTACATCGACAACGCGCTCGTTCCCGCAGGCACCGCGTCGATTACGATGCAAGTCGTCGCCGAATCGCAAGATCCGAACGTGACCGGCAAATACTATTTCTGCACGTTGGTGCTCAATCCGGGCTGATCCGCGCCGTTCAGAACGACAAACCCGCCGAAATTCCGGCCCGCGTGCGCTCCACTTGCGGAAGGACCCACGCGTGTGACGCACGAGGCGTCTTATTGCGCAATCCCACGAGCACGAGCGCCGCGCCGGCGGCAAGGCCCACACCACCGACGACAAACGACGCTGTAGAAATGGACGCCGACGTTTGCGCCTGGGCGTGCAGGTCCAATCCCTTTTTCGTGCAATAAGACGCCCCCGAAAAGACGCGACATTCGGCATCACCGGCATCCCGAAAATCATACGTGCGCCCGCCGAAGATCGACCCGACGATCAACCCGGCGGCGGCGATTCCCGCGACACCGACGCCGATCCACAACGGTTTGTTGAATGCGGGAGGCGGCGGCGGAGGCGGCGGAGGCGGTTTGGGTTTTTCCGGTCCGGCCGTCGATTTCCCACCTGTCGATGGGCCGTCAACGGGTTTGTCCGCTGGTTTGTCCGCTGGTTTGTCGACCGGTTTGTCCGTTGGAGGATCAACGGGTTTTGTTTCCGGGCTTGAAGCCGCGTCCTTTTCGAGCTCGGGAATGATGGTTTCGACATCGCCGGGCATTTTTTCAATGGCGACGGTCGTCGACCAAGGTTTGTACCCGGCAGCTCGAGCTTCGAGCAGGTGAGCGCCCGGATTGACGGGCATCGGTTTTCCCCACGCCGCCTCGTCCAACACCGCCGCATCCAATTTGATGATGAGCCCCGGGGTCGACTTTGGAATCTTTACGATGACATGCGGAAGAAGTTTCTCCAATTTGGCGGCTTGATCTCTGGCAAACTGTTCGCGGTCCTTTTGTCCCGCCCGAGCCGCGAATGTCGCCGCTTCGATATAATCCAGCCACGCCGAGGCAACCTTGCCCTGTTTTTCGTGACACACGGCCAAATTCAAAATCGTGCCTGGTTTCGGGTCCAAGCGATGACTCTCCGAAAACTTCGGACACGCCTGATCGAATTGTTGCTTGTCGGATAACGCCTTGGCTTCGCGAAACAGAATTTCCGCCAATGCTCGGTTTTCCGTCGATGGTTCGTCCGCATGACTTCGTACCGAGACAAACATCGCGGCACCGAGTGACACGGCGACGATGATGTTACGACGATGGTGAATACGCGAAATCACGGAGCACGTCCTGAGGTCATCAATCCCGGCCATCGAGCAATCCGGAGGGATAGGTTGAATTGGGGGTGGGAGTCGTTTTTGTCGGGCTTGCGGAAGATTTGGTTAATGGTTTGCCCGCGGGCGTTTGAGCCCCGAGGCTCGAAGAATGCGAGGCCGCCGGGGTCGGCGTATCCGCCGCGGCATGAACCATTGCCGAAGGCGTCGCGACGGGGACGATCTCCGGGGGCGAAGATTGAGAGACAGCGAGCGCCGGGGGCTTCTGCGTCGGAGCCTCCGGAACGAAGGAAACCCGTTCGCTCGTCGCAGGTTTTGCGATTTCCGTCTCCGAACGAAGTTTGACAAAGAAAAACGCCGCCGCACCGGCGACAGCCAAAATGGCCAATGCCGCAAGCGGCCGAGACGAACGCGAGGCCTCCGGCTTGAGATCGTGCGACGTCGCCGTGATATGGGTACCTCCGGACGAAACCCCCGGCGACGCCGCCAGTGTTTCCGCCACGGCGTTCACGTGTGCCCCCGCATCGGATGGAATGATCGCCCGCGGCGGCGGCGCGCCCTTGGCACCGAGCACGCGTACGATTCGATCGGGTAAATCTTTTGTTCGGCTCGAACCCAAAGGAGCGAGCGCCCGAGCCAATTCCGCGACATTTTGAAATCGGTTTTTCTCGTCGCATTCGAGGCACGTATTGATGGCAAAGACCAGCTCTTTTGGTGCGTCCGGGCGAAACTTGGTAATGAGCTCGGGTTTGCCTGCGAGCACTCGGGCCAACGTATCGCCGATCGTTTCGCCGATAAATGGCGACTTTCCCGTCACCAGTTCGTACAGCATGACCCCGACCGACCAGATATCGGCCCGTTGATCGACGGTCTTCGAACTGCGGATTTGTTCCGGCGCCATATAGGCGGGCGACCCGAGCACGGCGTGCGGTGACGTCAATGTGGAACTTCCGGGCGATGAAACCCCGAGACCGGATTCCGTTTTGGAAATACCAAAATCGAGGATCTTGACTCGTCGTGTTCCATCCATTCGTTGGGTCAAAAATAGATTGGAAGGTTTGATGTCCCGATGCACCATCCCGTGCGCATGAGCATGTGCGAGAGCTTCCAATGCTTCGAGCACGTAATCGACGGCCTCGTCGAACGGCAATGCACCTTGCGCTTCGAGATATTTTTCGAGGTCGCATCCTTCGAGGTGCTCCATCACCAGGTAGGCATTTGTCTCTCCAAACGTGCCGACATCGAAGACCCGCGCCACGTGATCGCTCTCGAGTTTCGCGGCGGCTCGAGCTTCACGCAGGAAACGTTCGCGACCATCATCGGAAGCACTGACATCCGGATGCAGGAGTTTGATCGCGACTTTTTGCCCGAGTTCTTCATGACGAGCGGCGACGACGACCCCCATCGCTCCCCTGCCGAGCACACGATCGACGCGGTATTTACCGGCCACGAGATCGCCCACGGCAACTTGGAGCGTCTCCTCGGGTTTGGAAGGTTGGGTCATCGATCGCGCATCTCCGAACGTACCGGCCGGAGGATAACCGAAATCACGGCGTAGGGAAATGGTCTGTCGACATTCGACACATTTCGTCGGTTCGCCCTTGACTTTTCGGTCGGGAAGCGGCCTACGTGTTCATCATGCGCTCCCGAACGTCAACCATTCAATCGCCTACCGTTACGTCGTTTCCAGCGTCCACGATGTTCGTCACCGCCGCACTTTTTGTCGGCACCGGATGCGCCGATATCGCCGAGCTACGAGAACATTTGCCATACACGGGTTTTCCCGATTCCCTCTCCGCTCGGTGTTCCGATGGTATGAAATTCGTTCCGTGCGAATCGGTTGGAGACTCGGCACCTCAAGATGGGCACACGTTGATCGGCCGTCCGGCATACCATTTGTCCGGGAACGATGTCGTCGATGAGCTGACAGGTTTGTCTTGGTACTCGACTCCGGGACCTCGCGGCGGACAGTCCGAAGCAAAGAAGT
>CAYSYX010000220.1:0-14815 GCA_964435055.1 uncultured Polyangium sp. | reverse complement strand
GGCAGGGGTCGGTCGGTGAAAAGCTGTATACGCCGAACGATGTGCATCGAACCACGGTGTTCACGTATCTTGCGGGCCATAAGGTGTATGAGCTCGTGGCTCCGAACGGCGACGTGTACATGATGCAATCGTACGCGCAAATCACAGATCCGAAATTGACGATAGCGGACTTGGAAACGTTGGGAAGTCGATTGAAGCTCCCGCAAGGCTGGACGTATCGTGCGCGCAAGCTGGACGCGGATGTATTGCTCGAGGCGAATGGGCACGCGTACGTCATCAATGACGATTTTTACAATGCATACCAGCGGGTCACGGGGAACGCGGCGAAGTGAATCCGTACGTTTCCGAGGTCGGCCGCCCGAAGAACGCGGTTGAAACTGCCCCTCGGTAAAACCATTCTATGCGCTTCGAGCATCCAGTTCCCGCTGAATGCGCGGAACCAAGAGCGCCATGGCCAACAGCATCGAACACGACCAGCACCAGACCGACCCTAATTCCTCGCCCGAATACCACAAGAGGCAAGGCACCATCGTGCCGAACATAATGGCGCAAAGGCTCACGGTCATCCACATCGGCCGACGAAAAAGCACGAGCGACCCGACGGGAAGCATCCAATACAGCGAAAAGAAAACGATATCCAAACCCGGTTGAAGGTCCGCGTGCCGAGCCAAATACGGCGGCCAAGCTTGATGATGATGCGGGCCGATCGTCGTGCATAGTTGCGGCCCCACCCAATAGGAATGCATTACCATCGCACCGCGCAACACGACATAAGCGGTGGTCACCGCCAAAAGTATCCGTGCCAAACGTGTTTTCGGCGATCCGTGTTGGGCAAACCAAACCCATGCGAGCGGCACGGTGCCTGTGATTTGCCGAACGAGCAGTCCGCCGACGATGTTCACCCGATCGCACTCGGTCAAACTCGACGCGATGTGCTCCCACAAAACCCATTGCAGTACTTCTTGGGCCGCAATGGGGCTCACGGCCAAAGCAAATGCCCGATCCAAACCTTGGTTACGTTTGACGAGCCAACCGATGCCCGCCCATTCAAACGCCGCAAAAGCCGCCGAAACTTCCGCACTCCAGCACATCGCCTCGGTCTTACACCAAAATCGACATGAATGGAAACAGAAACGCTCGTCTTTGACGGAAAGTGTGTTACACACGGCCGGCATGAATTCCAGATTGACCAACGTCGTGTTCATCAGCGTGTTTGGCGCTCTCGCTGCTTGCGGTGGCCCCGCGGTTTCTCCGTCGAATAACGTCGCGCCGTCGAGCAACCCCGCGCCGTCGAGCGCTCCGGCGCCTTCGAGCAGCGCTGCGCCTTCGAGCAGTTCATCGCAAGCGGCGCCTCCGCCCGATCCGCCAAAGGACGCTCCGCCGGCGAACCAGGTCAAGTGTCCCCCCGAAGAGCGGCCGGTGAACGCCGAGTTCGTCTCGGTAAAACTGGAGATGGAACCACGCGAGGGCGAAGGGATGGACGGGACGGCCGAGGTCTGGGCGAAGTTGCCGGCAATCAGCAAAGACGGCCGAACGTTGGCTATCCTGGACAAACGAGAGACGGAAGAAGGGAAGTCCCTATTTCTTGTCTTGCAAGACGTCCGGACAAACAAGCGGACTCCGTTTGTTTTATGGACCGATGTCAAAGGTCGGAAAGCTCGATTGAAAGAAGCGCAAGCGGCTTTGGACAAGACCACGTGGCAAGCGTTGATTCCGGGAAAAATCGGGGAGGATCCATGTGCTTCCGATCCGACCAAGGTCGATCCCAAAGCATTACGTTTCAAAACGACCGACTTTCAATTCGGGGGGGATGGTTTTACGGTCGAATTGACGCAGCGGACGGGTTCGATCGAGAAAAAATTTGATCTCAAAGTGACGAATCTTCCGGGGCACATGGGCGAAGCGGCGGTGCCGACACACGAGGCGGGCGGCAGTTGCGGCGCCTGGGCTTTTTTGCGGGACGGCTGGGTTTCACAGGACAACAAGCTTTATTTGTTCGAGCTTGGCGCGTTCCTTGGCGGCCGGTGTGGCACGGCGCTCACGCCCCGCGAGTCTTTCGTGTGGATTGCGCGGTGATCGAGGAATGGGTGGGAGCGGCGGGCGTGGCGAAGTTGGCGATTACGGTGCATACACGCCGTATTTGGCCGCTTCGGCATCCTTCACGTGATAATCGCGATTTGCCGCATCGGCGAACAGAGGATCCCGCAGGATATTCCCTCCGCCGTCCACCACATTCGAGTTCATTTCGACCACGCCGGTGGATTCCCATCCCAGATTATTTTTGACGATATTGTTCGCCCCGGTCAACGAAAATCCGGTGACATTGGCGCGTCCTGTGCCCGGACGAACCATGAGGTTCCATTCGGCCAGGTTATCGTGGGATTCACAGGAGAATTGCACATTCGATGGGCCGAGATTGTCGACCATCGTATTGTATCGGACGACCACGTTGGCAATGGGGCCATTGCCGCACGCGGACGGACCGATTTTGACGGCGCGACCATTTGGACTTCCGACGAGAATGCTGCGTTCGATCACGCCGCCGCCTTCGCCGGCATTGACGTAAATCAAATGGTCTTGGTTGACCGAGTGTCCCGTGACGTTGATATCCGCGGTATCGTGGACATACAAGCGGCGCAGAGCCCAAGCGGAGGGAACTCCGGCGACCAAAATGCCGGCAAACGATTCGGCGCCCCAGACTTCCGCGTCGGCATATTCCCAATTTTGCCGTCGGTGAATTTGACCATGTGTTCGTCATGGGCATTGGCGCTATCCCACGTCACATTGATGCCGTGAAAATGCCAATCGTCGGAGCCTTTGATCCACAAAAGGCCTTGAATGATCGGCCTCTCTCCGGCAATGGTAAGAACTCGTACTGGAGCATTCGACGTACCCGGTGAAACGACGCCAACCTGCGCTCGTTCTTTGTACGTGCCGCCATGAACACACAAAGTATCGCCGGCCTTTAATGCTTTCAGGGCAAAGGAAAAAGATTGCCATGGCGCGGCGAACGAGCCTGGGGCATTGTCCGATCCCGTGGGTGACAAGTAATAGGCATTTTCGGATCCATCGGCCGGGCATGAATCCGCCGACGAACCTCCGCCCGTGCCGCTGGACGAACTGCCGGAGCTGCTCGAAGCGCCGCCTGATCCGCCATTGCCGCTTGTGGAGCCGCTGGAGCTCGTGCTCGAGGCACCGCCGGTTCCACCGGACGAACTCGTTGTGGACGCGGGAGGGTTTTCCGTGCCGCAGGCGTTTGCCGAGACAACCGCGATGGAGAGAAGAAGGGTGAGGATGTGTCGTTGCATGGGGAGATGATAGCGGAAATGCTAGTTGAAAGGTGGATGCGATGAAGGGGTCAGCGACGGTATGCCGTTATGTCGATCCTGCGCCATAAACGTAGCCGGTCAGTCTTTGCTCTACTTCCGCAACGAGCGCGTCGCAAAGTTTTTCCGGATCGGACACGTTCAATTCCTTCAGTGCTTCCCGAACCAATGGCTGACACAAGAAACCGTTTTGCTTCGACCAGAGATTGGCGTCTTGCATCTTCTTCGTCGCCGCTATCATCTGCTCCGGTGTGGGTATTCCATGGGCGACGTCATTTCTGAGTTTACGGATATCTATCGAAATTGCGTTTTCGAGTGCACTCAGCTTTGGCGTTGCCGAAGGCGACTTGAAATACTCATTGATGATGCGTCGATAACTCGGTGCTCGGTGTGCGACCTCGTAGCCACCGGTTACACGCACAAATGGCTCAAATTTGTTGCCGTATGGTTTGTCTGTAATGAGGTCCTTCTCAGGCGCTGGATTCAGCGTATACACGTCAGTTTTTCCCCGACATAGCGTTGCGCGCTTCATCAAGTGATCCCACATGGCTGCTTCGACCAGGGCTGCCGTTCCATGCACCGCGCGGGGAATATCACCCGCGCGCAAGGCAAACTCCACGCGCATCGCCGCGTCGATCGCTCGCGGATGTTTATCCGTCAGCATGGGGATCTTGCACCGGCACGTCTCCAAATCCAGCGATGACGCCCATTTGTACAGCAATTCGATGACGCTCGTCCAATTCGACTCGGATGGGTCGTCATGCAAATGCTTCACGGCTCCCCACGCTGCAATCAAATGCCCCTCCCGGATCAAATCCAGCGCTGCCTTTCGAGCCTCGAACGATGCATGTGGCGTCGGAACGATCTTTGCGCGCAACACCGCGCGATCCATGTGGTCACCACTCGAACGTGCGGCATCCGGAATGTCGATCCACATCACCTTGGCGGGCGCTTTCGCCCGCATGCGGACGATATTCACGGTTAATGCGGTGACCGGCGTAATGCCCCCTGTGGCAACCACGTAAATATTCTCCGCACAGCTTGTCTCCATGGCCATGCGAATCTCCTCGTCCACTCGTTTGACCACATCGCGATGTACGAGTGCGTCTTTCGGCTCCTTGGCATCGTCGAGTTTTCCATCGCCCGTGATGTACGACTTCACCCACGCGTCGGGCCCATGGTCTTCCTTCAATCGTCGGGCGAGAATGGGACCGGCATGATTCGGATCCTGTTTGTCATGGTGAGATCCACGTTGCGTGCCGAGGATCAAAGCGTGGGTAAAGGTCAAACCTTTGTCCTTTGCCAACCGCCGGACCGCATCCAATCTCGGTGTGCACAATGCAATCGGGCGGTCCGCGGGTAGGGAAGAGACTTCTTCTTTGGCCTTTTCGCGCCCGCTGTCGACAAGCGTCCACGCCCCCGGATCCAATTGCGCCAGCGCTTCGTGAATCTTCGCCGTTTCATTCTTCACGAACGCGTGGCGTTTTCCGTTCACCACGATCTGCACGTCGGCTTGCCCCACCGAAAGCACCAAAAGCGTGTTCACGTTTGCCCCTCCCGCCGAAAACGACGGCGTCGCGAATGTTGCGCCCGCAATTCCGAATGATACTCGTACACTGGCCCGTTCTTCGTCAACGTTGGATAATCGCCCGCCTCGGGATGATTGCATTGATGAATCTTGAACCAGCGGCCCAGGGCTTTGACCGCTAAGAGCCCCTGATGCTCACGAAACCACCTTGCAGGTTCTTGCTCCTGAAGTGTCAATGGATCCCCTTCGAGGAAGTACATCTCTTTGGCTTGTATTTGCACGCTGCCCCAGCCCAACGGTCGAGCGTATCCCAATTTGGAACAATACGTCGTATGGTTCGAGGTTTGAATGCTCTTGAATTGCTCCGGGCATAACGCCAACAGCACCGCCACGAGTTCCCGTTTGTCCAAGTCACGAAAGCGCAGCGTAAATCGAAATCTTCGGTCCTTTTTCGATGCGTCGATGGCCAAGGTGCTTCGCTTGTTGCTCTTGTTCGCATGGGAAATGTCTTCGGCTGTTGCTCCCGCCCGATCCAGGTAAAACTTGCGCCCAGCAAGTTCCCCGGATTTGTCATATCCCTTCGCATCGCCGTACGTCATCAACATGGCGTCATCCGTTCGACGAGCCCGAACATGCTCCTCCCGTTGTTGGATGTAATGCTCCACCGCGCTCGGTTTGGGCAGGCCCAGTTCGCGAAGAAACGTTTGCTTGATGAATCGGACGTCTTCCTTTTCGTTTTCGCGCACGTCTTCAATGGCCGCATTGATGGAAATGCGTCCCATGAGTTGCGAATGATGACCTCTGCCAATATCCTTGCTGCCGTCGTTGTCGCCGGTGTACCCGAAGAGGCGCCGGACGAGCGTGAGTTTTTCCGGTATGGTCGGGTCGACGAGCTTCAATTCGTCTTCAGTGGGAAAAAGCCCTTTACGTTTTTCCTTCGACCCACGCAGACGCACAGTATCCTGGTACGCCCAGCGATAATAATAATGCCAGCCAAACGAAACGATGCGCCCTTTTTCCGTGTCCCACTCGACCCAAATGAGATCGCCCTCTTTGAATGCGTTTTTCGTTGCCTTATGGACAGCATCGACAACCTCTTTGCGCGTCGCCGTCTTGTCTTCGCCGAGCTGTGGATGCCGGGAGCTGAAATGGCCGGCGTGCGCGTGAAACAAGTGCTGCAGCGTGACTTTATATTGTTCAATGACCTCCGCCTCAATCCCCTTGTCGCCGTGTTCCGCCTTCATCTTATTCACGTCGAGCAGATCGCGAATCTTCGTGCGTTCGGACTCCCCAGTATCGGTTACCCGCGTGTGCAATGGCTCGATGCGATGTCCGCCGCCAATACCGCCTCGATAGGGTTCTGCACGAGGTCCGGGTGGACGTTTGCCTGGTTCTTTGCGTGTATGATACTTCTGCTCGTTCCAGCTCAACAAGGGAAGCACGTCGACGCGACTAGGAATCGCATATTCTTCGTGATCGATTTTCGTCGAAACGCGCGACGTTACGCGCGCCAAACGCGGCTCAAGGTAGGCGCTGCGCGTAGGATCATCCGGAAATTGCAGATTCGGTCGATACGAATACGACCGCTCGGCCACGCGCTCCATGGGTGCCCCCATGAGCGCACCCAGCTCGTGCCGCAACAATCCCTTCAGCGAATCGCCAGGAATCAGCACCGGACGATGTCCCCACGGAGCACGAAGCGGGCTCAACGTCGGTTTGTCGAACGGTACATCGTTCAACGTCAAGCCCAGCTCTTTGAGCGTTTTTCGTTCCCAACCAACGAGCAAAGGCGTCAGCGTTGTCATCTCGAAACGCACTTCTCCGCTCAGCCGTCCTTGACTGCTCGAACCGTCATGCCAAACCGGTTCCAACGCCTCGAACTCGTCGGGAAGCGGCACGAAGGCATAAGGCTTGTTTTTCAAGGTTTGGATGACTTCGCGCGGCGGCTTTTTGTTCGAGTTTTTCATCACGCATTCTCCTTGTTCTCGAACGGCGTCATCGTATACCCCAATCGACCTTCATCGTTATGCCATTCACGAACGGCAATCTTGCGTTTCCCCTTGATTAGATTCGCTTGACCGAAACGTGTCCCATCCTGATGCAAAACACCGGGCATCGTAAGCACTTCGACGCGTATTGCGCCATGCGTTCCATCGGGGACCTCATGCCAATGGACGCTCCTCCACCCGCTTTGTGTTTTCGCCGCATGCCAGCATTGCTTCGGCGCAAAAAACATGACTTCGTCGACGAGGAGATTCGCATTTTCCGGCGTGCCCCATCCAAAGGTCAGCGGGCTCCTCGTCACGCTCAGATCCAGCGTCGGTTCACACCACCACGCCACTGCATCGATGCCCAGAGCTTGACGCGCCAGTTTTGCCGCGTCGCCCAACGTCAGTGATTGCGTTGCTCCGAGGGCTTTCTTGTCGCATACCAAATAAGCCGTCGCCCGCGATTCCTGCACGCGCTTGTACGCAGATTTGGCGTCCGAACCGAAACATCTGGGCGACGTTGGTCGAGCCTGCGAGGTCTTGTTGGAATTGGCCGGCGCAAGTTGCTTCGTGTTTTCATTCGGATTCGTTTGCGCCGCTTTGCCCTGAACATCGACGGCTATCCACTTATCCGCCGGCTTCCAAATGCCCCACCCCGCACCGCGCGTCTTATCGGCACCAATCGGCAAATGCCCGCACTTTCCCAATGCGATCAGTTTGTTGATTTTTGCGACGAGCGTCTCCACGTGTTGCGCATCGGGGCCCTCGACGACCATTTGCACCGGAAACGATGCTTGTAAAATGCGGACCGCCGTGCGTTTGCTCGTATCGTAAGCTCCCGCGGAAAACTCGTCTTCGGCATGTGCATGCAAATTGGCTGCAACCCAATCACCTTCTGCCTGCGCATCCCGAATCAGCAAGCTACTGCTTTGGTTTACCGTGCCAAACACTTTTCCGGCCTCGTCGTTTTCTCCCACATCGTGCTGATCCGTCGTGTGCGGATCCTGAATGGTTTCCCCCGCCGCGCGTCGGGCACGAGAGAACGCGTGACGCAAAGGTCCGCGTACGCTCGAGCCCGGCAATAACGGCACATTCCCCTCCATCAAAAGCGCCCGATTCGTTTCGATTGATTCCGTGGCGGTTTCATTTTCGGAAGCTTTTGCCCACGTTCCGGTTCCGGGGTCTTGGCGACGGCGATCCAGATCGTGTGGACCCACGGCAAACATATCGACGCCCCAAGCATGTTTTTCTGAATTTGGCTTGTATTCACCAAACTGAATCTTGACGTCGAGTGTCCGGAAAAACCACGACCGCGTTGGCTCGATCGGGTTCTTTGGCGCCACATTCGTTTTCTTCCCAGCCTTCTTTTGTCGCTCTTCCACCCACTTTTTTCGATCCGCTACGTACTTTTCGTACTCGGCTTCATCGAGACGAATCATTTGCAAATCTTTGAGGTGACACCAGCCCAAGCCTCGCGCGACACCACCGCCCAACCAACAGCGACCTCGAGCCCAGTGTTCCTCGAGCACGTACCTCAACAAGCCTTCCGCAGCCTCGCCGTCGGCGTTTTCTGCGTAACGCCAATTCACGCGTGCTTCGAATTGCCACGTCGTGCCTGAAGGAATCACTTTGCGATCGAACAAAACACCATTCGCGCGGGCGCCTGTTTTCTGCAAAATGCCCACGCCGGCTCGCAAGGCTGGAAGGACATCGGTGCAGGGTCGCGCGTGATCAAATTCCCACGCCGAGCGGCGAAAGTCTTCACCTTCGTCATGTCTGCCGGAAATGAACAATGGCAATGGGTCGAAGAATCGGCGCGCCATCGCCACGGCGGCACCTTTGAGTCCCCGGCCTGACAGAATGGGTTTTCCCTCGACCATCGCAAACGGTTGATCCGATGCATTCTCGCCGTCGATCCCCGATACGGACAAGGCGCTGTCTTGGACCAACGTTGCCAAGAATAACGTCAATCGTGTCGTCATGTCGCGGCTCCTTCCGTTGTCGACAGTTGCTCTTGGAGTGCCTGCCATTCTTTGTCGCGCTGGTGCGCACGTAACCAACGTAGAAACATGCGCGCATGAGCCACACGTTCTTCCTTGGTCCCGAGTTGCTCGAGCTTTTCAAGAATGTTCTGCGTATGGGGCGTTTCCCAGCCCGCTCTTGCGGAAAGACGCGGCTGCGTGTCATTTTCGAGTTGCTCGACGTAATGATACCACTGTGACAAACTTGGTCCGGGCGTCTTGCCATGATCAAGGCTCCCGCGAATTTCATCGAACCAGCGTCTCGTTGTCATGCAGATGTGCTCGGTCTTGTCGTCACCGACAGCGCCAAGCAATTCGGGCTCCCGTTTTTTCGGGTCCGTTACGCCAGGCAATTCGTCATCCAATCGAAACCGGCCGTGGCCTTCGTGCGTGCGTTCCCCAAGCCATTCCCGTTTCCCGATTTTTTCTGCCAATGCCTGTACGCCTTCGCCTGATACTCGGAAAACGGATCCGCGTCGAATCGCCGTCACAGGCAAACGCCACAACCGCGCCGTCCCATTGAATCCCGCCACCACCGTATCTTCCTGCATGACCGGTTCCACCGTAACATTGGGCGGCCAGCCGGGTATCGTCGCGAAATCCGTCGCGACAAGGCTGGTTTTCCAACGCAAATCGTCCCCACGCACCAAGAGATCGGATGTCAACGTCAGCAAGACGTTTTTCACGTTCTTGGGCTTGAATGTTGTCTTTGCCGTTTTCCCCTTTTCGATCGGGTCATCGGACCAAGCGAAAGCGACCACTTCCACGGGTGTGCTCGAACGCCCCATGCGTAACCATCTTTGCTTCGACAAAACACCTTGAAGACCTTCGGCAAGGTTCTTGATGTCCTCGACCTCGGAATGAATTTCGACGATGAAGTTTGTATTCTCGGCGATCTGTTCCAGCGCAAAAAGGTTGAGTTTCTCCTTCTCGTTTGCGTCGACACGACCATGGCGGAGCCGAATACGTTTTTCGGGGCAATACGTTCGCCAGGTGGTGCCTTCGGTCCTATACAGAAAAAGATCCGGTTCGGGGCGTTTGAGTTTTTCTGCGGCGACCTTCTTTTTTCGTGCTAAATCACCGTCCACGCGTTTTTTGGGCGATGAACTGTACGCCCACGACGGGATGACTCCGGGGACTCCTCTCCGCCTGCAAGGTCAACGGCGCCGGAAGTACGTGTACGTCCACCAGGTTTGTCTTGTCATTGAAATCTCCGGGCAAAGGCAATGCGTCTCCCACGGAGATTTTTCCGGCAATCAGTTTTTCGGCCGCTTTTTGTCCCCCGTTATCCAACAACCAGGCGGTCAATGCCCCCAGGACCGTTCGTCCGGGAATGAACGCCAATGTAGGAATGATGTTGTCGGGAACGGCTGTGTGCGCAATGCATAACGGCTCGACATTTCGCAACAAGAGCAGCAATCGTTTCTTTTCGTTTCCAGCACCGCCATTGGTTGATTGCTGGAGCGGCTTCAAATCCCAGTCCACGCGCCCCGCACCAGCGGCTCGACCATGTCCGACCGCCTCCACTTCGTGCAACAAACGTCGCAATACAGGCTCCAAATCGGCGGGCATTTCCACTTTGCCGTGGAAGGTCGTACCGAGCGGAACGAATTCCACCACGCGCAGCGTATTGTCTTTGGGGGCGCGATTGTCGTACGAAGCGCGCGCGGTCGAGCGCCAAATACGCGATTCCTTCGCCTCTGTGGAATGGAGGGATGTAAAAATGGCTTGCTGTCGTTGGTTGCCCCGCGTGCCGAACAGTCGTTTGACCTCATTCGATTCGTGGCCATAGACGCGCACGGCGACGTCGCGCAGAATGCCTTCGAATTGCGAGGCCCAAATAACGGGTTGCCCTTTGCGATCACGGGCGATGAGCGCATCGACGGATTGGTCTCCCGCGCCCGAACCCAAATGCGCATCTTCGCGCAGCTTGGCCGTGAGGGTAAAACGTTGCCAGGTTGTGGAGCTCATTGGGCCATCTCCTCGCGATTGTCGTCTGAATCCTCGTCCCCTTCGTGCTCGTCGGCTTCCAGTGCAGTGGCGGTAACGCGTCCTCGCGCCTCTTCCTCTTGGTCACCTCGGCCCAATTGACCGATTTCGTAGATTTCCACGAGGTCCAACAGCGACGTTGTCACCATATTCGGCGTACCGGTTGGTGACCATAATTGTTCATTGGTTTTGAATCCTGCGTCAGCCAAGGCTTTGCGGGTTTCCGAAGACGACTCCAGCAAGGCCAATTCCGCCAAATGTTTTCCGCGCCTAAGCTGATCGACGAGGTGCAGCAATTGGGATCGCGGAGCGTCTTTCATCTTATCGGAGGCTCGAAGTAACGCTTGGAGTGAATCCAGTTTTTCTCCGACGACTTTGAGCGGGCGTTGCGAAAGGATACGTTTTTCTTGACCGTTCGTGCGAATCCAATCGCGTCGACGGATGTCTGTCGGATCGTCGGTCCATGCGGTCGTATACACCGCCCAGTCGACCAGAGACACTTTGGGATTGGTCTCCAAGGCGCGATATTCGACTTTTGCCGAGGACGCCAATGTTTCGGCGACTTGATGCAAACGATGAAAGGGAACGGTGTGCGGCGCAATGACCACACCAATACCCAAGGTCAAGTGGAACAAATCGCCCCTTGTCGATTGCAGCGTTTCGAGTTCCGAACACAACTTCGCCACGAATTTGAGAGCCACATCGGCGCGAGTGACCACCAAAACGTCGTCACCGCCGACCATCAGCGGCAATGCGGGCATGTAACGCGTTTTCTCGGATGCATTCGGTTTTTCTTGGGATTCGAACGTCCGGTCCAACGCGGCGAGCAGGGCTTTGCGTATCAGTACACGATTGCGATGATAAAAAGCTGCGCGTTTGAGTTCGCCTTCGGCAGGTTGTTTTTCGTCGACCTTGGGAGCGCTCCCGCCGATATCATTGCCGTCGGCGTGAATCACGGCCATGTATCCATTGCCGACCAATTGCTGGAATGTCTTGGGCCTTTTCAAATTTTGCTTCTTTGTCTCTTTCAGAAGCAGGGTGGCCAGGTCGCGAGCCGACTCGTCTTCGGCTCGTTTTGCGGCGGCATGTCGAGCGGACACCTCGAGCGAAGTCCAGGGGCGATCCTCACCTTGACGGGCTTGCACCGAGGCGATTCCGTGACCGGCCCATTGGCATCGGGTCAGTACGGGCAATTCTGCGGATAGCGCCGCGCGCGCCTGCGTCATTTTCACCTTATCGATTAGCACGGAAAAACGCAAGCCGGGCAATTCATTGCGCAACAATGTAGCCGCGTGATCCGCGAACGTCTTTGCGCCTTCGCGAAAGTATGCCTCGAAATGACCGCCATCCCGCGACAAGATACCTTCCTCGAGGTCTTCGGCGGGATCGTCAACACCGTTGAGGGGATCCTCCAGGTCGAGTGCGGGGAACGAGCCGGTGATGGGTTCCAGCTTCCAACCTTTGCCCTGCTCGCATGCCCGCGTTCTCAGTTTGTTACGCGCAACTTCACCGAGGAGCGTGTTGGCTCCAACCATCGCTCGCAACCGGGGTACAGCAAAAAGCCAGGTCTGGAGCCGCTCGAACTTGATGTGTACCTTCTGGATCCCCTCGCCCTTTTCCGTCATTTCCGCGTCCATCCTTACTTTGCTTCAGAACACGTCTAGGACGCGATGTCAATGACAAATCGGAGGGCACGCAATCATCTCTGCTCATTGTGCAACCGGCTCTTTGGATGTCGCGACTCGCCTCTGCACGTCGAGCAAAGGGCACTTGCTACACCTCGAATAACCTTTGCACGTTGAGCAAAGGCGTCTTGGCATGTCTCGAATGACCTCTGCACGTTGAGCAAAGGCGACTTGGCACGTCTCGAATGATCTTTGCACGTTGAGCAGACGCGACTTGGCATGTCGCGAATGACCTTTGCACGTGGAGCAAAGGCGACTTGGCATGTCTCGAACGACCTTTGCACATTGAGCAAAGGCGACTTGGGACTTCCGAGATACCAAGGGGGCAAAAATTTTTTTCGTACGGGATGAATGAACGGCCTTCGTCTTGCAACGAAGGAATTGTTCGACGCTGATGAAGAAGAGAAGACGAATCGTGATGGATGGAGGCAGAACGCGTCGAAGGAAAGGAACGAGTCATGAAAATCATGGGTGTAGCGAGCAAATCGGCCGCATTTCAGTGGGAACTGTTGTATTTGTTTTCGCAGCTTTCGACGGATCAACGTCCGGTGGTGGCCGCGCTGGCGCCGCCGGTGGAGAGCGCAATGAATACGCTCGATGCGCGTATTGCAGCGCACGAGCACGCGCGGGCGGCCGTCGTAATTGCAACGGCGCTCTTGCACAAACGTGACATGGCGCGTGATGGATTGATTTTGGAATTGGGTGGGGTGGCTCGAGCGACAGGACGCGAGACGTACAAGCAATTGTTTCCTAAATACAGTCCGAGCCAAACGGCGAAATTGGCGATGGATGAGGAAACCGAGGAAGTGCAGCGGATTCTCGGGGAGATTGCAACGTTCGCAGCGACGCATCCATTGCGTGTACAATACGAGGCGAAACTCGTGGCAGCACAAGCAGACGTGAATGCGGCGAAGGCGCAATGGGCAGCGGCGGAGGTGGCGTTGAAGCTGGAGCGGTCGCAAATGCAGCGGTGCAAAGTGGACCTCGACAAACTGCGGCTGGAGACGCACGGGAAGCTTTTGGCATTGTTGGCGGACAAGTCGGAGGCGGATTCGTTTTACCGGCCAACCACTCGTGCGCCGGAAGAGGCGATCGAGAGCTGACGAGTGAATGAATGCGCCCGTGCGGGATGGGGGAATCGCACGGGCGTGTTGTTTAATGCCCTTTGAGCGGGCGAAAGCCATTCAATATTTTTTGCATTTTTCCCACAATTCGACCACGTTGAGTTCGCGTGCCCAAGTTTGAAGATATTCCGTGTCGAGGTCGATACGTTTGGCGGCAATCATACCCATCACATCCGAGATTTGTCGTTCGGAACCCGACATGGCGGCCCATTCGAGTTTGGCAAGGATGACGTCTTCGGGTGAGGCCACGAAGGTTTCGACATTGAAAAGACGGGCCGGTTGCCTTCGTTCGAATTCGGTGACGCTGAAGGGCCTTGTTTTGCGAACGATGAAATCGATCTTCCAGCCGGTTTGCATGTCCATGACGTTGAACATCGAGCGACGTGACAATGCGTCACGCGCGGCTGCTTCGTCCACGTAATAGGAATCTTCGGGCAAATGTCGAATGAACTCGAGCAAAGTCGAGAGGTTTGGGGCGATGATGATATCAATATCTTGGGTCATTCGCACGGCACCGTAATAGGTGCTGGCGAACGAGCCGGCGATCATGTGCGGAATTTGTGATTGGCGGAGCAGGTCCACGACGCGTTGCAAGAGATCGGACAGCTCATTCACGGGGTCACCAAAGCATCGAGTGGCCACATTTTTCGAACGATTTCGTCGCCGTAAAGAAGGCGCAACAGTGCGCGATGGACCTGTTCATTCGAATAATGCGGATGTCGTTGACGAATTCCATCACGAGCCAATTGGCGCGCGGATAAGCTGATGCGACCCGCGAGGGCGACACGACCTTCGGGGCCGAGTCGTTCCCAGACGGCCAATTGAGCGCGAAAGGCGGCTTCCGATGTATCGTGCGGGACGAGCATGCCCGGAATGTCTACCAGGGCGGGTGGCGGGTGTCAAGCGTTCCGAGCTGACACGCGATGGGATGGCGTGCAGGTATGAGCGGGCGATGCCGTTGCGGGAACGTGGCTGACAATATCGCGTCGTACAATAGACTCGATGTTTCAATGCCCTTTGAGCGGGCGATGCCGAGGCGAGTGGACGCGACGATGGTTCGTCATGGGCCACGTCGGTCCATGGGGGAAGAACGCATGGGGGAAGAACGCATGGGATTAAAATCCCATGCTATGCAATCAAAGTCCCCCTTTGGG
>CAYSYX010000219.1:0-14832 GCA_964435055.1 uncultured Polyangium sp. | reverse complement strand
GGGACGAACCGTCGAAGGGCGCTTCTTTACGCCGCACGACGAACATCGAGACCAAGGTTCCGTCTTTCGACGGGTAAAACACTTGTTCCACGGCAAACGGTTTTGGATCCACCGGCGCCTTGATTTCATTCCACAATTTGCTCGCGCCCGACTTCATGCTGATTTCGTAAATCGAGAGCGGGTACGTGAACGACGTGAACGAATAATACGCCGTGTCTTCGTCAGCTTGACCGCGCAGTCCCCCGGACGAACCAATTCCAGGTAAAACCACGTCGCGGATCTTCTTGCCATCGAGCCCGTGAATTTGCAGAACACTCGACGCTTTGTGCAAATACGTCAGCGCCAATTGCCCTCCGACGATTTTCGCGTCTTCGAGCACCGAATCGGGCGATTGCGGAACGAGATCTTTCCAATTCGCTTTGTCCGGTTTGGCCGGGTCGATCACCACGAGGCGCCCGCGAGGAGCTCCTTCGGTCGTCCGCAGATAAATGCGGCCGTCGTGCGCAAACGCGCTCATCGAGCCTTCGTAATCTTTGACGAGGTCGATCCAGCCCGCTTTCTTGTTTGTCGTGTCGAAAAACTTGATGCCGTTGACGTCGCCGCCGTGAATCACCATGACGACCAGGAAACGACCATCACGCGACGTGGCGAGCTCGAGCTCCGTTTCCGGATCGTTGTTTTTCTCGAGGATCACTTCATCGTTTGCGGCAGGTTGGCCCAATTTGTGGAACTTGACCTCGGAATGCCCCGGAAGGTCGGCCGGCTTGATGTTGGGATCCGTGGGCAAACCAATGTAGTAAAACCCATCGCTTTTCGGAGTCCATCGCGGCATCGCATATTTGCCACCTTCGATGACGTCCACCGTGTCTTTTCCCGTCCCGACATCCCGCACCCGCACGGTGCCCGCATCCGCATTGTTCGGATGCACCACGTACGCGACAAACTTGCCGTCGTACGAAGGCACCCACGCACCGAGCGACGTCGTTCCATCGGCGCTCAGCGTCGCCGCATCGATCAACGCTTGCTCGGGACCTCTTTCGCCGGTGCGCACGTACACGATCGGCTGCTCTTTGTCCGCCATCATGCGCATGAAAAACGATCGATTCCCGCGGCGCGTCGGAGGCGTGACCATGTCGAAGTACGCGAGCGCTTTCAGCTTATTTTCCAGGGCTTCACGACCCGGGAGTTTGGCCAGCTCCGCGCGAGCCAAATCATCTTGCGCCTTCACCCAAGCTTGAACTTCCGCCGACGTTCCGTCCTCGAGCCATCGATACGGATCAGGCACTCGCACGCTGAAATACGTGTCCGTCACGTCGCCGCGCTTCGTCGCGGGATACGGCAATCCTTTGGGCGCAGCAGGCGTTGCAACCGAAGCGACCGGCTTTGGCGTGGGCGGAGTCGGCGTTGCGCCCGAGCAGGCAAGCAGAGCGAGTGATGGAAGGACAAACCAGCTGCGAGGCGCGGATTTCATCGGGGGCGCATCATGCATGGAGAAACGACGGCGTGCAACCTCGTCCAGTTCATTTGAATCCATACGATCGCGCCAAGAAACCAACCGTACTTCCAACGCGACTCGAGCGCGCGGCGCGCAGGTCGACGTGTCGGGAATCGGCGACGAAACGCCTGGGACTGAACGTCGCCGTCCTTCTTGGACAGACCTCTTGACGGCCGCTGTGTTCACGACTGTACTGCGCGCCCATGAAGGGTACGTCGCTCGTTTACAGCTCGCACAATCGCTGCCGTCTCATCCACGATCACTACATCGTCGAACGTGCGCTCCGCGGTACGGACAACAAGCGCATCGTTTTTTTGCCGATGTCGGAAACGCCCCAGAACGGCAACGAGATGGAGCGACAAGACTTTGCGTGGGGAAACTTTCGCTGGTACTTGAGCCAGTTCGAAAAGTTTGGCCTGGACTACATGCCGTTTTTCTGGACAAGCGGTATGCGCCAGGAAGACGTCGAATCGTTTTGGTATCAAGTCGCCACGTGCGAAGTCTTGATTTTGGGCGGCGGACACAGCGTCACGGGCTTGCATCGTTACAAGGAGCTCGGCGCGCGATTCGCCAACGAACCCGGAAAATTCGGGCGCCTGTTGCATGAACGCAAAGCGCGCGGCCTGCTCACGGTGGGTTTTTCCGCGGGCGCCGACCAATTGTGCGAGTACATCTTTCGCCGATCCTACGATCCGCACACGGACACCAAAGGCTTCGGCCTCATGCGCAACTCGATGATCACGCTGCACCACGACACCGGTCGCAACAACGACATCCGCAATTGCGCCTTGAACTTCAACCACATGCGCGTGTTTGGACTTCCGAACGATTCGGCGCTGAACGGCGATTGGGGCGTGCTCTCTTCGGGAAGCATTTGGCAGGTCTACGAGTTTGTCCTCGACCGCACCTGGGACATACCCAACGAACAATTCCACATTCGTACCCGCCACGGCGGCAAGATCGACCATTTCGATCCCGAAGGACGCCATTGGGCCTTCGATCACGGCGATCACCTCGTCCGCATCACGTCGCAAGACGGTCGCTACGATGAAGGTTGGATCGTCTCGCGCGGGTCAATTCTGAATTATTGGTCGCGTACACCCAGCCGCTACGACAGCATTGCGGAAATCCTCGCCGCACACTGAGTTTGTCGTATCACAATCAATCCGTCCCGAATCGATCTCGAGGACGGTTGGTTTTCCTGCTTGACTCGGCCAAACGTTTGACGTTTGGTTCCTGCATGGTTCAAGCAATCCCCGAAGGTTTCCACTCCGTCAACGTTTACCTCGCCCTCACCGACGCGGCCAAAGCGATCGCGTTTTACGAGGCCGCACTCGGCGCCAAAGAGGTCTATCGCCTCCCGATGCCCGACGGCAAAATCGCGCACGCTGAAATCACCATCGGCAATTGCCGCGTGATGCTCTCCGACGAAATGCCCGGCTGGGGCAATCCCAGCCCCAAGACGCTCGGAGGATCCGCCGTGGGCTTGTGCATTTACACCGATGATGTGGATGGTCTGGCCAAACGGTTCGTCGCGGCCGGAGGCAAAGAACTTCGCCCCTTGACAAACCAATTCTACGGTGACCGCAGCGGAACGTTCGAGGATCCCGAAGGTTACAAATGGACCCTCGCGCAACACGTCGAAGACGTATCGCCCGAAGAAATGATGGCGCGTATGGCCAAGATGGGCGGATGATCCGGTAAAACCCGAATCAATCCAGGTTGCCCGTCGTCGAAATATCGAAGAACGTCTTCGATTTGGTCTTCTTTTCCCGCTCCAAGAACGTCGTCACCTTCGCGAGCACCGTCGCCGTTCGATGCCCTTCCATCTGTTGCGGATGCTTCTTGCCTTGATCCAAGTAGCAGCGAATGAAGAGCGCATCGTCCGTTCGCGGCAATGCTTCCACGTTGCGCAGCCACTTCGTCCACACGGGCGGATCGAGCAAGTATTGTTCGACGTTTGACACGTAAAACGTCGTGAGTTTCAGATCGTTCTTCTTCAAGTGATCGGCAATCGCGGCAAACGCCTGGTCGCCGCCGAAGTCACCCACCACCGGGAGCACGCGGCCCTCTCGCTCCATCGTTTGCACCAGCCGAAACGATTCGTTCGTCGCCAAAAAGCTTCGCGCCACGCCTTCCGGATCCTTCGTGTCCATCAGCTCGCGCAACGTCGGGTATTTCCGGCCGGACGATTCCTTGAGCTCGAACCGCAAATCGAGCTGTTTGTCGAAAAAGACCTGCGCCATCTTCTTGATCGATTGCTTGTCCTTGTCGTCGAGGCGCACGCCCCATTCGTTCGTGATCCGCAAAATCGCCACGTCGACGATGCCCTTCTGCAGCTTCGGATCCGGCGGCATCTTCTCGGCGTGTTTCGCCACCGTCGCAAAGTCCGCATTGTCGGGCGGCGCCGTGCCTTCGTCATAAGGACGTCCCACGAGCAGCGATATGAAGTGCGATCGGTCCTTCGCTTCTTCGAAGAGGTATCGGTAATACAGATGCTGCAAAAGATTGTCCCGACGAATGTCGACGATGATCGCCAGCTTCGGCCGAGTCAGCGCGAGGTACGTGAAATTCTGCTCGGGCCCGACGCCGATGTACACGCCGCCTTCGGGACGCGCGAGGAGCTTCTTCGTCGTCTGCAAGTACGACGTTTCGTTGGAGATCAAATTGTCCGAAATGAAGTCGCCACCTTTCTCGGACAAACGCTGGAGCGTTTCGCCGAACGCACCTTTCAAAATCGATGGCGGAGCTTGCACCGAAGCGGCGGTCGACACGGAAAGAGCCGGAGTCGGCGTGGCTTTTGCCGGAGTCAACGCGGCCGAGGGACTCGTGCTGCGAACAGGTGTCGGAGCGGCATCCGGTTTGGATGCGGACTCGCATCCGGCGAGAAGAGCAATGAACAGAACGAAGGAGGATCGATGGAGGCGCATGTCGGCATGAGTAACGCGCAGGGGCGCATCGATCGTCCAGTGAAATTTGACAAGTCTTCGCTTGGCAACGGACCCCCGACCATGGCATGACGGAAGGTGCATGAAAAAGCCCAAGAAACGCCGTTTCTCGATGATTCGCGACTTTCAGGTTGCTGATTTCTTGACCTTGGGAAACGGCTTCGCGGGCATGGGTTCGGTCCTCGCGTCGATGAAGTACGTCGCGACAACCGACATCGTCTTCTTGCAGCTCGCGTTCGCCCTGCTCCCCATCTCGCTCGTGTGTGACTTCCTCGACGGGCGTGTGGCACGTGCGCGGCGTGAAGTTTCGCTGCTCGGCCAAGAGCTCGACTCACTGGCGGATCTCGTCGCGTTCGGCGTGGCTCCTGCGGCGCTCGCGTTTGCGCTGGGCATGCGCGGAGGCGTCGACTCGATCGCGCTCGTCTACTTCGTCGGATGTGGCATCAGCAGGTTGGCTCGGTACAACGCAACGGCGTCGTCGCTTTCCGATGCTTCGGGAAAAGTTAAGTACTTCGAAGGTACGCCGATCCCGACGAGCCTCGTGATCGTCTTCTTTTACGCCGTGTTGGCGACGAAGGGTTTGATTGGACCAACGCTGCTCGGTGGAGAAGTTCTCGTCGGGCCGTTCGTGTTCCATCCGCTCGTCTTGATTCACGTCGTCAGTGGCAGCGCGATGATTTCCAAGACGCTCCACATTCCCAAACCGTGAACAAGTTCTTCGGCACAGCGCTATTTTTTGTTTTTTTTTTTGTGGGGGCGCTATACACCGCCCCCAATCAAACGCCGCCAGCGGGCGCTATCAAACGCGCCCCTACCATTGGCGTCGTGGAAATTTGGGATGACGTTCTAGAGACTCGTCCCCGCACGGATCGGATGATCAGGGACAAGTTTTTTGTTTCATTTGCGTTTTTTCCGCAAAACTCGGCAATCACGGAGAGGATGTTCAGGGACAAGTTTTTGTTGTCGATTGCGAGGTGAGGGCAGAGCGCCGGCAAAAGTTTGGCCCTTTGGAATGGCGGCCTGTACCGGTAGGTCATTCCGATGCTCGAACAAGCCCTTCGCAAGCTTCCGGTCCCTGTTGTTCAACCCTTGCCCCAGCCGGGTCCCGGGCCTCTCAAGGCTCGAGGTCGTGCGCGTCCCGATATTCGAGAAATCGAACCGGGGGCGGCGAAACCCTTCGTGAAATGGGTGGGCGGTAAACGACAACTGATTCACGAGCTCGAACCGCGCATTCCGACGCGATTCAATACGTACCACGAGCCGTTTGTCGGAGGAGGGGCGTTGTTTTTCCACATGCTCCCCGAGCGCGCCATCTTGGCCGATACGAATGAACGTTTGGTCCGGACGTACCTCGGCATTCGCGACGACGTGGAAAACGTGATTGATTTGTTGATGTCGTATCCGCACGACAAAGATTTCTTCATGCGCTTGCGAGGGATCGATATCGACAGCAAGACGAATACGGAAGTGGCGGCGTGGTTCATTTACTTGAATCGCACGGGCTTCAACGGTTTGTACCGAGTCAATCGCAGCAACGTGTACAACGTGCCGTTCGGTGATTACGACAATCCGATGATCTGCGATGCGGAGAATTTGCGCAAGTGTGCGATCGCGCTTCGTCACACGGAGATTTTGCATTCCTCGTTCGAGACGGTGCTCGATCGGGCGAACCCCGGTGACTTTGTGTATTTCGATCCGCCGTACGTGCCGCTCTCGGCATCGTCGAGTTTTACGTCGTACACGAAAAACGGGTTTGGCATGCGCGAGCAGGAAAAACTCCGCGATGTGGCGCGGGAGCTCAAGGCGAAAGGCGTGCGAGTGCTTTTGTCGAATTCGTCGGCGCCCGAGGTGTATTCGTTGTACGGCTCGGATGCATTCGAATTGGCGGCGGTTGGAGCGACGCGAGCGATCAACTGCAAAGCGACGGGTCGCGGCAAGGTTCAGGAATTGATCATTCGCTGAACGTTGAGAGATGCAGGCACGAAAAAACCGCCAAGGCGTTAGACCGAGGCGGTTTTTGTTTGCTTTCCATTTTAATGATTCAGTCCGTCATTGACGGCATCGAGCAATTCATCGCCTAGGCCATCACGTTGCAAGTCGTACCACTTCGTAGCGACCAACAACTCGGTAAGTGCTTCGTCGAGAACCTGGATCATGGTTGCAAAGGACGAACCCGGCCGGCAACACGCGCGCGAGCAACCTCCCAGGTCTCATATTTCGCCGTGCCCTGTTCGATTTTCTCGATACGCTTGTCGACTTCCGCCAACCACGCTGCCTCGGCGTCCGTTGCGTCCTTTTCGTCTTGGTCGTTCAGGCTTGCGGCCAGTTCTTTGACCAACTCTGCCCGCTCCGAGCGCGGTAGTTGCAGGGCAATGGCGAGCACGGTTGTTCTCGAGGACATGGCACGAGCCTATCTGCGGGCCGCTCGAAGTTCAAGAAAAATTTCTTGCGTTTCGTTGTGCGGAATCGGTCATGGCAAACCCATCGTTTGTCATTGAAAACTCGCGTAGAGCGGTCTGCGCGGTTCGACACCTTGGGAATTCCTCCGTTGCATCACGGCCTCGATCACGATACTCCTTGGCCGCCATGACTCCGCTCCCCGAAGCCTTTCTCGCTGAAGTATCGCGCTCCTTTCCCGCGGATTTTCTCTCCACCGAAAAGGGCGATTTGGCCACCTTCGGCCGCGATTGGACCAAAGTCTTCGACCCACGTCCTTCGGCCATTGGATTGCCTCGTTCCACCCAGGAAGTTTCGCAACTCCTGGCCTTGTGCTCGGCCCATCGCATTGCCGTCGTGCCCTCGGGCGGACGTACGGGCCTTGCTGCGGGCGCTGTGGCTGCGAATGGCGAGCTCGTCGTTTCGCTTTCCCGCATGCGGCGAATGGATCCCGTGGACGTTTTGGGAGCAACCGTGCGCGTCGATGCGGGCGTCGTGACGGAAGAAGTGCACAAACATGCCGCGGAACATGGTTTGACCTGGCCGGTCGATTTTGCATCGAAAGGTTCGAGCCACGTCGGCGGGAACATCGCGACCAACGCCGGCGGCGTGAAAGTCATTCGTTATGGTTTGACGCGACAATGGGTCCTGGGACTACGCGTCGTTCTGGCGAATGGCGACATTTTGGATTTGAATGGTTCGCTCGAGAAAAACAACACGGGTATCGATCTGCGTCAGCTCTTCATCGGCAGCGAAGGCATCTTGGGCATCATCACGGAAGCGACGCTGAAATTGACGCGTTTGCCCGGACAACTCGACGTGTTGTTGTTTGCCGTGCCCGACCTGGCCGGCGTGCTTTCTTTGTTCAAGGAAGCGCGTAAAGGCCCGTTTATCATTACCGCTTACGAATTCTTTACGGAACGATGCATGGCTCGCGTGCGTCGGCATCGCAGCGTGCGCGAACCTCTTTCGGCGCCGAGTCCTTATTACGTATTGCTGGAAGTGGAACGAGGCGACCGTGACGCATTGGAAGCATGGATTGCGGAGTTATTCGAAAAGCAGCTCGTCACCGATGGCACCTTGGCGCAACATGCGGGCGAAGCGGCGGCGATTTGGGCCTTGCGGGAAGGCATCAGCGAGAGCTTGAGCGCCACGGGAATGCCACATAAAAACGATATTGCCTTGCCCATCCAGGACCTCGAAGGGTTTTGTTCGGAACTGGAAAGCGTGTTTTCCGCACGTTATCCCGATTGGGAAATTGCCCTCTTCGGACATATCGGTGACGGCAATTTGCACGTGAACATCATGAAGCCGGACGATATGGACAAGGCGGCCTTTTTGGCGAAAACCCACGAAGCCGATCACGCCATGTTCGAGCTTGTCCGGAAATACCATGGCAGCATTTCCGCCGAACACGGCATCGGGATGCTCAAGAAGGATTACTTGGCGTATTCGCGATCGGCGGTGGAAATCGAATTGATGCGTTCGATCAAGCGCATCGTGGATCCGCTCGGGATCATGAATCCGGGGAAGGTGCTTTGACGTGTTGGGGAATATCCCCACGTCGCGTCGAGCCCCGCCGGAAACTTATCTGTGCACGAAGAAACGCGTCTCCGAGCGTCAGCCTCTCCAAATGTCCGCGCCAATCACGTTCCACCCCGTCAACCACACGATTTCGGCTGAATTCTCGGTCTCCGACCCAAAAAGAACGCCATTTTCATCCGCACGTCGCGTTCCGAATGCAATGTCGAGGCATTTTCAAATCAAAACATGCCTTTCTTGCAAAAGATTCGCTTCTATCCCGTGAAACACGCTCGCCGAGCGGCGCCCGACGCGTCGTGCGGATGAAAATCGCCTCGCCGGCGAATCGGAACGCGATTTGGAGCAAAAATTCGTCGCCTGAACCGTTCCTCGCGCTCCGTGCGGATGAAATTCGCGTCCCGTTCGCCCCGGAACGCGAGTTTTGTTTTGGAAGTCGTGATCCTGCTTGCACCGCTTGTTCACTCGTTGTACACGGGACGGTCATGAGCACTCACCACGTTTCACGCATGGTCGCCGACCGTATGGCAATTGCCAATACCGTCGTATCGGCCATTAAGATCCACGGTCCGGAAATCATTCCAATGGTTGAAAAGACCTTGTTCCCCAATGGTGTTCCCAATACCCTGAGCGTCGGCGATGTGCTGATTGCGCTGGGTGAGCATCTCGAACGCACGACGGACGGTTTGGTCAAAGCGGATCAGGCCCATACCAACGAATTGGCGGACGATGACGACGTTCGTCGGGATCGGGACGAAAGCATGGTGAACATGAAGGATTTGCTCGGCGCATTGCGTTCGAACTTGATTCGCAATTATGGTTCGGCTGTCGCGGGCGCTTATGGGTTTGGCGCGACATTGTCGGAGGATGCGCCGGGCTTGTTGGTTCTCGCGGGCAATGTGGAAAACTTATTGCGCACGCGAGCGATTGTCGAAACGCCGAAAAACAAGAGCCTGAAAGTGGATCCTGTGCTCGCAGCGGATGACCTTCGAGATGCGGCGGCGGCATTACGTGCGGCGGTGGAGGGCATCGAGCGGGAAAAGCGCGAGGCGCAATTAACGTTGGGCGCGAAAAACGACGCGTTGACGGCGTGGGGAGCGGCGTATGCACCGGTGGCCGATGGCACGGCGGCATTTTTTGCCTTGGTGGGTCGTACGGATTTGGCGCAACGGGTGCGACCGACAGCGCGAAGGCGGGCCGGTTTGCCCGATGAAGAATCGACAAACTCGCCGCCGCCGGCCCCGCCAAACGGGAATACGGGTGGGACGCCGGGGTGATATGGGTATTTGAAATGCATGCGCGTTGCGGCTACGTCGTTGCAGCGAGCGTATCAACAGAGGGCATGTAGATTAGTGCGCGTGGGTCGTTCCCCACGGATACCGCAACGTCCAATCGCCGCACGGGCTTGGTCCCGCGCGGTTCAAGTGTGCACCAAAGGTCGTTTCGAGTTTCTGGATCCACACGCCGCAGCAAGCGTTCGACGGAAGCTGCACGTGATGAATCAGCTCGACAGGTCCCATTGTCTGGACTGTTTGATTGATCCACACATCCTCGTTAACACAGGCGACCGTAGCGCCCATATTTTCAATCTCTTGCGCCCAGACATTGTCTGAGATCGTGTCGTCGACTCCAACGCCAAGCATGCCCGCAGCGGCGGAGCACTCGCACGCTACGCTCACGGCGGGACTGTTGAATTGTGCCTGGTCTGTCGCGCAAGCGTCACCGAGATCGGGACACGCCGACGGGCTTTGACAGCCCGCGATACCCATGCTCAGCGCCAGCTTAATGAGTTTCCGGCGATTACGGAGTTGTTGTGACAACAGCATGGGCATTCACCAGAGGTTGGTCTTGTTGAGGGCTGCATTCAATGGTTTCGGATACCACGGGGGTGGCTGTACGAACCAAATGATCATGCAATGCGATGGGGTCTCCCCGTAGCGAAGGAAATGCAATCAGCGCCAGACCCGCGATTCCCGCAACGAGAGGTGCTGCGTAGGAGGTCCCGTGAGGTCGAAAACCGAGGCTTCCGTATTCGACGCAATCTTCGTCATCAGCAGGCGCGCAATGTTGACCTGTTACCCATGGCTTCAACGACTTCCAATCTGTGCCTGGAGCGAAGATTTCGACCACCGGAGCACCATAGTTCGAGAAGTCAGCCATGGTCGCTTCGTTCGACTCGCTTGCACCAACGACAAGGACGTTTTTTCCGAGCGTTGTTTGGGCCGATTCCGCGAATGAGAATACCTGCGGGTCGGCGAGATTCGCAGTATCATTGCCGGCGGACATGACGAACAACGTCTTTGTCACCACATTGCCACCGGGAGCGAGATCCACCTGACGGAAGATGTTGGCTTGCGCCTGCGCGGCACCGGGAAATGTTGCGGCTGGGATCCCCGCCGCATTTCCCTGCAGAAGGCCCTTAAGGTCCCGAAGACAACGCGTATCTGCGGCATCGGACACTTGGAGGCTGCCAAAACTGAGGTTCGCAATATGTGCGCCCATGCGAGAAGCGTACATCATCGCCTCGACCATCGCTTGTGTGGTGCTCGTGCCGCCATTTCCGGCGGGATTATCAATACGAATCGGTAGGATCTGAACCCGCCATAACGCGCCGGCAATGCCAAATCCTTGACTACCTGGCCCGTTATTACCTTCTGCGCCGATGATACCTGCCACGAAGGTGCCGTGGGCTGTATCAGGGAGTTTAGTGACGGCAATAAACAGCGCAAATCCATGGATCAACCCGCGTCGTGTGACAATGTCCGCCAAGATTTTTACGAAAATTGCACCGGCCATCAGCGAAACGAAAGCGCGATTGGGTGACGGGATAAGTCTGGGTTCATGGAAAGGCGAGTAAAACTCCCACGATGGGGCGCTCGCGATCCCGACGCCGAAGACCGATGGATCCAAGGAAAAGGCGATCCAATATGCGCCGCATGCGGCGAAAAAGATTCCAATGATATTGACCGCACGCCGTAGTTTGGCACGACCGATCGATTCATCGTGACGTAATGCCGACCAGGGCGGAACGATGAACGCGGCGAATTCAACCACACCCGCGGCGATGAGCCACGGCGCAATGCCGAGCGAAACGATGTTATGCTTTTCGGAGGTATTCGTGAACAGGTCGAAGTATGAAATGCGTAGATACGGTATGGGAAACAGATCCGCGAGCCCGTACAAGATCAGCGGGACGAGCGTAAACGTGAGCGAAAATCGACCGTTGGGCGGATTGGAAACGGCAGGTGTGGGCATTGCGTTGTTTTGCATGGGAGAGGATGTCGTCATGACGAGGTGGAGCGGGCGAGTTGGAACAGGTGGGCGTTGTCGGGGGTTGACGTTCAAGCATCGACAGGAACCCGGCAAGCAAGCCAAAGTTTCCCGTCTCGAGATAGTTCACCGTACAAAAACTCGGGGAATAGGAGCGGTTCGGGCATCTGACGAGCACGTCACGACTGCACGCCCTCGGGGCCAACGCGATCGAGCCGGCCACAGAGTACGATACCCCCTCTTGTTGGTAGTTCTGCATATATGTCTGGGTCTTCGCGGCGAAGTCGTTCCAATTCGCCTTCGAGCAGTCCTGGCGATTTGAGCCATTGCGGATGCTTCCAATGTGGCCAGGTCTCAATGATCCAACGCGCGTTACGCAGGACTCGTGCTCGAATTTCATCTTCGGATGCATTGGGTATATTGGTAATGGTCGTGCGCAAATCGACCCGGAGGTCCCCGCTGGGCTTGTCGACCCACATCGCCACCATGTCTCGATAGGCATACCGTACAACATGCGTTAGGGACACGGGGTAGAGGTCATAGCTCACATACCGAATGGTATCGAGTGGCTCCCAAAACGACAAAAGGGCTTCGATTCGCCGCGAAGCCACGGGAATTGGGTTGTCGTAGGGTCGTTCAATGGCGAAAGCGATGGCACCCCAGGGATATCGACACACAAAAGTTTCGTACGCCTCGCGGAGCCTTGCTCGGATCGTCAAGTAGTCGTCTCCCTCCGGTTTAGGAATTTCGGTGCGGAACAGGCTGAGGTGGTACAAGTGCCACCGGGGTACGAGCCGCCCACGCAGCGCACAAACTTTCTCCCATTCGGGGTCGTTTTCCGTTGACACGCCCCACTTCATGAACTCGACCGCCGAGTGGTCCCAGAACACGACGGAACCAGGCGGCACCGGAATCAGTTTGGGCTCGGGAAAATCCAAGCCCTTTGCATACCGCCGTCCCCACTTCTTGGCTTCGGCCTTCGTCTTGCGGCGTGTAGGTGCTTGTTCGCCGTACAAAAACTCAGGAAAAAGGAGCGGTTCCGGCATGGTCGTGGAGTTTGGCGTGGCGCGTGAAGTGCGCCGTTTGCCGGAGGGTTTTACGCCGCTTTTTTGGGTTTGTACACTGGTGGAGTCATGCGCGGTGGTGGCGCAGGGGCGCGAGGTGCACTCGGCACGCCGTTGTCATTCTGGGGAATCGCTCGACGAGGGACCGTTGCGGGCGGAACCTTTGCTGGAGGGTTCGCCTTGGGTTTGACCGGACCCAGGTGCCGCATCAACTCGGCAGCCAGGATGTCCGTCGCGATCCTTCCGACGATCTCAATCGGCACATTCACCATGTCTTGCAACTCGAGCATCAATTCCCGGTCGCCAACGATCAGGTCCACAGCCTCTTCCAATTGTTTGGCGTAAGGCTCCATTTCGGCCTCGGTCATTTCGACCCATTGATCGTTGTCGTAGGCTTCTTGGTACGCCTTGTCGAGGCGCACTTTCACCGTCAGGTCGATCCACCGCCCCTCATCTTGGGCGCGCTTGATGGCTTCGGCTGCGGCTTGATCTTCTGCACTCACGCCCAACCTTCGAAGTTTGTAAAGAATAACGCCCGGGGCGGCAGTTCGCCACGTCAAGTTCCAACGTTTGAGGCCGTCGGCAAACTTCACGCCCACGTTCCCATGAAAATTTTCGCCCAACCGAAACGGGGTTTTTCCGACCATGCCGCGGTTCAAGGCGGCGAGGTACTGCGCGACGATCGTTTGTCCCTCCACCAGATAGTTCGGACGGTCCGGCTTGATCTCGAACACGACATTTCCGCTTAGGTAGCCCCAATCCGCGATGTCGGGTCGGAGCAGCGCTTCACCTGCGAGCACGAGCTTCTCATTACCTCCAGCATCTTCAACAATCTTTTTGATCGACACGAAGTTCATCGCCACCTTGTTTTGCTCTTGCTGCTTCAACTTGTAGTGCATGGCGATGATCTTGTGGGCCGAACTCCCCAAGTGAAATTGAAACGGCTTCGTTCCAGGGAGGCCATCCGTCGTGTAGCCCTCGTTGGGCACCTGCGGGATGACCGTTTCTCCAATGAAACGCGCGTCCCGACGCACCTGCGCCGGCGGCGGCGGTTTACGCATCAGCGGCAAAAACCGCGCAACCTTATCGTCGTGCGCGCTCCACAACACCACCGAACGCACGTAGTCCACGAGCGTTTTTCCCGGCAGCAGCGGCATCTCCGTCGCCGCCCGCGTTTGTCCCAGCGCCTCACGCGCCTGGACCAACCGCTCAACGACTTCGTGTAATGCCCGCCCGAGCCGCGCCATCTCCTGCGGTCCAACCGTGCGCCACTGATGCGCCAAATACGCGTCCCGATAGGCGTCGTCCGTGGATCCGTCGACGCGTAACGCAAGCCATTGATAAGCGATGGTGCCCGGCGATACGGTGGCCCAGGTCAATTTATACGGCACCGTGTTTTCCGCAAAACGTACGCCCAGTTCGCCGTGATAATCCGTGCCGAGCTTAAATGGCTCAACGCCAACCATTGCGTAGTTTGTCAAACGCAACTGTTGTTCGAGCCGCGCGTTTGCCGCAGTTTGATGCGCTTGTCCCGGCGGAACGATTTCAAACATGGAACGTGCCTGCACGTTGCCAAGATCGAGCACCATGTCGCCGCCGAAATCATCCAATACGTGGACGTTTCCTGCCGCTTCGTCGACAAGATCCAGCAGTGTTCCGCGTTGAAAAACGTGGTCGCCCGCGTGCGTCGCGACGTAATGCGCCCGAATGATCCGCTCCGCCGCATACCCCAAATGGTATTCCGCCGGTTGAATACTCGAACCAACGTCGATATTGTAGGCTTCGGGCTGATGTTCGCGAGGCAAAATGTCCGCTTTGCTCGGCATATCGCCACGCACATAAGCTTGCATCAAATGCGCAGGTCGCCGCGCATCCGAAGCCATTCCATTGTGCAGCCATTGCTCAAAAACGCTGCCATCCGCCGACGCCACCTGCACCACGGCTGGCGAACAACCCAGGATTGGCCGGAGCAATGCGAGGTTCGTCAATACAAGCTGGAGCAGGCGAAGGCATTGCGTAATGAAATGGCGGGTAGCGGGCATCACACGAGCGAATCAGCCGGCGCCGGGCATGTCAATAC
>CAYSYX010000218.1:0-14910 GCA_964435055.1 uncultured Polyangium sp. | reverse complement strand
GTACCAAGGCGTTCCGAAGATCGCCCCGTCTTGCGTCAACTCACCCACACCGCTTTGATCCAAGAGTTTGGCAATACCGAAATCAAGGATCTTCACGAGCGGCGTGCCATCTTCGCGTTGCGTGACGATGAGGTTCGCAGGCTTGAGATCGCGATGCACGATGCCCAGGCCATGCGCCTTGTCGAGCACACGAGCGACTTGCTTCATGTACACAACAACCTCGCCCGCAGGCAGAGCACCACGGTTTTTCAGTTCGCTACCCAAATCGCGCCCTTTGAGCAGCTCCATGACGATGTACGGCGCGTCCCCGAGCTCGGTCGCGACGTCGGCGTCGATCACGCGTACGACGTGTTCGCTGCCGATCGCGACGGGAGCTCGAGCTTCCGTGCGAAAACGCTCCACTGCCGCGGGGTTTGCCGCGAGCGCGGGAAGCAGCATTTTCAACGCGCAAATTTCGCCTGTATTGACATGACGAACCGCGTACACGGCGCCCATGCCACCACGTCCGATGATTTTCTCGACGCGATAACGACCCGAAAGCACGAGTCCCGAAGGCAAATCGCCACCCGTGTGAGGCACGAGATCCGGTTCGGGTTGCACTTGCGCCGGGGTCGCGGGTGCGCCGGCAGCAGGACGCTGAGGCGCTGCTACTCCGGCCGCGGGACGCGGTGCAGGTGCGCCGGCAGCGGGTCGTGGTGTCGGTGCCGGCGGAGGACGAGACGGCGTCGCGGCCACCGGTTCGACAGGACGAACCTCGGAAGGAAACGGCACGGTTGTCGGCGGGCCTGGAAATGAAGGCGCTGCCCCGGCAGAGCGAGGAGGTGGCGGAGGCGGTGTGCTCGTGCGACTGCCGGTGGGCGGAGCGGCTCGAGGCGGCACGAAAGGCTTCGGAGGCACAGGCGCTGACACAACGAATCTCCCGACGATGGATCGAAGAAAGCCACGATCGTCGTAATCGAGACGCTATCGAATTTCGATGCGCAGAGCAAGATGCGCGGTGACGACGATCGCGCTCTTTACGTTTCAACCGGCGCGAAGATCTCAGGCGTCAGTTCGATTCCCTTTGCCAGCAAGATCTCGGCAGCGTGATCGATCGTCAGCACCATGGCGCGAGCTTTCAAGAAGAGCCGCTCGGCATCGGACAAATCCCCCATACGACCCGCGGTTGCATGTTGCACGAGAATCGCTCCGGTCACGCTGACATTGAGGCTTTCCGCGAAGCCGCGCATGGGCACGCGCACGCTGCGTTTGCAGGCGCTCGCGAGCTCGTGATGAATGCCGTCACGTTCGTTGCCGAGGACAA
Source organism: uncultured Polyangium sp. (assembly GCA_964435055.1). Classification (GTDB taxonomy): domain Bacteria; phylum Myxococcota_A; class Polyangia; order Polyangiales; family Polyangiaceae; genus Polyangium. The sequence continues at coordinate 13,607 of CAYSYX010000218.1, read as the reverse complement.
GACAAACTTTGGGAATGTGGCGGAGATCTTCGGGAAGAAGCTCGCCCATGGGGTGCGTCGCGACAAGCTCGTGACCACTCGCCGCCAATGCATCGAGTGCGCCTTTGCTTTCGGAATACGTACAAACATGCACCCATTGCTCGGACCCTCGCGCGACCTGACGTGCCGCGAGAAACCCTTGGCCTCCGCGTTCGACGACGTGCAATCGTTGAACGCCGAAAGCATCGCACGATCGCAAGACGGCTGCTCCGTTGTGCGGGTCGTAAGGTGCGTCCATCAAAACCGTGACGGAGTCGAGGCGTTGCGAAAAGACAGACTCGAACCGCGCGCGTCGTTCATTCGTGAGAAACGGGTCGAGCTCGCGAACGATGGCTTGTTGATCGAGTTCACGTAAACGAGCAATGAGCCTGCGTTGGGCTTGTTCGACGAAGATCGAGTGGGGCGTGCGTCGGCGCATGGGTGGGCGGGAGTAGCACGAGCGAGGGTCGCCGGTACAGCGTTGGCGGCAACGGCGACCCTCCGCGGTGAATATCACCAAATCCGAACGCGTTTTTCCGGGGCGAGGTACAACGGATCGCCTTCTTTTACGCCAAACGCCGTATACCAAGCGTCCACGTTGCGCACGACGCCATTGACGCGATACATCGCCGGCGAATGCGTGTCCGACATGATCTGATTACGCAATGCTTCGTCGCGGTACAGCGACCGCCATACTTGCGCCCAGCCGAAGAAGAATCGCTGATCACCGGTATAGCCGCCGATCACTTCCGAGGCTTTGCCCTCGAGCGACAATTTGTACGCTTCATGCGCCACCGTAATGCCGCCGATGTCGCCGATGTTTTCCCCGAGGGTCAATTTGCCATTGACCTTGATTCCCGGAAGAGGCTCGAAGGCCGCATATTGATCGACGAGCACCTGCGTGCGCTTTTTGAAAGCGTCGACATCCGCGGGCGCCCACCAATTGCGAAGAACGCCCTTCGCGTCGGACTTGGCGCCTTGATCGTCGAATCCGTGGCCCATTTCATGTCCGATGACGCCGCCGATCGCCCCGTAATTGACGGCCGCTTCCGCTTCGGGATCGAAAAACGGCGGTTGCAGAATCGCCGCGGGAAAGACGATTTCATTAAAGACGGCGTTGTAGTACGCATTGACCACTTGCGGCGCCATGAACCATTCGTCCCGATCCGTCGGTTTACCAAGTCGCGCCTTGTCATATTCGTGTTGCCACGTTTCCGCCCGACGGGCATTACCGAATGCATCTCCGGCAACGATGTCCAACTTATCGTAATTCTTCCATTTGTTCGGATAACCGATTTTCGGACGGAATGCCGCGAGTTTTTCCAGCGCAACCTTTTTCGTCTCCGCCGTCATCCAATCGACTTGTTGAATACGTGATGCGTATCCTTTGCGAAGATTCTCGACGAGCTTATCCATTTCCGCTTTGGCCTTGGGCTGGAAATGCCGCGCCACGTAAAGCTCGCCCACTGCGTCGCCAATGGCCCCATTGACGGCAGCCACCGCTCGCTTCCAACGATCACGTTGCTCGGGCTGGCCATTCAACGTCCGCCCGACGAAATCGAATACCTCTTTGTCGAGCGCCGAAGGCAATACATCCGCCGACGCCCGCAAGAAATGGTACGTCAGGTACGATTTCCACGTCGCGACCGGCGTCGACGCGAAAATTTCTCCGAGTTTGGGCATTGCCGTCACTTCACGAACGACAACCGCCGGTTCGGAATCGAATCCATGCGCCTTCAGGTACACTTTCCACGGGAACTTCGGCGCTTCTTTCTCGAGGTCCGCAAGGGTGCGCAGGTTGTACGTTTTATCGCGATCGCGACGATCCGCAATGAGCCAATGCGCTTCGGCGATTTTCGTTTCGAGCGCCACGATTTCTTTGGCATTCGCCGCGGCGTTCTTGTCCCCCACCAGCGCCAATACGCGACCAATGTGCGCTTCGTACTTTTCCCGAATCTCGACGAATTGTTTGTCCGTCTTGAAGTAATACTCGCGCTCGGGCAAACCAATTCCGCCTTGCGTCACGGAGACGACGTATTTATCGGGATTTTTTTGATCGAGCGAAACACTCATGCCAATGGGCGCCTTGCACGGCAAATCCGCTCGCCCCATGAGTTTCGCAATGTCATCGGTGGTTTTTGCCGCATTGATGGCATCGAGCCATTTCTTCGCAACGGCAAACCCCTTTTTGTCGATGGCCGCGGTATCGAGATACGCGGCATACATGTCGGTGGCCTTTTGCGAAGAAGACCCTTTCTCGAGTTTTTTTGCCCCTTTTTCAGCTTTTTTCGCCGCAAGTTCGTCGAGAATTTTGCGCACGTTCGTATCCGATTCTTCACGCAACGCGTCGAACGTGCCCCAGCGAGCACGATCGGCGGGAATCGGGTTTTTCTTGATCCATGTGCCACCGGCATACTGATAAAAATCCGCGCCGGGCTTTACCGACGCATCCATGCCATCCAGCTCGACGCCGAACGAACCGAGCCTTGGTTTGCCTTGGTACGGAGGTCCGGGAGGAAGCAACGGAGGCGTCGCCGTTTCGACGGCCTTCGCCGTCTCGACAACCTTCGCCGTTTCCGCGGGTTTCGCCGTATCTACGGGCTTGTCATTCGGCGGAGGGGGCGGAGCCGAGCCGCAAGCGACCAAGACAAAGAGCGAGGACAAACTCAACAGGCAGGTGGTTCGTTTCATGGTTCGTTCGTAGGGGTGTTGTTTCGTCGCCACTCTTGCACGAAAGGCGACTGGATGGCCAGAAAAAATACGTGTTGCGACGGGTAGACGAACGAGCCCGACACGTGTGACTTGGAATGTATGCGTTGTCGATGAATTCGCAGGCGAAGGCGAAAAAATGAAACGGTCTCATTTCACCGGTATCAAGGCCCCGGCCAGATGACCCGATTCATTCCTCCACGCCATTTCCAAATCACGAATTCAATCCGCCGATTCTTCGTTCGCCCCTCTTCCGTTTTCGAATCGGCCAGCGGTACAGTCGCACCGTAGCCCTTGGCTTCGAGGCGCATGGGATGAATCCCCTTTTTCGCAATGAAGTATTTTCGCACGGATTCCGCGCGATCACGCGACAGATTACGACCCATGGGATATGGCTCGGGTTCGCCCAAGTGTCCCTGAATTTCGAGATGCATATCCGGGTTTTGCGCCAAGATATCCCCGACAGCTTCGAGAATCGCGAAACTCTGCGGCTTGATGGTCGACTTATCGATCGCAAAAACAATCTTTTCCGCAATCAAAATCTTACACCCATTCACCCACGCCAATGCCCCGGCAGGTTGCGACGCCTCCGGCGGACACGGCGTCGGATTGGGGCTTGCCGCGGACGCAGATGGCAATGGTTGCACCGAGACAGACGCTACGGGCATTGCAGCAGACGCAGAACCGGACGCCAATGGCGACGCTGTCGACACATCTTGCCTCGAGCTCGCGGCCGGCGTCGGGTTTGTCGGTTTTGCAGGCGGTTCACAAGCTGCGCCATACCAAATCAACGACAATCCAAAACAAACCAAAGCCACGTTTTTCAATGCCGTCACCCCATGGATTGCAACGCTTCGACGACTTCACCCAAAGAGGCTCGGTCGCCGCCCGACAACGCCTTCGCTCCTCGAGCCAACGTCGTCGCCAACGCCCGGACGTGTTCGTCGCCGCCGATGAATTCATCCGTCGCCATTTGATTGGCTCGCGCGACGTCGTCGAGCAACAAATGCACGTCGCGTTCGTCGGTTTGTCCTTCCGCAGGCACGGCGACTTGCCCCGCAGCATTGGCCACTCGAGCCATTCCCTCCCGCGCTCGCAGGCCCAAACGGACGAGATCCGCGCGTTCACGCATCGCCTTGTACGCCGACTCGATGGCCTCGATTTCGCGCCGCGCTTTGACCGGCAGCGATTCTCCCTCGGCAGGTTCGACCACGGGCCTGCGCACCGCCATTTGCTCAATCTCTTCTTTGGTTTGTCCAATCACCACCAAATACGCGTCCATGGCCTCGACCGCCGATTCGACACGTTTTGCGTAATTCCCTGGAATTTTGGGATCCAATCCCGAAATCTCGACGGGCCTCAAACGCAGAAGTCGCTTCACGGGCACGGCATAAGCCAACTTCGCCACAGCCGCTTCCGCAGACGACAGGACGCGTTTGCCCAAATCAATGCGCACGTCGAGGTCATCCCGCATGCGGGCCATATCTGCGACAAGCGCGACATTTCCACCGGCATTCAATGCCGCCTTGAGTTTGTCCGCCAATGCCGCACGCGTCGTTTCGAGAGCACCCAGCCCTTCGCGTAACTTGCCGACAGCTTGATCACCATGAGCCACTTCCGCCGAAAGATCCGCTCCTTGAAGCCGCTGTCGATTGGTTTCCTGAAACTCGGCCGCCTTTTGCGCACGCCATTGCGTGAGTTCCTGTGCGCGCGCCGCACGATGCCGAAGAAGCCGGTCCACCGCGCGATCACCCAAAACCGCCGTCAACGCCACGAATGAACGGGCCAGAAATCCCAGAGCCGCGGAGAAAACAATGGTCGCGAACCACCCTTCGACACGCAGCATCGCCAACGCCGCAACGAACGTCAAGAGGCCCACGATAGTTCCCGACGTCCATGACAAACTAGATGCGTGATTGGTTTGTCCCTGAACGACAATCGCCCCTTTACTCGGCAATCGCTCAATGGCCGTCGTCGCGATTGCCAGAACATACGCCGCCGCCCCAAGAACACCGAGCAGTGCCAAAAAGGCCCCCGTGGAGGCGATTGTGGCGACGAGCTTCCCAATGAATGTGATGTCGAACATGAATCGCTCCGTTTACCCCGCCAAACGCTAGAACGACACCGCTTCGTCCGCAACGGCCAGTTTCATGGGCTTGATTTTGACTCGGAATGCTTTTCCGTCCCACGCAATTTGATGGAGCGTGACGTTGACTTCCCGCAGTTTCTTCGACTTCCACCGCGCCGAAAAAACATACCGCGCTTCGTCGCCGAGCGGCACTTCGAGCGCCGAAATGCCAACCGACGCCGATTCCGATACCTCCGGCAAAGCCGCGTCTTTGTCGCCTTCTTTGCCCACGAGCACCAATTCCACGGTCAAATCGTCCCACGTGAGGATCGCCATGGCGCTCGGACCATTAAAGAGCGACAACTCTTTCATTTTTCGCGCCAAACCTTCGACCATGGCCGGCTCCGGGGGTTTGCCTTCGCCATCCAGCAATTTGGCCAGCTGCGCCGCCGCGGCCAATCGCGCCCATAGACGCGGATCACGCGGGCCGGGCGTTCCCTCAGCCGACGCAACTTGCCGCTCGATACGCAAGGCTTCATCGACTCGACCACTTCCCGCCGCGGCAAATGCCAAACGCAAGAATGCCGACGGATCATTCGCTCGCAAATCCGTGAGCGTCTTGTATTGCCGATACGCCGCCGCATACCAACGATGACGCAAAAAGACGTCGCCCAGGAGTCGACGCGAATCCGAACTTTGCGGATCGAATTCGACGATTTCGGAATACGTTCGCAATGCTTCATCGTCGAACTTTTGCTGCGCCAAGATATCGCCGAGCGACAACGCCAATTGCGGGCTCATGAGGCCGCGATCGCGCAATCTTCGCCCATGCGCCAAGGCATCGTCGCGTTTTCCCGCATCGCCCAACAGGCGCACGATACGCACTTCGCCCTCGGGATCGCCAGGAGCCACGAGCATTCGTTCGCGCAGCAAAGCCAGCTTTTGCTCGACGTCCGTAATGGCCGCGAGTTCCGCGTCGACGGCGTCCCATTGAATACGCTCGCCAAACAACGTGCGGCGCACGGCCGCCGTAATGCGAGGATCCACGGTGCGCCGCAAAATCGCTTGCGCCACATATCGCTGCGTATCCGGCGTTCGAGCCAAATGGCCCAAGAGCGCCAACACGGCTTCTTCCGTGCGGGCCTTTTGCTGAATCAAATCGAGCAACGCTTGTTCGGCACGCCAATCGGGAATTTCGCACGTATTGCGCGCAGCCTCGTACCGAGACACGAGCGTCGGACCGTCGAGTTCTCCCTTTAATCGCTTCGACCACAGCACAATGCGATCCGCAAGCGGCCTTCGCGCCACGTCACTGCAAGGCATTGCCGGTAAAACCACGGAGACTTGCGGTTTTGCGACTTTTTCCAAGTCTTTGCCATACATCGCTGGATTCAGCTTGGGCTTGGGTTTGTCAGTCTTGCGATCGCCTTCCCAAAAGTCATCCGCGGGTTTGACTGCGGCTCCATTACCGGCTCCCCAAGGCTTGTTCGGAAGCGTAATCGGAGGGCGAGGCGGCGGCGGAGGCGCCGCGGGCCCGGGAACCGGCTTTCCTCCAATGAATCCGGTCGGCGCATTGGACTGCGGCGCATCGTTTGCCGCAACCGCGGTTTTCCTCGCCGTCTCGAATTGATCCGCTTTGCCGTCGATCGCCGCCGGCTCCGTCGTCATGGATGCCGGCATTTGTCCGGGCTGATTGGCGGGCATCGGCTCCGCGGCACTTGGCGGTGCCACATCACTGGGTTGTTTTTGGTCCGCATTGAGGAGACCTACCATACCGAACTCGGCTGCGTCCCTTTCCTCAGCCTTGGCTCGTTGCGCAGCGGCCGGGGAAGGAGCATCTTCGCTCTTCGAACAACCGAACATCACCACCGGAACAGGGTTTGCCGCCGCGTCCATCCATGCGCGTTCGGTCGCCGTATCGAGCATGGTCAATCGCGTTCCACGCAATGGCGAATTTCGCCGACGAATACCTTGGCGCGCATACGCCGCTTCATCTTCGAGCGCCAGAATGCTCGTGTATGGCGTCATCAGCCCATAATCGAGACCGATTTCGACAATTTTGCCGCGGATTTCATCCGGATCCGTCGCTTCGCCCAGCAATCGACGAATTTTCTCCGCCGCCCATAACCGCGGAACCAACGATGTGCTCGGACCCTGCGTCATTTTAATCGCGTAGTTCCGAGAAAAATCTTTGCCGCCGACGCGACCTTTGACGGTCGCTTCTTTCGGCAATGCATGATGCGTACGCGCCACGAGCATCACTTCGTCTCCGCGGGAAATCTTGCCGCTTGCGGAAATCATCGCTTCATCGAGACCCGCACCGAGATCGATACTCAGATCCGTAATCGTCGGCGTCTTGATGGCACTGGCCAAACGCATCACTTCGCTCGTGGCCGTCTCCGTCCGATCAATGCGGAAACTTTGCCCGCCGCCTTGCCTGGCCAATTCGCGCAACAGTCCCAAATTGCTTTGAGCACCAACGGCCACCGTGAACAGCCGCGCGCGTGACGTGGAAAGAGAACGCCGCAATCGCTCGGACAAACGGTCCGCCGCAACTTCGCCCGACGTCGCCAAACCATCGCCGATGTATACGACGGCCGGTTGCTCCGTTCCGTGCAATCGTCCGAGGGCCGCGTCGAACATGGCGCCGAGATCCGTCGCCCCGGCGGAGGCATGTTCGGCCAGTTTTCCAAGCGCCGAAGCGATTTCTTTATCGGTTGCTTCCGCCAAACCTTCTTGCGGCCACAACACCGTCGGCGCCGAATCGATCGCAATGAGAACGAATTTGTCCTTTTTTGACAATGCACGCAATGTGGCTTCGGCAGCCACGGCTTTTTGCTGACGAACGGCTTCATCACCCGAAGCCGATGTATCGATAACGACGGCGACGTCCCCGGGAGGCTCGGGAATCGTCGACCAATCGATATCGGGCACATACCGCGCCATGACATAATCGGCCCGATCACTTCCCGCGGACCAACGCGATACCGTCAATGGATCGCGTTCGTTTTTCTCCATTGGGGTCGCTTCGATTTGAAAATCAGCCCGCGGCAAATAACCACTGCGCCGCATCGTCACGCGTCGCCCGCGTTCTTCGACGACCGCATCGGCCAAACTCGAAATACGCATTTTCGGCCCGACCTGGCCCAAATCCACTTCCAAGGAAAACTCGCCGATACGAGAAGGTTCGTCCGAGCGCATTGGGTACAAATATTCGAGTTTGCCATCTTGGGATGGCAAGACTTCCAGATATCGCAATACGACGCGGCGCGAACCGGATGCGGGAATGGGATAAATGCGAGAACGATACGTTCGACCGTCGACCCATTCGAGGAGCGCAGGCGAATGACCGCTCGATACGGCTTGCGAATATTTCGCAGCGGCTTCTTTACGTTCCGTGACTTCACCCTCGACGAGCACGCCATTGGTTTCGACGGCAAACGAAGTGACAATCGCGTGTTCCGGAACGCTGAACCAATACCAACCTTCGAGAACGCCGCCGCCGGGATTGCCAAAGGTTTGATCAACTTCAGTTTCCGCGAGCCCGTCACGAATGACGGCGCGCACGGATTGTCGGCTGATTTCAAGCAGTTTTGCTTTGGCGCCCGGATCATTCAACGCGACGCCGTAAATGCGCCCGGCTCCGCTTGCATTTCCTGCAAGCGGTCGGCCGTCGCCCATACCGCCGGTCCAATCATCCCAAAATACAACGGGTTTTACATTGGGTTTGTCCGACCCCTTGATTTCAACCTGCTCGCCCGCGTTGACTTCAACCCGTCCACCAGGCGATGTCACGACCGCCAGACCTCGCGTCACGACGACCCGAACTTCGCCGTTGGTGTTTACGACCGACAAACCCGCATCCGCGGCGGAAATCGTCACTGAACCAACTTGGTGTTGCAGCGCGGCGCGCTCGGAAGGAGGTGCGTCGAGCCAAACTTCACCGGAGACGAGATCGGTTCCTTCGGGGAGCAGCTTGACTTTCGTATCGCTGCGCAAGAACAGCGAGGATCCATCGGCAAGTCGCATGAGCGCGCGGGCGCCGCCGCCCGTCGATACTTCCGCGCCTTGCGGGAGCGCAACGCCGGAGATCAACGTGGTGGATCGTTGTCCGTCGGTCAGACGCACTTCGCCGGCGGCGAGTTCGAGACGCGCATCGACGACGCCTGCACGCGCGGGCGGCACCCGTTGCATCATGACAAACGTGCCTGCACAAGCCAAGAGGACCAGAAGTCCAAGCACGGCACGTGCCGACAGGGGGTTGTTCTTCCAATACGCCTTGAGCCGATCGAGAAAGCCGGTCATGTTCGCTCCGAGATCCGCGGGAGCCTGGGATACGGAGCAGACCGCAATAAGTTCTCCGCCCCCAAAGACAAACGCGTACGGGCATTGTCAGGCGAATTCATGTCGACGAAAAGGAATTTCGAGCACGCGGTGAAAGAATGCTCGGTTCGTGCGCCTGTGTAGACGATCGATGAAGCGGAGTGTTAGGGTGGTGAGATCATGAAAGCGCTGTCGCGACAAGTCATCGGATCGCTGCGAGCGCGGCAGCACTTCCTCGATACGGATCGACGCCAAGCCGCGTTGGTGTTCGGTTGCTCGACGGCGGCGTTACTTCTGTCGATTCGAAATGACGTGGTGCTGCTTTACGGTACGGCAAGTTTTTCTTTCGTGATGATTGTCCGTCTCATCCATGCCCTCATGACGGCGTGGGTGCTTCGAGAATTGCGCAATGGTCATTCGTTGCGGCAATTCGAACGATGCGTCGCCATTTGGAACGTCGGAACGTTATTTCTCCTCGTATCGGTCGGCCTCACCCGCATGTCCGCGCGTGAACTGCAGGGACCCTTTCTTGCGGCCATTTGCGCGTTGTGTATCTTGTATTTTGCCGAGCGTGGTCCCCTTCGTTCACGTATTTTCACGGCTTTCGGAATATCCATTCCGTTGATTGTTCGTCTCTTGCAACCTCAAGCGAACGCATCGAACGTCGCTCGAGGCACCGGAATTCTGTTGCTTTTTCTTTTGAACATCATGGGTATTCTCTCCGTGCGCTCCTTCGAACTGCAACGCCGGAAGCGTTATGAAGCGGAGCGCCAGGAAAAACAGATTCGACTCGAATTGGCCAAAAAAAATCGCGAGCTCGAGGCGCAAAAGGCAAAAGCCGAGACGATGTATCGAGCTCGTACGGCATTCCTTGCCGCGATGAGTCACGAATTTCGCACGCCGATGAATGCCGTCATCGGGCTGTCGGATCTGCTCGTTAATGCGCCGATCGAGCCTGAATATCGCGAACATGCGCGGACCATTCGCACCAGCGCATCGGCGCTTCTGGGGTTGCTCAACGACGTGCTCGATTTTGCGAAAATCGATGCGGGAAAATTGGAGCTCGCCCCCACGTCCTTCGACCTGCACCATTTGCTCCGTTCGGTCATCGATATGATGCGTCCGACAGCGGCCGGGAAAAACATCGCGTTGAAAACGGAGCTCGCGGATCGATTGCCGGCGTTTTTGTATGGAGACGACGCACGCTTGCGCCAAGTCTTGCTGAATTTATTATCGAATGCTCTCAAGTTCACAAACAAAGGCTCGGTCAAGTTCGTCATTACGCACCGTGAAATCGATGCGACGCAACACGAAATTCACTTTTCCGTAATCGATACGGGCATCGGTATGTCGCCCGAAACCATTGAGCGGCTGTTTCGCCCATTCGAGCAAGGTGACAGCGGCATTGCTCGACGTTATGGCGGATCGGGACTTGGATTGACGATAAGTCAGCAAATCATCAAAGCCATGGGCGGCGAGATTCATGTCGAGAGTCGCATCGGGGAAGGTTCGACATTTTCGTTCTCGGTCATCTTGACGGCGGCCGAAAACCCCGAAACGACGCTCGTCATCGAAACTCAGCCGCCGCGCCCCAACCACGATACCTTGAAAGTACTCATCGTCGATGATGTTCTCGTCAATCGCACGGTTGCCAGGTTGATGCTGAAACGGCTTGGATATGAGGCCGACACGGCCGACGACGGTCCGAGCGCCCTGCGCATGGTCGGCGAGAAAAACTACGACGTCGTCTTCATGGACCTGCAAATGCCAGGAATGAATGGCATCGAAGCGACGAAACTCATCCAGGAAAAACTGACTGTTCAGGCTTGCCCCAAGATCATCGCCATGAGCGCCAGTGTCTTCGAGGAAGATCGGGCCGCATGCAAAGAAGCAGGCATGCAGGGTTTTATTGCCAAACCCATTGACTTGGAAAAACTCGATATCGTGCTGGGACGCCTATCCGGCAAACGAAACTCGACGACCTCCGGTGTATTCGAAGCGCCGAAGATAGATTGAAGGAAGGTCGCCGCGGGCCGGGAAAAAGCCCGCGGCATCATGCATGCGCCCATGCGTTGACGGGCGCCGAACACGACATCACTGCACGGTCATCAAGCCCGCGTTTGCGGCATTGAAGTCCAAACCGGGATTCGACCCGGCACCGTCCGTATCGCAATACGTGTAGTTCAATCCGCCATCGAGGCTGAAGCGATACACGTAGCGGTACATGCCCGCGGTTGCCGGCGCGACAAACGAAATTTGGAATTCGTCATCATTGCCAACCTGAGTGTTGAACGGGGCCGTCATGAAGCCGGTCGTCGCGTTTTGCGTCAGAGGCGTCCATGCCGCCGGCCCATAACCGAGTTCCGCCAAAACCCCCGCGGGAGCGCCCGCAGGTTGCGTCACGGTGTCCTCGAAAATGCGCCCGTAGATAAGTGGCGTGAGTTGCCCGGCCGTTACGGTGAACGTCGTCGGGAATTGCACATTGCAGAAGTCCGCTTCACCGGCAACACCCAGTTCGTTGAGCACACCCGTATAGGTAAAGCTGTTTGGCAAGGTAAACGTGCCCGCTCCAACCGACGCCAGGTTTGTCGCCACAACACCCACGCGCGCCACCGTGCCGGCGTTTGTCGGTGCGGTACAGGTCATCTGCGTCGAGCTCGTGTACGTACACGTCGCGGCGGCATTTCCACCCACAGCGAGCGTCATACCGCTGGCGAAATCCGTTCCGAAGACGGTAAATGGCGTCGCGACCGTCGCAAGCCCGTCATCCGGTGCGAGTGACGTTATCGTCAAATTGACGAGGTCGTTGGCAGCTCCTGGCGTTGGCGATGGATCACCATGGAAATCATTGGCGTTGTGGTCGGTGTCCGTGCTGGTGGTATTACGCGCCAAACTCGCATTGACCGTCGGGAACGTGGTGACCTGGGTCTCGTACATGGCAAAACCGTTGGCAGCTACGTTCGATGCGAAGTTGGTCCCCGTTGCCGATTGACCAACCGCATCGAGCAAAACGTTGTTTGCCGAGATGAGCTGCATGGCGTCACCGCCGCTGTTTTCGTAATCGACGTCATTGAGGATCACGTCCGCCGGCGTGAATCCAGGGACCTGCGTCGTACCCGTCGTACCGAGTTCGTCGGCGAGAAGCAGAATGTTGTCCACCGGAATGCGCGTACCGGCGGGAATTACCATTTCGGCGCCATTCGTCACACCAATGGGTGCCGTCACCCCCTCGATGTCATCCAGCTTCATTCCCGCAGCAAGACCACCGCCGGGACCGGCGATTTCAATAAAAGCTTTCCCATCATCGGTGGATGATGGATCAATCAACGCTTCATTGATGACCGCCACTTTGCAGCTTCCATTGGCCGCGCCTTTCGTATCGGCCACTTTTGTGCGAACACCCGTTGCCGGATAGAAGCTTGTGCACCAATTGGCACCGCCGTCATTGCCGGTTGCCGTCAGCAACGTCGGCTCGACCTGCGTGCTTACGCCGGTAAACGCGGGGAAAGCCGTCGCAGGCATCGCCGCATTCGGATTGGCATGGAGCTGCGTGAAATCGACCAAGTCTTGCAAGACAAGGCCCTGCACGCCATAAAGCGCAATCGCGTCACCCGTGTCGCCCAGCGCCAAAGACGCTCCCGGCGCTCCGATGACGAATGCCGCACCGGGCGGAATATTCACCGCGCTCGCCGGATTCACGACGCCCCACACATACCCGTTGGCCGGAATCGTCACCGGCGTCGACATCGCATCCGTCGGATCCGTCGCCGAACGAATCGAAAGCGCCTGGCTCGTTCCGGAACGAACGACATAGCCGCGAATATCGATGGGCGCGGCCGTCGTATTGTACAGTTCGACAAACTCCGAACCGAGCGCCGAAAATTCCGTAATGATGACAGAGCCCGTTTGATCCGCCGGAATCGTCGGTACACAGCCCGTCAAATCGCAGACGTTCAGCGGACCGCACATCGAATCATTCGTGATATGCGATTCGCCGGTCATCGAATCACACGCATCCGCCGTGCAAGCCACCATGTCGTCGACATTGACCGGGTCATGCGAAATCGCGCCCGTCATCGTATTGCAAGTATCGGTCGTACACGCATTACCATCATCGACATTGACCGGGGCATGCGTAATCGCACCCGTCATCGTATTGCAAGTATCGGTCGTACACGCATTACCATCGTCGACATTGACCGGGTTATGCGTAATCGCGCCCGTCACTGGATTGCAAGCGTCAACCGTGCACGCATTGGCGTCGTCGACGTTCACCGGCGTGTGCGACACGCCCGTCATCGGATCACACGCGTCCGTCGTACAGGCATTACCATCATCGATCATGACCGGCGTATGCGAAATGCCCGTCATCGGATCACACGCATCCGTCGTGCACGCATTGCTATCATTCGTATTGACCGGCGTATGCGACACGCCCGTCATCGGATCACACGCATCCGTCGTGCACGCATTGCTATCATTCGTATTG